>CALSRA010000034.1 GCA_943788635.1 uncultured Alphaproteobacteria bacterium | reverse complement strand
CGCGCGATACTAAACCGTTTTTAGTTAAAAGTTGACTAGGTCCGCGACCGGCAGGAGGTGCAAAGCCGGTTGCCCCACCCTTCACTGGTGAAGTTGCTCCGACAATTCAGGCAGGTCCGCTTTTTGGGACGGTCGTCTTCTGACCGAAAGGTGTAATCGGCCTCGGGCTTCTTCGTATTATTGCTCATCTCAAGTCTCTTATCTTTTTTGGCGAAACAAAATTGATTTCTTCAATTCCAACGAGTTACATTAACCTTTGAGTATATATGATTTATTGCATTTGTGTGAAATGATTATTGTGCGCCGCAGCACTGCGTAAGGCGCATACCAGGGTTTCGTTGCATTTCCGGCCTTTCCGACGACAGGAAGGTGCACTCGTCGAGGGGCTGCGATAGAGTAACGATCCGTACGGACCAAACAGCAAAAGCCGCGCGGATCGAAACAAATTTCAGGGCGGGAGACAGAATGGCTACGGAAATCGGATTTATCGGCGTCGGCAATATGGGCGGCCCGATGGTTAACAACCTGCTGGCCGCCGGCTACGCAGTCAGGGTCTATGACCCGAACAAGGCGGCTGTCGATGCCTGCGTCGCCAAAGGCGCAACGGCAGCGACGTCAGCCAAGGATCTGGCCGACCAGGTCGAAACGGTGCTGGTCTGCCTCCCCACCCCGGAAATTGTCCGTCTCGTGGCGCTTGGCGAAGACAGCCTCAGCAAGGGCAGCAAGATCAAAACCTATATCGATCTGTCGACCACCGGACCACGGACGTCGCTTCCTGTCGCCGAAGCACTGGCCGAAGCCGGAATCGTCGCGCTCGACGCACCGGTCAGCGGTGGTGTGATCGGTGCGGTCGCCGGCAGCCTGGCGGTCATGGTGTCCGGCCCACATAACGATTTCGGCCATCACCGGCCAATGCTCGAGAAAATCGGCAAGAACGTATTCTATGTTGGCGCCAAGATCGGCATGGGCCAGACGATGAAGCTGTTGAACAACCTGTTGTCGGGTACGGCACTAGCGGTTACGGCAGAGGCCGTCACGCTGGGTATCAAGGCGGGACTGGACCCGAAGCTGATGATCGATATCTTCAACGCCAGCAGCGGCCGCAACACCGCCACCGAAACCAAGTTTCCCAATTCGGTGCTGACGCGGAAATTCAACGGCGGCTTCGGTACCGGGCTAATGTTCAAGGATGTCCGGCTCTGCCTGGAAGAGGCCGAAGCGCAGGGCGTCACCATGTTCGTCGGCAGCGGCACCCGTCAGGCCTGGTCCTTCGCAATGGCCCAAGGGACAGAGACGGAAGATTCCACCCAGATTATGGAACATTATGAAGCGCTGGCCGCTGTGGAATGGCCGAAAGGCAGTTCCTGAGCAGCCGAAGGAATATCCCCTGTCCCTGACGGGACAGGGGAAACAACGCTAATTCGTAAACGCCTGTATCCCGGTCATCGCACGGCCGAGGATCAGGGTGTGGATGTCATGCGTGCCTTCCAGCGTGTTGATGACTTCCACGTTCACCATGTGGCGGATGACATGATATTCGTCGGAGATACCATTGGCACCGTGCATGTCGCGGGCAACCCGTGTGACATCCAGAGCCTTACCGGTGCAGTTGCGTTTCACCAGCGAGATCATTTCCGGCGTGACCCGACCTTCATCGCGCAGGCGACTGATGCGCAGACAAGCCTGCAGGCCAAGTGCGATTTCCGTCTGCATTTCCACCAATTTTTTCTGCACGAGCTGGTTGGCAGCCAACGGCCGACCGAACTGTGTACGATCCACGGTGTATTCCCGAGCCGCCTGCCAGCAGAATTCTGCTGCGCCCATCGCGCCCCAGCAGATACCGAAGCGGGCATTGGTCAACGCCGAAAGCGGTGCGCCAAGCCCCTTTGCCTTGGGCAGGACATTTTCATCCGGGACCATGACTTCATCCATCATGATGAACCCGGTCGACGATGCCCGTGCCGCCATCTTGCCTTCGATCTTCGGGGTATCGAGGCCCTTCATCCCGCGTTCCAGCAGGAAACCGCGCACCACGCCGTCGTCATCCTTGGCCCAGACAAGCAATACATGCGCCAGCGGCGAATTCGTAATCCACTGTTTCGTGCCGGACAGCTTGTAACCGCCATCCACCTTCTTCGCCCGCGCCAGCATGGCACCGGCATCGGACCCATGATTGGGTTCGGTCAGCCCCATGCAGCCGATGAACGTGCCATCGCGCAGGCCCGGCAGGAAGCGTTCCTTCTGTTCATCAGAGCCGTAATTGTGAATCGGCGCCATAACCAGTCCGGTCTGCACACCAACCGCCGAACGGAAGCAGGTGTCGACATATTCCAGTTCCCTGCAGATCAACCCGTAGGAGACAAAACCGATCCCGGCACAGCCGTAATCGGGCAGGGTCGCGCCAAGAAAGCCCAGACCACCGAAGGTTTTCATCAATTCCGGATCGAAACTTTCGTTCCGGTTCCAGTCGATAATCACAGGCATCAACTCGGCGCGTGCAAAATCACGCGCCGAGTCCTGGATCATGCGCTCTTCTTCGCTGAGCTGATCCGCCAGCAGAAGCGGATCCTGCCAGTCGAAGTTTGCTTCCGTCATATGCGAGAGACCCTACACCCGTTCGAGGATGATCGCGGTTCCCTGGCCGATGCCAACGCAGAGCGTCGCCAGTGCATAACGGCCCCCGGTGCGTTCCAGCTGACGGGCAGCTGTCAACGCGATACGCGGTCCCGAAGCACCGAGCGGATGGCCGAGCGCAATCGCCCCGCCATTCATATTCACCCGGCTATCGTCATCCGACAGACCCAACCCCTTGAGGCAACCCAAGACCTGGGCGGCGAAGGCTTCGTTGATTTCAATAACGTCCAGATCCTTGAGCGTCAGTCCGGCGCGTTCCAGCGCCAGCTGCGAGGCAGGAACCGGGCCAATGCCCATGATGCGCGGCGACACGCCAGACGAGGCGCTGGCGATGATCCGTGCAAGCGGCTTGGCACCGGCGCGTTCGCCCGCTTTCAGGCTACCGACGATGGTCGCGACAGCGCCGTCATTAATACCGGACGCATTGCCAGCCGTCGTGACACCGCCTTCATAAAGCGGGCGCAGCTTGGCAAGGCCTTCCAGTTCTGTCGCCGGACGGGGGTGCTCATCCTCGACGAGGGAGATTTCCGCTGTCTTGCGAGTGGCGGCAATCGTCACCGCCGTGATCTCGTCATCGAAATATCCGGCTTCCTTGCCGGCCTTGTATTTCATTTGCGAGGCATAGGCGAACTTGTCAGAAGATTCGCGGGTAATCTGAAAATCAGACGCAATATTGTCGGCGGTTTGCGGCATGGTTTCCCAGCCATAATCCTTTTTCAGCGCCTTGTTCGGGAAACGGTCGCCGATGGCCGAGTCATAAGCATCGATCTTGGTGCTGAACGGGGTTTCCGCCTTGCCGACGACGGTTGGCGCACGGGTCATGCTTTCGACGCCACCGGCTACGAAGAGATCGCCCTCACCAACAGTGGTCGCATGAGCAGCCGAAATAATCGCGCTCAACCCGCTTGCGCAGTTGCGCTGAATGACCTGCCCCGGAACCTCAATCGGCAAACCGGCGATCAGCAGGGCATGGCGGGCGACACAACGGCTGTCTTCACCAGCCTGGTTACCACAACCGACGATCACGTCGTCGACGTCCTTGCCCTCGAACGGCGTCGCGGCCATCGCATCGCGGATCACGCCGCCCAGCATGTTGTCCGGACGGACCGGCGACAGCATCCCGGCGTGGCGGCCGAACGGGGACCGCTTGCCACCGTATAAATATGCATCGAGCATCGAAATTCTCCCTTTCTCTCGAAATCCCGTCGGGGATCAGTTATTCGGCGTCAATAATGATACGCCCAGTTTCGCGCGTCGGATCAGCCAAGGGTTTGGCCGGTAACGGGGATCGCGGTAAAGGCCATGAATCGCCTCCAGGATCCTCAATATTTTATCCGCTCCAATTCGGTCACCAAACGTCAGCGGACCATAAGGGTAATTAAGCCCCAGAGTCACGGCCTTGTCGATATCGCCCGGTGCCGCAACACCAAGCTGGGCAACCGAACATCCGACATTGCAGATCATCGCAATGATCCGCTGGGCGACAAAGCCCGGTCCATCGCGTACCACGGTCGCGGGAACATCAGCCGTGCTCAATGCGCCATGCGCCGCATCGCGAAAAGCCGGATCCGTAATCGGCGTCGTCATCAGCGTACGCCGCCGCTCGAAGCCGATCAGCGTATCAACCGCAATCGTCCGTTTTGCGTCCAGTCCCTGATCGACCGCACAGGTCGTCGCGTCGTCACCGATCGGCGTGACCAGAATGACCGAATCCAGCCCCGGCACAGAACCTTCGTCCAGATTGGCACCGACCTCTTTCAGCGCCTCGACGACAATGGCCCGACCTTCGGGTTCCGCATTGCTGACCCAGATGGCGCGACCGTCATAGGCAGGCGCCGGCGCTTCCGCCAGCTCCACGGCCTTGCCGTCTTCGTATTCGTAGAAACCCGCGCCGGTCTTGCGGCCCAGACGGCCGGCCTTGGTACGTGCCTCCATCATCATCGCAGGTCGAAAGCGCGGTTCATCGAAGGCCTGCTGATAGATCAACACCGTAGCCGGATGCGTCACATCCAGCCCCGTGAGGTCCATGAGCTGGAACGGGCCCATCCGAAACCCGGCGCCCTCCCGCATGATCCGATCGATCGATACGGTGTCTGAAATACCTTCCTGCACCATATGCGCCGCTTCAATATTGAAACCACGGCCGACCTGATTGACCAGAAAGCCCGGCGCATCGTTGACCCGAACAGGTTCGCGGGTCATCCGTCGACCGATCGTCATCAGCGCCTCGCAAACCCACTCTTCGGTCAGCACACCGGCGATCACTTCCACCAGCGGCATTAATGGGACGGGATTGAAAAAATGAAAACCGGCGACACGACTGGGATGTTTGCAGCCCGATGCGATGGTTGTTACTGACAGAGACGACGTGTTGCTGGCGATGATCGCATCTTCCCGAATAATCCCTTCGAGATCGGCCAGAACCTTGTGTTTGATCTCAAGGTTCTCAATGATTGCTTCGACGACCGTATCGCAGTCCGCAAAACCCTGCATGCTGTCCGCAGGTTCCACCCGGCTCAACGCAGCGGCGGCTTCGTCTGTCGTCATGCGGCCGCGCTCGGCAGCGCGGTTGAACATATTGCCGATAAATTTATGTGCATCCTGAACCGCATCAGGATTGGCATCAAACAATCTTACGCGCATGCCTCCGGCCGCAGCCACCTGAGCAATACCGCGCCCCATGGCACCCGCGCCGAGGACGCCTATAAGATATGAATCACTGTTCGGATCGTTCGGCATTGCCACTCTCACCTGCTAATTATCGAATATGAGCGGCGCGGAATGTAGCGACACGGCATGGTGCGGCGCAATACGTTTCACTGCAAATACGTATATCGAGACGATTCGTCCTACCTGGCTCGCAGAAACCCAAACTTGGCCAAAGACCCGAAAACCCGCGTTTCACGCAACTTCAAACGCGTCATCATCATCATCGTCCTGACCCGACACAACCAACTGATCCATTAGCGCGCCAACTGCGGCCGCCTCCGCGTCACTCGCCGATGCCGCGCCTGCACCCTTCATTTTCTGGTCCTGAATCGATCTGATATTCTCGACGAGAATCCGCAACACACCGGCCAGAAACGGGTCTAGCACTTTCAATTTTCGCTGAAACAGTGCTTCGGAGATAACAATACAGACGGTCGGTTCGGCAACAATGGCCGTCGCCATCCTCGGCTGATCGTCGATCAGGGCCATTTCACCGAATATGCTACCCTGGCCGACGCTGCCGACAAGTACGTTCTCGCCGTCGAGTTTTTTGAAAAACTCGACGCTACCCTTTTGCACGATATAGGCACGGCTTCCGCTATCACCTTCCCGGAATATCCTCGTGCCTTCCGGGAAAACCGACCGGTCGAGAACCTGCAGACCACCGGTCTTGGAAGGGATGAAACTCATAAGCGGCACATCATGTTGCTACCCGTGCCGGCACTATAGCCAGCAGAGGTTAAACGTAACCGATTATCGTTAACGCCCTCTTAACAATTCAAAATTGCCCCACTCAGGCATCCAATACGACGACAACCTGACCTTCGGAAACAGCTTCACCTTCCTCAACCGCGAATTCGAGGATGCTTCCGTCTTCAGTCGCGAGGACCGGAATTTCCATTTTCATCGACTCAATAATCATCAGGACTTCGCCTTCGGACACCGAATCCCCAACCTTTGTTTCGATTTTCCAGACCGTTCCCGTTACCTCGGATTCGACGTCTTCGCGCGCCATGTGTGCTCTCCTGCTTTGCCTGTTATCTGTGAAATGTCACTTTGGCAGAATCCTGAACCTGCGACCCCTACCACCGCCACGCGGCCCTAAAACCACTCAATCACAACTGTGTTTCGCTATCAGGTATCTGTCAACTCCGCGTGTCGTATTGACACACGCCCATTGTCACGTGTGTCATTGGCCTTGATGATACGATCTAACCCAAACGCAAATTTCCGCGATTAAATTTTCCCCGGAGGATCATTCCCAATGGCCACGGCATTCTACGACAGTCTGCGTCCCTTGTTTCGCCCCCGTTCCATTGCCGTCCTCGGCGCTTCTGAAGAGCCCGGCAGGATTGGTGGACGGCCGGTACAGTACCTGAAGGATTTTGGATTCGAAGGGAAAATTTATCCCGTCAACCCAAAACGGGACACAGTACAGGGGCTGCAAGCCTATGCCTCCGTCAAGGATATCAAGGGAAAAATAGAGCAGGCGATAATGGCCGTCCCAGCCCGCTTCGCGGTTGAGGTCGCGGAAGAATGCGCTGCCAAGGGCGTCAAATCCATTGTTGCCTTCACGTCCGGATTCGCGGAAATGAACGAAGAAGGCCTTGCCATGCAGCAACGCCTGACTGACATCGCAAACGAATCGGGGATGCGGATACTGGGGCCGAACTGCCTCGGCATCTTTAGCGGTCGTGACGGAGCGTTTTCGACCTTTTCGTCCTCTGTCGAAATCGGCAGACCGAAAGAAGGCCGCGTCGGCATCGCCAGCCAAAGTGGTGCATTCGGCGCACATATTTTTTCACTGGCGCGGGAACGCGGCGTCGGATTCAGCTACTGGGCAACGACCGGGAATGAATGCGATGTGGCTTTTGCCGATTGCGTCCGCTTCATGGCGGAAGACGACGGCACCGATGTAATTCTGGGATACATGGAAGGCTGCCGTGATGTAGACCGGTTATACGACGCCTTCGAATATGCCCATGCGCAAAAGAAACCTATCGTCATGATGAAGGTGGGTAATTCCGATATCGGCGCACATGCAGCCGCATCGCACACCGCCTCACTGGCAGGCTCGGACGACGTCTATGAAGCTGTCTTCCGCCGCTTTAATGTCTATCGAGCGCACACCGCCCGGGAACTTGTCGATATCGGTTACGCCTGTTCCTTTGGACAGTATCCGAAAGGTAACCGGCTGGGCATCGTCACAATTTCGGGTGGCGCTGGTGTCCTGATGGCCGACGCCGCGGCGGAAGTGGATCTTGATGTCGCGCCCATGCCTGAAAAAACCCAGAAGAAACTGAAGGAACTCATTCCCTTCGCCGGCACCCGAAACCCCGTCGATACCACGGCGAGCTTCTATAATGACTGGACGTTGCTCACGAAAAATTTCGACGCCATGTTGAGCGAGGGAAATTACGATTCCATCGCATCGTTCTTCACCAGTTTCGCCCATTCCGACGCGTTGACGCAAAACACGATCGACGCGATCAAACCGATCCGCGAGAAATTCCCGGATCGGCCCATGGCATTGTCGATCTTTGGCAAACCCGACAATCTTCGCAAATTCGAAGCCGACGGCATCCTGGCATTCGAGGACCCGGCAGAAACAATCTACGCGCTGGCGGCACTGAACCGGCTTCGTGCCGGGTTTGAAAAAGCCCTGCCAAAGCCCCCCGCGATCCCGGCAAAAACGCCCAAAATGCCAACGAAAACGCTTAACGAATACGAGGCCAAACGCTTGATGAAACGGGCCGGTGTTCCCTCCGGTAAGGAAAACCTGGTGACGAGCGCCAATGATGCCGCAAAAGCGGCGGCAAAAATCGGTTTCCCGGTGGTCATGAAAATCGTTTCGCCCGATATCCTGCACAAGACCGAAATCGGTGGCGTAAAGCTGAACCTCGACTCCCAGACGGCCGTGCGAAAGGCCTATAACGAAATCATCGCAAACGCGGAAAAGGCCGAGCCAAACGCGAAAATCGACGGCGTGCTCGTCGCGCAGATGGTCAAGGGCGGCGTGGAAACGATCCTTGGCACGTTTACCGATCCGACATTTGGCCCGGTTGTTATGTTCGGCCTCGGTGGCATTTTCGCTGAAACGCTGAAGGATGTAACCTTCCGTGTCGCACCATTTGGTATCCGCGAAGCCTCGCAGATGATCCGCGAGATCAAGGGGCATGCCATCCTGCAAGGCGCGCGCGGCGCACCGCCCGCCGATGTTCAGGCACTGGCCAAGGCATTGTCGGCACTTTCAATCTTTGCCGTGGCCAATGCTGACAAACTGGAAAGCGTCGATATCAATCCGTTCCTTGTCCTGCCGAAAGGCAAGGGTGCTGTCGCACTGGACGCATTACTCGTCCCGCGAACAAGCTGACATACAGGAATCAATCGGGACAGATTGTCTGGTCGTAATACACGGCACGACACGTCATACTGGGAACACAATACTGCGTTAACGATTGTGTCGTAGCGTTTTAAGTATCAAACAAGAAACGTCCGGTAGAATTTTCTGCCCGAATTATAAGGAACAGGTTTGGCTTCTTCTCAACAGCGGCCCCTCGGGGCCGCCACCGACGCATGTGCGGGCGATGCATCTGGACCGGATACCAGGGTTTCCGACAACGCGCGCGAATGGTTTCGAACCTTGCGACCGTATCGGAATGCCAGCACGACAAGGAGCCTCATTCAACTCGGGGCGACAGCTATTCCGCTGATCACGCTGTGGGTCGTCACCATCATCGCGGTTCAATACGGTTACTGGTTTGCACTCCTGCTTTCAATACCGACAGCGGGCTTTCTTGTGCGATTGTTCATGATCCAGCACGATTGCGGCCACCGTTCATTCTTCCGTTCACGATTCGCCAACGACCTGCTCGGCCATGTGATCGGCGTCTTCACGCTGACGCCGTTCATTTATTGGCGCAAGGCACACGCGATCCACCATTCAACATCCGGGAACCTCGACCATCGAGGTATCGGTGACCTGCACCTTCTTACCGTGCGGGAATATCAGGCTCTCCCAAAATGGCGTCGCGCCCTGTACCGGTTGTACAGAAATCCATTCGTCCTGTTCGGCATCGGACCGGTGTATCTGTTCGTCGTGAAGTTCCGCCTGCCACTGGATATGCTACGCATGCGAAAAGGCACGCTGCTCAGCGTTCTGGCGACGAATTTCGGTATCGCCGCTATCGTCGTGACCCTGGGCATACTCCTGGGTTTCGGCGACTTCTTCCTCGTCCAGGCACCGGTTACCCTACTCGCTTCCGCCATCGGAACCTGGCTCTTCTACGTCCAGCATCAGTTTCGCGATACCTATTGGGCCCGTGACGACAGTTGGCGTTTCCATACGGCAGCGATCGCCGGCAGCACCTATTATGTTCTGCCCCGCTGGCTGCGATGGCTGACAGCGAATATCGGCATTCACCACATTCACCATTTGTCGAGCATGATCCCAAACTATCGCCTGCAGGAATGTCTGAAGGACTTTCCTGAACTGGGGCAGGTAAACCGACTTACTTTGTGGGAAAGCCTGAAATGCGCACGCCTCTCCCTGTGGGACGAATCATCCCAGCAACTCATAAGTTTTAGGACCTATAGCAGAAGTTAAAATAATGTGCTGAACGCCAGCATCGCCCCCAGGACAGTACCTGCCAGCACAATGCAGAATACGTAAAACAGCGTTAACGGCCGCATCCACCAGGACAGGACCCGCGCGGCAATCCGCAACCACGTTCCCTGAACCGGTGGACAGAAGAAGATAACGGCGGCCATTGCGGAAGGTATCGCGGCAAACAGGAAACCCAGGCTGTAGGAATCCGTTACGGCAAGAATGCCCCCATAGATCGCGGGATACGTCATCATGGCGACACTGGTGAAGGACAGAACCGCACCGGTGACGCCACCGACCCGCCCTTCCGGCGCCAGTGCGGCAATTTCGGCCAACAGCAATCCGTGCCAGCTCAATCCCGTAACATTGTATAGGATGGCGACAGCAAGGATGGCGCCGTGGCTCCAGGAGGCCTCGTAGAACCCGGTTAACACTGCCGCAACAGCGCCGAACGCTCCGATCAGACCAAGCACAACGCGCGCCGGTAAATACGTGCTGCCGATCCAGCCCCAAAGGATGCGAGCCGCAACAGCAGAAAAACTGGCGATAGCGAACAGAAATCCGGCATCCTTCTCGCTGAATTCCAATCCGTCGATGAGATACAGGATAAAAAATCCGGAAAAGATCGACTGCAGCCCGCCGAAGGCAAACGCGCCGAAGGAAAGGTCACGTAATTTCGGAGTTGTAACGACCAGTTTCAGCGTATCCGAGACGCCTGAGACCGAGAGCTTTTCATCGGGCTTGCGGTCACTGTCGAAATGCGCGCGGAACGGTTGCAGCGTTAAAGCCACCGAGTACACGATCAGCCCTGTCACAAAGGCGGTACCGAACGCATCCAGATGGATTGAACCACCCAGAATAGCGACATAGAAGCCGACGCCCAGTAAGGCGGGAATCATCAGCCCGCCGATCAGGCTGCCGACGGGAACGCCGGTCTGCTTGACCGAAAAGACAACCGGCGCCAGATGGCGAGGGCAGAAGCGCGCCAGAATATGTGAACTGGCCGGGGTCGATACCGCGCCGGCACCGAGCAGGATCGCGCCAATCGGGTAAAGCCACACGAAACCGCTGGCGATGACGAACAGGCTGCCACCCATCAGGATCAGGCAAACCTGACTGACTCGCATCGCACCGAATCGAATGATGAACCCACCGCAGGACATCGCCGCCACGATGGCTGTCAGGTTCTGGATAGACAGGTAAAGGCCCAGCCAGGCGCGGGAGATACCGAATTCGTCAGCAACCCGGTCAGCAAGGATCGGCAGCGCCATCTGACAGACATATGAAAATGCCTGTTGGACCAGCATCGCAACCGTCGCCAACGTCAGGACGATGCGCCAGTCCAGTTTCTCGAGTTTCATCAGAAGCCGAGTTTTTCGAGCCGTTTCATAACCTGATCGAAGATCTGGATATTGACCTCGACCAGCATGCCCGGGGTAACGTTTTCCGGTGGATCAAGCAGACGGATATAGACGGGGATGCGCTGTACCGCCTTGCTTGCCTTCTCGTACCCGGCGGCACCCGGCACCATCTGCGCCCGTGTGACACTTCCGATCCGAACGATCGTGCCGGTAAAATCGTCATAGGGATAGGCATCAATATCGATCTTCACCAGTTGCCCGATTTCCAGGTAACGAAGCTGGCTTTCCTCGATATTGGCCTCTACCCAGAAATTCTCCGGATCATGCAGCAATATAATTGCGTCGCCTTCGTTGACGGTTTCGCCCTTGTTCTTGAAGACATTATCAATGACGCCGTTGATCGGACTGACAATGAACATGTGACGAAGCTTTTCTTCTTCTTCCTGTATCTGGAACTCAATCTTCAGAACGGTTTTCTTTGAGATTTCCAGTTCAGACGCGATAACGTTCAACTCCGAGCGGGATGCCCGGACTTCTGCAAGTTCCCGTTCGGCAACACGGACCTTTGCAGCGGCAATCTTACTCTGCCCGCTGAATTCAAGTGTCGTATCCTGATCCTGTTCGAGACTTTTCGACGACAGCAATTTTTTCTCGAACAGGATTTTCGACCGGTCCAGGTTCTTGGTCGCAAGATTAAGACGGTCGGCAATCGTCTGATACTCGATCCTGAGCGCCCCTATCTCTTCCTGTTTGGTCGCTATCCTCGAAGCGAGATTCAGCTCAAGCGCCTCTTTTTCGGCCATCAGCTTGACACCACGCGCCAGTTCCCGCTCTAGGTCAATTTTCAGGACTTCGATCCGCAGCCGCTCCACTTCCGATTCAAGGCCGACAAGCAAACTGCCCTCTTTGACCTGTTCGCCTTCCTTGACGTGAATTTCAGCGATATTGGCATCAATTCGGCTCGACAGCGTCGTCAATACTGTCTTGATACGGGCATCAAATTCGTAAACATGTGTAACCCAATGAAATACTTCATATGATATTATAGAAAATAGAAAAATAGCGCCTAGCGTTGCGAGTATACGAAATTTTATACTATGTAACATTTCGCTCGTTTCTTGATTATTTTCAGATAATTCGCAAGTTTACTGCGCACAAGATTCAGGCGCTCGACCCGTGTATTGACGGAAAGCCTACCAACTATCCCCGAAATTGGAAACTGGCGCGACGACGGTAAAACCTAGTCGTCGGCAAGGGTCCTCGCAATGCTTTGCCGGACATCCTCTGGCTGCGAACTGACGGCATCCGCCAACCGACGCAATTCACGGCGCAAACCATGTACCTGATCAAGTAGAGGCAGGATGACATCTATCGCATCTTCGCCGATATCCAGGTCAGTGCGAAATTCCTCGATCAGCCGGATCCGGGCAACATCGATCTCACGGAACTGAAACCTGCCCCCATCGCGCAGAGGTGCAAGCCACCCTCGTTCTATCCAGATATAAAGCGTTTCCTGCCGCAACTCGCTAAAGGCGCCAAGGATTTCCTGTTCGCTCCGCATACCCTAGCCCTCCATCACTTTACGAGGATCATAGGCGTGATCTTTCGCCCAGCCTTCCATAAAGTCGCGCAAGCTGTCGTCCGGTTTTTCCGGCAGGACCACCCGCAGCGTCACAAACTGATCGCCCGCGGGCCGGGCACCAGACGCCGGCACGCCTTTACCCCGCAGGCGCAGCGTATCGCCGCTGTTCGATCCTGCCGGGATCGTCATGGATACCCCACCACCCACCGTCGGCACCGGTATCTTTGCGCCAAGGACAGCTTCATGCAGCGCGACCGAAAGTTCGCATCGAATATCGTTTCCATCACGATGGAACGTCAAATGCGGTGCGACATGGACCTCAATCAAGGCGTCGCCCGCAGGTCCGCCGCCATGGCCGGGCATACCCTTGCCACGTAATCGCAACATCTGCCCATCCCGCTGGCCTGGAGGGATCGCGATGTCGAGCGACTTGCCGTCCGGCATCTCCACACGCTTCTTCGCGCCCAGCACCGCCTCTTCAAAGGATACGCCGAGCGTGTAACGAACATCGCCGCCCCGCATGCGGAACTGGCCGCCCTCGCCACCCGGTCTTCCGCCCCGACCTCGAGCGCCAAACAGGTCGGAAAAGGCATCGCCAAAATCGGCAAACCCGGCGTCAGACTGATACGGGTGCGATCCGGCATCGGATGCGTATTCGCGGTAATAGCCGTGCTGACGCTCATTACCCTGGGCGTCGATTTCACCGGCATCATATTGCTTTCGTTTTTCGGCATCCGAGAGAATTGCGTTGGCGCTCTGGATCTTTTTAAAGGTTTCCTCGGCGTCCTTATCACCCGGGTTCAGGTCCGGATGGTATTTTTTTGCCAGCGCGCGATAGGCTTTGCGGATATTGTCCGCCGAAGCGCCTTTTTCGACGCCCAGCGTTTTGTAAAGGTCGTCAGACAATTTTTAGCTCCGTCATTCAACAGGCCGGCGCATCCCAACTGGTGCATATTGCTCCGCGGCGCGGCGAATAGCGACAATCATTGTTCGCCATACCCCCTGAAATGGTAAGGTCTATTGTGTATTTTCAAGATAAACCCGCGCAGTTGCGGCGTCCTGACACAGGAATGGCGGCATGACGGTAGCATCAAGCACAACACCTATTCCCGGACATCACCCGCGACGAACACCACCGGGTGCGCCGCCTGGCACCCTTGTCGCGGATCCCGCCGCAGCAGCACCAAGAATTGCCCTGATGGCCTATGGCCCTGACGCAATCGAGGAGCGGGCCGAAATTTCACTGGAAGACATCGATGCATTGCGGGGAGCGTTCCCAGTCCTTTGGCTGGACATTACCGGCCTTGGCGACGCCGCCGTCATTCGCGATATCGGCAAGAAATTCGGCCTCCATACTCTGGCGCTGGAAGACGTCCTCAATGTTCACCAGCGCCCGAAGATCGACGAATATGACGACCACCTGTTCATCGTCTGCCGCATGCCGCATCACGAGAAACGACTGGAGACAGAACAGGTCAGCCTGTTCCTCGGCAAGGGCTTCGTCATCACCATGCAGGAACGTCCGGGAGACTGCTTTGACGCTGTCCGAAACCGGCTCCGCTCCCGGCGCGGACGCATCCGTGACAGCGGCCCCGATTACCTGACCTATACCCTGCTGGACGCGGTGACAGACGCCTTCTTCCCGATCCTGGAATCTGTCGGCGAAGCGGTCACCACCATGGAAGAGGAAATCATGGCCGATCCGCATCCCAATGACGTCAGGCGGATTCACGGGCTGAAACGGGACCTGTTGACCATCCGGCGCGCGGTCTGGCCGCAACGGGAAATGCTGAGCACTCTTATCCGCGACGAAAGCCCTCTGATCATGGAACAGACCAAACTCTATCTGCGAGACTGCTTCGATCACACCTTCCAGCTTATCGATCTGATTGAAACCTATCGCGAACTCGTCAGTGACCTGACCGATATATTCCTGTCGTCGCAAAGTACACGGATGAACGAGGTTATGAAGGTATTGACGGTCATCGCCACCATCTTCATGCCACTGACCCTGATCAGCAGCATCTACGGCATGAATTTCGATTCCAAGGCTTCCTGGCTGAATATGCCCGAACTGCATTGGGAATACGGTTATCCAGCAACGCTTGCGGTCATGGCGCTGATTGCAATTGGCATGATCCTCTATTTCAGGAAACAACGCTGGATCGGCAACTCGCGCCGCAGACGGCAAAGGACGCATTCCCCCGAATAAGCGCCAACCCGCTGAAGGACACAACGGACATGATCCGCTACCTACCCTTTATTGCTGTTGTTACCGGTGCCGTCGCATGCGCCATCACGGCAATCTGGTTTGCCCCTGTCGCCTGGGCGCTGATCATTCTATTACCGCTGACCGCATTGGGCGTTTACGACCTGTGGCAACCCGCGCATTCGATCCGGCGGATATATCCGCTTGTCGGACAATTGCGCTGGGCTATCGAAGAAATCCGGCCACAGATCCATCAGTATCTGGTGGAAGGCGAACTTGACGGCAGGCCCTTCAGCCGGGACCAGCGGTCCGTGGTATATCAACGGGCGAAGAATGCGTCAGACGTCAAACCCTTCGGCACAGAGCTGGATGTTTATGGCGACCAGTACGAATGGATCAACCATTCGATCCGCACCAAACCGGTGTCGCATGAACCCTTTCGGGTCGATATCGGCGGCCCGCAATGCACGAAGCCCTATTCCGCATCGATCCTCAACATTTCAGCGATGAGCTTCGGATCACTTGGCGAGAAGGCGATTGCGGCATTGAACCTCGGCGCGAAACGCGGAAACTTTGCCCATGACACCGGCGAGGGCAGTATCAGCCAGTACCACCGTCTGCATGGTGGCGACCTGATATGGGAAATCGGCAGTGGCTATTTCGGCTGCCGCAATACGGATGGTTCCTTCAGCCCCGACAAGTTTCGGGAAAATGCCTGTCAGGACCAGGTCAAAATGATCGAAATCAAACTGAGCCAGGGCGCGAAACCCGGTCATGGCGGGCGTGCTGCCAGGCGGCAAGGTAACCGCGGAAATCGCCGAAGCCCGCGGCGTTCCGATTGGGCAAACAGTCGTATCCCCATCATCCCACAGCGCGTTCTCAACGCCTTTGGAACTCGTCAACTTCATCGCCGAGTTGCGGGAACTTTCCGGCGGCAAACCGGTGGGGTTCAAGCTTTGCGTCGGACATCGCTGGGAATTCCTCGCCATCGTCAAGGCGATGCTTGAAACGGGCACCTGTCCGGACTTCATCGTGATCGACGGCAAAGAAGGCGGTACGGGCGCGGCACCGCTGGAATTCACCAACCGGGTCGGGATGCCACTACGGGATGGGTTGATATTCGTGCGCAACGCGCTGGTCGGTGCCGGGCTGCGCGACAGGATCAGGATCGGCGCCAGCGGCAAGATCATCAACGGCTATCATATGGCAGCCGCCCTGGCGCTGGGCGCCGACTGGTGCAATTCCGCACGCGGTTTCATGTTTGCGCTGGGCTGCATCCAATCCCTGAAATGTCATACCGGCGAGTGCCCCACGGGGATTACGACGCAGGATCCGTGGCGCCAGCACGGGCTGGCCGTTCCCGACAAGGCGCCGCGCGTCCATAACTTCCACCGCAACACTGTCGAGGCACTGGCGGAGTTCATCGCCGCCGCAGGGCTTGACCATCCCACACAGTTGGAGCCGTCGCATCTGTGTCGCCGGCTCGGCCCCAACCAGTGGCAAAACCGCGGACAATATTTATCACTTCCTGAAATCGGGCGAACTGCTATCCGATCCTGCGTCCTCTATCTACGCACATGATTGGAAAATCGCGCAGGCGACCAGCTTTGCCCCGGTCGCAACTGCCGACCCTAGTGCGGGCGATCGCCCTGGAGAATAACCCCGCCACAGCAGCCGCTCTTCGGCCTGATCGTAGTTCGGATCCGCGCGATGCAACGCGCAGCGGTTGTCACAGATCACGACGTCGCCCCATTTCCCAGCGGTGACGGTAGACCCATTCCGGCTGCAACGACCTTTTCCAGTAAATTTTCAAGGAAAGGCCGCACGGCTTCATTCGGCATGCCTTCAATGCCCTGCGCCTTGCTCAGATGGAAATAAACGGCTTTCCCGCCCGGTTTCGGGGTGAGTCCGGATTAACGGATGCGGGACGCCGCCATCATATTGGTCGCGGTCCTTCGCCGAATAGGTCGGGTTGTCCTTTTCCATGCTGTTAATCGTCACCATGGCGCCCAGCGTGTCCCGGTCTTCCTCTGACAGGTTCTCGTAGCCGGCATACATACTGGCAAAGCAGGTATCGCCGCCCTGGCTCGGCAGCTTGCGCGCATACAGGACCGTCGCCTTCGGCGGCAATTCATGGTTCGTGTGATCGGTGTGCCACATCGCAGCGGGCCGCATTTTCTCGCGATTAACGATTCGGCTGACATCAGGGCATTCCGGCAATCTGAAGGCCTCGCGGTGCTGCAGCATCGGCTCGCCGAATTGCGCCATGGCGTCCCGGTACTGGATCGGGTCAAGGTCCTGTCCCCGGATCACGAGCACCAGATTGTCCAGCAACGCCTGATGGAGTTCCGAAATCTGCTCCGACGACAAAGGCTGGCGGAGGTCGAAACCGATGGCTTCCGCCCCAATATTCTCGTTCAGCGGACGAATCTCCGTCATGTTCTTCCCCTCCCAAAAAACGATATTCCCAACGCAGCAGTACATTAATCTATTGTGACAGATGTTTAATGGCAATTGAGCGCAAAGCGGAGCAGGCTTATTTGCTACTGTTCCAGACATACGAATTTAGAAAGGTACGCCATCGTGAGAATTGGCATCAATGGATTTGGTCGTATGGGACGGCTGGCAATGCGGGAATCCTGGGGATGGCCCGGCATTGAATTCGTCCATATCAATGAAACTGCCGGGAATGCCGAAGTCGCCGCGCATCTTGTGGAATTCGACTCGCTGCACGGCCGATGGGACCAGAATATCGGGTTTGACGATTCTGCCATTCACGTCGACGGCAAGACCATTGGCTTCACGCAGTATCCATCGCCGGCGGAAACACCCTGGGAGAACTTCGGTGTCGACCTCGCCATCGAGTGCAGCGGCATGTTCAAAACGGAAGCCACGCTGGCACCATATTTTGACAAGGGCGTGCAGAAAGTCGTCGTGGCGGCGCCGGTGAAGGAAGGCGCGCTGAACATCGTCATGGGTATCAATGAGGATCTGTATGACCCGAACCAGCATCACCTGGTCACTGCGGCCTCCTGCACCACAAATTGCCTGGCCCCCGTCGTAAAGGTCCTGCATGACGCGCTCGGCATCCGGCACGGCATGATCACGACAATCCATGACGTCACCAATACCCAGGTGCTGGTCGACAGGCCGCACATGGATCTGCGCCGCGCGCGGTCGGCGGTGACATCGATGATCCCGACAACCACCGGCTCGGCGACCGCCATTACAATGATTTACCCGGAACTGAAGGGGAAGCTGAACGGACTGGCTGTCCGCGTGCCAATGCTGAACGGATCCCTGACCGATTGTGTGTTCGAACTTGAACGCAAGACCGATGTCGATACGGTCAACGCCCTGTTCCAGGACGCCGCAGTCGGCGAACTGAAAGGTATTCTCGGTTTTGAAAAAACGGCCGCTGGTTTCAGCCGATTACGTGAACGACAAACGGTCATCGATCATCGACGGCCCATCAACGATGGTAACCGACGGCACCCAGGTGAAAATCCTCGCCTGGTATGACAATGAAATCGGTTACGTGAACCGTATGATGGAGCTGGTTTCGAAAATCGGCGCAAATCTGGGCACGCAGGCAACATGACTGATATCCGCAACCTATGCCGTCGTCACAGCAGCCTATTGGGGCTTCACGCTGACGGATGGCGCTTTGCGGATGCTGGTATTGCTGCATTTCCACACGCTGGGCTACAGCCCGCTGGAAGTCGCCTTTTTATTCCTCTTTTACGAACTCTTTGGCGTCGTCACGAATTTGGTCGGCGGCTGGGTTGCCGCGCGGCTGGGATTGAAAGCGACATTGTTCGGGGGACTGGCACTGCAGGTCTTTGCCCTGACCATGCTGGCACAGCTTTCGCCGGATTGGTCACGCTGGGGCTCGGTCGCCTTTGTGATGGCAGCCCAGGCTCTATCCGGGATCGCCAAGGACCTGACCAAGATGAGTTCCAAGAGCGCCATCAAACTGGTGGTGCCGGAGAACGCGGAATCCAAACTGTTCAAATGGGTCGCGATACTCACGGGATCAAAGAACGCGCTTAAGGGTGCGGGTTTCTTCCTTGGCGGGCTGCTGCTGGCAACACTCGGCTTCATCGATGCCCTCTATGCCATGGCCGCTGCTCTGGCCCTTATCCTCGCCAGTGCGATTTTCCTGCTGCCGCGCGGCATGGGGAAGTCAAAAACCAAAGCGAAGTTTTCGACTGTTTTTTCCAAGAGCCGGGAAATCAACATCCTGTCAGCCGCACGCTTTTTCCTGTTTGGCGCACGCGATGTCTGGTTCGTTGTCGGCTTGCCGGTCTTCCTATACGCCACGCTGGGATGGAGCTTTACCGAGGTCGGCGGCTTCCTCGCATCATGGGTCATCGGGTACGGCATGGTGCAGTCTATCGCCCCGAAAATCATGACACGGCGCGGCATACCCGATGGGGCTTCGGCACGGAATTGGGCTTTCCTGCTGGCCGCCATTCAGGTCGTCATCATCGCCGCACTCGGTCTTGAAATGGACCCAACCATTACGGTTATCACCGGATTGATGATTTTCGGCATCGTTTTCGCACTGAATTCGTCGCTGCATTCCTATCTGATTTTGTCATACAGCGATGCGGACAAGGTCGCACTGAATGTCGGATTCTACTACATGGCCAATGCTGGTGGTCGGTTGGTCGGTACCGTCCTGTCCGGCTTCGCTTACCAGCAATGGGGGCTGATCGGCTGCCTCTGGTTTTCCGTTGGCTTCGTACTCTGCGCCGCCCTGCTGTCGATACTGCTACCCGCCGGGCATTCCCCCGCAGGCCGGGCAGATAACATCGCTACCGCGGGCGAATAATTCGTCAGACAATAAACTGGCGTATAGATTCAGTCCCCCGAAGCGATAGAAACACGGCGTCCCGAGGGGGGCTTGTTTTATCGGCGCCACGCACGCAAGCTTGCTTTAATTAAAAATTGTGCCGACGCTAGGGAGGGCTGGATGCGCATCACGGTTGACGAGGCTCGGTCACTGGCTGAGCGCGTGTTGGTGGCGCTTGATCATTCGGCGGAATACGCCCGGATCATCGCCGATCATCTTATCGACTGCGAATTGCGGGGCTGCAATATGGCGGCCTGCCTCGACTGGTCAGTATCGTTGAACGCCTGCAACGAACCGGTTCTCCCAAAAATCCTGTGACAATTGCACATGAAACGCCGGTTTCCGCGCGACTGAACGGCAACGACAATCTGGGTTACGTTGTGGCCCTCAAGGCAACGGAAATCGCCATTGAAAAATGCCGCGCCAGCGGTATCGCCATGGTTGGCGGCGACGACACCTGGTACACGGGGATGCTGTCGTATTTCGCCGAAATGGCTGCCGCGGAAGGCATGGTCACGATGATCGCTTCCAACGCGACACCATGGGTGGCCCCGCACGGGGCCACCGAAGGACGCTTCGGAACCAACCCGATCTGTTTCGGGTTTCCCAGCACGGGCGACCCCATCATCTGGGATATCGGTACGTCGTCCATCATGCATGCCGAAGTCGTGCTGGCAAAAAGGATGGGACAGAATCTGGAGGAAGGCATCGCCTTCGATGCCGAAGGTCGGCCGACGACGGAGCCAGACGCCGCACTGGGCGGAGCGTTTACCCCGTGGGGCGGTCACAAGGGATCGGGGTTGGGCATGTCGTGCAATTGCTGGGCGTGCTGGCCGGATCCCCGATTCAGCCACCGGAGCTTGCTGAATTCGGCTTCGTCATCATTGCGATGCGGCCTGACCTGATGATGCCGGAGCAGGAATACCGGGAAAAAGTCACTGCTTATGCCGAAGCCGTGCGTGACGCCCGCCCGGTCGAGGGCGGCAGCCCGGTCAGAATGCCATTTGACCGCTCAGCGGCAGTGCGTCGCGAACGGACTGCCGGAAACACGATAGAGGTACCCGACTTCGTGCATCAGCGCCTGTCGGAAGTTGCAGACCAAAACTGAAGAAGTGCCGTGCAGACGAGAACATCCAACGCGCTCATCCAGAAAAGGACGCGAATAACACACTGAAGATTGCGAGAAAATCACGACCAGCATGGCGCCAGACTTTCACGTTGGGCAGTTGTTGAACCAACCAGCGGGAAAACAACCAGAATCATAATGATGAACGGAGGAAGCCAAATGTTGAGGATAACGACGAAACTGATCGCCACCGCGGCATTCATGGGCGCCCTTGGCGCCTATACAGCCGCCAGCGCCGAAGACTATCCGGAAATGTCTTTCAAGCATGCCACCGGGTTCCCCAAAGCCCTTTACATGAACAAGCCGACTGAATGGTTTGCCGAAAAGGTCAAGGAGCGGACCGACGGCAAAATCAAGATCAAGCTTTTCTATTCAGGGTCGCTCGGCAAGGCGAACGAAATACTGCCGCTGGTTTCCAAGGGAGCCATCGACATGGGCGCACTGGTGCAGGGATATTTCACGTCCAACCTTCCCTTTTCCGCGATGACAAACAGCCTGCCGATGACCTTCTTCGATCCGGAGACGGCAATGCATGCGGCAATCGCGCTGGAAGAGACCAACCAGTCACAGATTGACGAGTTCAAAAAGAACAACATCAAGCCTTTGGTGTACCGTTACCTGCCGAACTACAAGCTGATCTGCACCAAGCCAGTCCGTACCATGGCTGACCTGAAGAAGCTCAAGGTCCGGACATTCGGCAACTACATGCCGAAGATGTTCGCTGCTATCGACGTGACACCGGTCAACGTTCTGCCAACGGAAAACTACGAAGCGCTGAAGCGCGGCACGATGGATTGTTCCTATCTGACCAACGCCAACTTCCTGGCCTACAAGCTGCATGAAGTCGCGAAATACATCATTGATGTAAAATTTGGTGGCATCCATGCCTACTTCCTGGCCATGAACCTCGACAAGTTCAATGCCCTGCCGGCCAACGTTCAGAAACTGTTCGTCGACACAGGCCGCGAGGCAACGGACTACAGTTCTGAAGTCACGAAACAATCCGAAGCGGATGCGCTGACGACAATGGTGGCTCAGGGCGCTGAAGTCATCAAATTCGAGGAACAGGACAAGCTGAACGCAGCCGTGCCGGACATGGTCAAACTCTGGGTCGCCGAAATGGCAAAGCAGGGTCTGGAAAAAGAAGCCACCCAATACGCTTCTGAAGTCATGGCCTATTACAACAAGAATAAAAAAGAGTAGTCGAGCTTAGACTCCCAAACTCTCTAACAGCCTGCAGCAGCCCGGATACACCATAATTCCGGGCTGTTAGCGGGTAGCGTTGGGACAGTATGAAACAGTTTTTCAAATTTCTTGATGTCGCCATACAGCGGCTGTGTGTTGGCGCGCTCGCGGTTTCCGCAGTTTTTATCGGGCTGCTGGCGTTAATCGGTGCCGCTGATATTTTCGGCACATCCATTCTTTCCATGCCGGTACCCAGTTCCGTGGAGTATTCCGAAGCGGGCCTCGTCATCGTTGTCTTCATGGGACTGGCACAGGCGCAACGGCGCCGGGCGCATATCACTGTCGATATTTTCTCGGCGAGATTCACAGGCATGGCGAAGGATCTTTCCGTCGGCATTGCCATCATCGGCGCCATACTCTTTTTCGGGTTTGTTGCCTGGCGCAGCGGACTAGCCGCCTGGGAAAGCGTTTTGATCGACGAACGTTCCATGGGGCAGGTTTCGTTTCCGGTCTGGCCCGGGCGGATCCTTCTCTGCACCGGTTGCGTTATCGCTTCCCTGGAAGCGATCCGACAATTCATTCATTTGCTGTCCGGCACCTATGATCAGGACCTGAAGGAGCAGATGAGTGACTGAGGCACTGTATCTCGGTTTGGGCGCAATCGGCGTCCTGCTGCTCCTTGCGGGGCTCGGTATTCCCATCGCATTTGCCATCGCACTGGTCGGTGCGGTCGGCATGCTCTACGCATCCGATCTGACCTATACGCTGATAACATTCGAGACGCTGCCCTACGCCGTTGCCAGCGAATACGCCTTTGCCGTAATCCCGATGTTCGTATTGATGGGCGCTTTCGCCTCGGCTTCGGGCATCATCAGCGAGCTGTATGGCGCGGTAAACAAATGGCTCGCATCGGTGAAGGGCGGGTTGTACATGGCCACTGCTGTCGCCTCTGCCGGGTTTGCCGCCATTTCCGGATCAACTGTGGTCAACGCGGCGATGTTCACCCGCATTGCGTTGCCGGAAATGATCCAGTTCGGCTACCACAAGGGAATAAGCGCCGGTTGCATCGCCGCCGCAGGAACCTTTGCCGCACTCATTCCACCGTCACTCACATTCGTCATCTTCGGCATTCTGACGGATGAATCGATCGGTGCGCTGTTCATCGCCGGGATACTCCCCGGCCTGCTCACAGCCTCTTTCTATATAATCACGATTCCGCTGCTCGTCCGGCTACGGCCCGACTGGGCGCCCCCACCTGCCATGAAGCTGCGGTTCAAAGAAAAGCTGATTGGCCTGAAGGGGCTCTGGCCGATGCTGCTGCTGGTGTTCATCGTTCTTGGTGGCATCTATACCGGGTTGACCTCGCCGACCGCGGCGGGCGCTCTGGGCGCTGTAGGCGCATTAGCGATCTCAGTCGCCCGCCGCCGGATATCGACAGTCGATGTCTGGGCCTCCTTCAAGCAGACCGCCGAACTGACCGCAGTGCTGTTTATCCTGATCATCGCGGGACTGCTGTTTTCCCGGTTCCTGGTGGTCTCCGGGTTCATCACAGACCTGACGGATATCGTGACCAGTAGCGGGTTGTCCTCCAGTTGGTTCATCTTCGCAATGGTACTGATGTATCTGCTACTCGGCATGTTCATCGACCCGCTATCGATGCTGGTCATGACCGTTCCGTTCATCCATCCGGTCGTCGTCAGTTACGGTCTAGACCCGATCTGGTTCGGGGTCATCCTGTGCAAGATGATCGAGATCGCGGTGATCACGCCACCCGTCGGGCTGAATCTGTTCGCTGTCGTATCGGCATCGGAAGGGCGCGTGTCCATAACGGATCTTTATTATGGCATCTTGCCATTCGTCCTGATCGAACTGGTCGTCCTGACGATCCTGATAATGTTCCCGGCAATTTCGACCTGGCTGCCAGCGACGATGATGTAGCCGCGCAATGCGGCCACCATCATCGCCAGGCAGAACTGCGGGTTACTCCGACGGTGCCTCATCCAGGCGCACGACAATACCCTCCAGTTCCGCCGACGCTGCCGGATAGCGATCCATCACAAGGGGGTCATGCCCTGGCACGATATGCTGGTCGTCCGGCGCCAGTTTGCGCAACTTGCGGAAGCTTTCAAGCATCAGGAACAGATTTTCATGCGTCATGAACGGCGTGCCGTCCGTGATGCTTTCGTAATAATGTGCCGCATCCGAGGCCAGTACGACCCAGCCGCGTTTGGTGTGGACCTTGAGCGATTGCAGGCCCCGCGTATGCCCGGGCATGTGATGCACCGAGATACCGGGGAAGACTTCCTCATCACCGTCGTGAAACACCACGCGGTCGCCATACAGCGCGGAAATCATATTCACGACCTCGCTCAGCACGAAGGAATGACGCAGCGGCGGATGGGTCATGGCGCGTCCTGTTACAAACGCCATTTCCTCGTCCTGCAGATGGAAGGTTGCTTTCGGAAATTTATCCATATTGCCGACATGATCGTAATGCATATGCGAGATGATGACGTGCTCGACCTCGTTCGGATCGACACCGACCAACTTCAGGGACTCTGCCGGGCAGCGCAGGCAGGTGCGCTTGCGGCGTTTTCCTTCTTCTTCACTGAACCCAATATCAAGCACCACGGTACGGTCAGCATTTTTGATGACCCAGACAAAATAATCCATCGCCAACGGCGCATCATGCGGATCGCCATGGATAAAAATTGATCCCCGGTTACCGACGCGTTCACCGTATTTGATGGCATAGATTTCATATTCTGGCAGCGACATTTCTTTTTCTCCCCTTCGATACTGAACTGCTCTAGCCGGCAATCTGCGTGCGCTGCATACGGCGAACGCTGTCGAAATTGTCGTGAATTGCGTAATGCACGGTGCAGCGATTATCCCAGAACGCCACGGACCCCTTGCGCCAGCGGAAGCGGCAGGTAAATTCCGGACGGCTTTGATGCTCATACAGAAAATCCAGTATCGGCGCGCTTTCCGCCTCGGTCATACCGTCCAGTTGGACCGTGTAAACGCTGTTCACATACAGACATTTGCGGCCGGTTTCCGGGTGGATCGCAACGACGGGATGCGAATGCACGGTCGGCTGCCAGTTGGAATCATCCCGCACTTTGCTGGATCGTTTCTTGTTCACATCAGATTGCGGCCCGGCGACCCGGATGTCACTGTGCACCGCCTTCAATCCTTCCAGCGACGCCTTCATGCCATCCGACAGGCTATCATAGGCCATGTACTGGTTCGAAAACATCGTATCGCCGCCATAATCCGGCGTCTCCAGCGCATACAGGATTGCGCCCATGGGACGTGTCTCCATCATCGTCGTATCCGCGTGCCACCATTCACCGGCGGCGCCGGCATCCCCCGGCTTGCGCAGCAGATATACCGTTTCCTTGTCTTCCTGACCCAACTGGTAATTGGGATGGATGAAGAGGTCACCGAACCGCCGCGAAAAGGCCTTGTGCCGGTCGACCGGCAGTTCCTGGTCACGGAAGAAGATCACGAGATTATCGAGGAGGGCCTGGCGGATTTCGGCGATTACCGCGTCATCCAGCTCTTCAGCAATGTTCACACCGCCAATTTCCGCGCCCAGTGCGCCGGCTATCGGCTCAACTGTAATATGGTCATACGTCGTCATAGAAATATCCCGATCCCATTTCCATTGATGGCAATTGACGCTGCCCGCAAACGTGGGAACCAAGCCTATCCTATTGCGTGGGTTCCGCAAACCTGGCGCCATCGGCATGCCGAACCG
The DNA here is from genome assembly GCA_943788635.1 of uncultured Alphaproteobacteria bacterium. Lineage (GTDB taxonomy): Bacteria > Pseudomonadota > Alphaproteobacteria > UBA8366 > MarineAlpha4-Bin1. Next base: position 2,159 of record CALSRA010000034.1, on the reverse strand, counting down.
GGATCAGGTTATGCCAAAATAGCGTCGGGCAATTTCGCCACGATCCCCTGGCTGGCATTTCAGCTTTTGAGGACTTCCTCTCTGCGTTAGGCTGGTCTTTCCAGGGAGGATCGTAAAATGAGCGACGAAACATTCGACTACGTAATCGTGGGGGCTGGCTCTGCCGGCTGTGTGCTGGCCAACAGGCTCAGCGCAAATGGAAAACACCGCGTCGCCGTTATCGAAGCGGGTGGCCGTGACAACTGGATCTGGTTCCATATTCCGGTCGGCTATCTGTTCGCGATAGGCAATCCCAAATCGGACTGGATGTTCCGCACCGAAGAAGAACCTGGCCTGAATGGTCGAAGCCTCGCCTATCCGCGCGGGAAGGTCATTGGCGGCTGCTCCGCGATCAATGCGATGATTTACCAGCGCGGCCAGGACACCGATTATGATCGTTGGCGGCAGCTCGGCCTTGAAGGCTGGGGCTGGAACGACGTCCTGCCCGTTTTCAAGAGCCAGGAGGATCACTTTCTCGGCGCGACCGATCTGCATGGCGCCGGCGGCGAATGGAAAGTAAACAAGCCGCGCATCAGCTGGAAAATTCTCGATTCCTTCATTGATGCCGCTGAACAGACCGGCATCCCGCGCACCAATGATTTTAACACCGGCGACAACGAAGGCTGCGGCTATTTCCAGGTGAACCAGGAAAACGGCCGCCGCTGGAGTGCGGCCCGCGGCTTCCTGAAACCCGCCCTGAATCGCCCCAACCTGACCCTTTTCACGGAAGCGCTCACCGACCGCCTCACCTTCGAAGGCAAGCGCGCGACCGGCGTCGTCATCCACCAGAATGGCCAGCAACGTGCCATTCATGCCAAGCGGGAAGTTATCGTCAGCGCCGGCGCTGTCGCTTCCCCTGCCATACTGGAACGTTCCGGCATCGGAAACGGCGACCGGTTTAAAGCAGCTCGGCGTCGATGTGGTGCATGACCTGCCCGGTGTCGGCGAAAATCTACAGGACCATCTGCAGCTTCGCCTGATCTACAAGGTCAGCGGCGTGCCGACGATGAATTCGGTCTATCGTTCGCTCATCAAACGCGCCGGCATGGGTATCCAGTACGCGCTGTTCCGCACAGGCCCCCTGACCATGGCGCCATCGCAACTGGGCGCGTTTACGCGGTCTTCGTCGGACTATGAGACACCGAACCTCGAATATCACATCCAGCCACTGTCGCTGGACAAGTTCGGGGACCCGCTACACACCTTCGATGCCGTCACCGTCAGCGTCTGCAATTTGCGCCCGGCGAGCCGGGGATCAATCCATGCAATCTCCCGCGACCCCGGGGACGCGCCGCGCATTGCCCCCAATTACCTGTCTGCAGAGGAAGACCTTCGTGTCGCAGTCGATTCGATCCGCCTGTCACGCAAGATCATCGAATCTTCAGCAATGCAGCAATTCCAGCCGGAAGAATACCTGCCGGGCGCGCATCTCGGCAGCGACGAGGAACTGGCAAAGGCCGCGGGCGATATCGGCACGACCATCTTTCATCCCGTGGGCACGGCCAAGATGGGTATCGATAGCGATCCAATGGCCGTCACCGATGCACAGTTGCGGTTGCGTGGTATCGAAAACGTCAGAGTCGTTGATGCTTCCGCCATGCCGGCCATCACGTCAGCGAATACCAACTCGCCGACGATGATGATTGCGGAAAAGGCGGCAGCCATGATCCTCGCGGATGCATGAACTGCGGCTGAATACGGTTACGGCAGGTCCAAACGGACCTCAATTGCCGCACTGGCGATGACGGCTGTGTCGTCGCGGTCATCGTCGGCAACGGCAAGCCCCCCCTTGATCGCCTGAACGGTCACCACGCCAACTGGCAGCGTCGCTTTGACCGCATCGGTATCAACCTTTTCCGGTTGCTGCACACCGATGGTCACGTCGACCTTCATCTTGCTTTTTTCGACCCCCAGGGTCCGGACCATGGCCAGCGAACTGTGATGCAAGGCATCCTGCACCGCCCGAATCGCCGCCTTGGTATAGTCGCCGCCATGCAGGTCGTTGCCAGCACCCATTTCGAGAATAACGCGTTTGTATGTCATGCTTCGTCCTTACGGCAGGTCAAGCCGCACGACGGCGGCAGCGTGGGCAATCAGGGTAGAGTCGGTGCCCTCTTCAT
>CALSRA010000033.1 GCA_943788635.1 uncultured Alphaproteobacteria bacterium | reverse complement strand
TCGGCGCCAAGATTGGCGCTGAGATATGCCATTGCATCCGGACTGACCCTGATATTCTCTTTCGCCAGGGTTTCATGAATAACCCGATCGAGCGCCCGTTCGTCATCGGCATAGCAGGGAACGGCGGCAGCATTGGGGGCTGCCTCGAAAATTTTCCGCAATCCGGAACGCGGGTTAAGATCACCAGCCTGTAAAATGACCAGCGCGTCCCCCGGTGAATCCTCCAGAAACTGTTCCACGGGTGTTGCCACGGCCTCCGTTGCATCACGCAGCCGCACAACCCGGCGGCCGCCGGTGAGCGCGATCGCGGCTGCTTCGTCGGCAATGAGGGTTGGAATTTCGCGCAATTGCGATGGAATAATCTCGGCAACAAGAAACGGATCGGAAAGATCCGGTACTACCGTCCGGGCCAGCGTTTCCGCGCGTTCCCGTACCAGGCCGGAATCGGGCCCATAGACGAGAATGCCACGAACCGTTGCATCGGGGGCCCGAATAAAGGCTTCTACGCGTCCCGCCGCAACTTTCATGCTGATTCCCCGATCAGGCGCCGGCGCCGAAAAAGATACCGATGCGGATGCGGATGGCGTCGCTTATCTCGCGCGCTGCACGATCCAGGGCGTCTTTCTCCGCGCTGAGGGTGGCAAAATCAGAATCAACAATATTGAAACTGTTTACCGACCGCTCCGACCCGGAATACAACGCTTGGCCGGTTGCCACCGACGAAAGCGTATAACTGGCACTTACCTGCATGAGCGCCCGGGTAGCGGTTTCGTCCCGCTGTATACCAAGATTCGTTCTCGAAATGGTCGGAAGCACAGTCAGTGTGTATAGGGGACGGGCTGGCTGCCCCTTCGGATTTAACCGATCGAGAAGGACATTACGCAATTTCTGCCCAATCCTGTCCGGAATCGGTGCAACCCGGATTTGCTGAAGCTGCAAGGGTACATCTTTGCCGTTGGACGTACCGTATAACGGTTGAAATCCACACCCGGTCAGCAGCCCGATCAGGGCACAGACGCCCCCCAACCGGCGCAGTATCCGGGGGCGAAGCCGGGGAAAGGTATCAGATAACGACATTGACGATCTTGTTCGGCACAACAATGACCCGCCGCGGCACGGCGCCATTGGTGACTTTCTGAACCTGTTCAAGCGCCAGGGCGGCCTGCTCCACAAGGGCCTGATCCGCATCGATGGGCATTTCAATTGTTCCCCGCAGTTTGCCCTTAACCTGTACCGCGATGGTGACCGTGTCTTCAACCAGCATGGCGGGGTCGGCCTTCGGCCAGGCTGCATCTGCGAGAATCTCCGTGTAGCCGAGAACCTGCCACAATTCTTCTGCCAGATGCGGCATCATCGGACCCAGCAATTGAACGGTGGTTTCGTACCCAAACCGCCGCACCCAGTCATGTCCTGGCCCGGCTTCGTTGAATTCGCCCAACGCATTGGTCAGCGAGCGAACATGCGCAACCGCCCGGTTAAACCGAAATTGTTCAAGATCGTCGGTAACCGTTGCGATTGCCGTATGGATGGACCGTTCCATGGTCGCGGCAGCATCGTCCAACGCGTCCGGCCGCACGGACCCGAGCGGCGCAATGGGCGCTTCGGCATCGGCGATCAGCCTCCAGATCCTGTTCACATAGCGCCACGCGCCTTCAATACCCGCTTCGGTCCATTCCAGATCACGCTCCGGCGGACTGTCCGACATCATGAACAAGCGGCCTGAATCCGCCCCATAGGTATCCAGAATTACTTCGGGATCAACGACATTCCGCCGTGACTTGCTCATCTTCTCCGACCGACCGGTCTGCACCAGCGCGCCGGTCGTCACCTGAACCGTGTTCCCTTCGGGGTTCACTATAATATCATTAGGAAACAACCAGTTACCATTCTCATCCCGGTAGGTCTCATGGCAAACCATGCCTTGGGTGAAAAGCCCGGCAAACGGTTCATCGACACTCAGATACCCGCATTTGTGCAGGGCGCGGGTGAAGAACCGGGCGTAAAGCAGATGCAGTACGGCATGTTCGACGCCGCCTATATACTGGTCGACCGGAAGCCAGTAATCGACGGCTTCGCGTGTAAAGGGTGCATCACTGACCGGTGCGCAGAAGCGGGCGAAATACCAGGACGATTCAACAAATGTATCGAATGTATCCGTCTCGCGGGTTGCCGCCGCGCCACAGGTCGGGCAATTGACATGTTTCCAGGTCGGATGATGGTCCAGCGGATTGCCGGGCGCATCAAAGCTGACATCCTCGGGTAAGGTGACCGGCAGGTCACTTTCCGGCACGGGGACAATCCCGCAGGACGCGCAATGTATGACGGGAACCGGGCAACCCCAGTACCGTTGCCGCGACACGCCCCAGTCGCGCAGCCGGTAATTCACTGTGCCTTCGCCATCGCCCTGATCCACCAGTTTCCGGATCGCCGTGGCCAAGGCGGTTTTGACGTCCATTCCGTCCAGGAACCCCGAATTAATCAGCGTGCCGTCGTCAACATAGGCTTCATCGCCAACTGAAAAACCGGCAGGGTCCGCATCCTTCGGACAAACCACCGGAATGACGGGCAGGTCGTATTTGCGGGCAAAATCCAGATCGCGCTGGTCATGGGCGGGACAGCCAAAAATCGCACCGGCGCCGTACTCCATCAGCACGAAATTCGCGACATATACGGGCAGTGTCTTGCCGTCGATAAAGGGATGCGTGACCGTCAGGCCTGTATCGACGCCCTTCTTTTCGGTCGATTCCAGGACCGCTTCACTGGTGCCCAGCCGGCTGCATTCGGCAAGAAACGCGCCCAACGCTGGGTCTTTCTCGCCGCATTCGATTGCCAGCGGGTGGTTCGGTGACAGGGCACAGAACGACGCTCCAAAAAGCGTATCCGGCCGGGTGGTGAACACTTCCAACCGGTCATCGCGCCCGGTCAGCGGGAACATGACCTTGGCCCCTTCCGAACGGTTGATCCAGTTTGTCTGCATAAGACGGACCTTGTCCGGCCACCGGTCGAGAGTTTCGATCCCCGCCAGCAGGTCATCGGCGAATTCGGTAATCTTGAAGAACCACTGCGACAGCAGCTTCTTTTCGACTTCCGCGCCCGACCGCCAGCCCTTCCCGTCGATCACCTGTTCATTTGCCAGGACAGTGTCTTCGACCGGGTCCCAATTGACCCAGGACTCCCGGCGATAGGCGAGACCGGCTTCAAGGAAATCGAGGAACATCTTCTGTTCGAAGGCGTAGTATTCGGGTTCGCACGTCGAGATTTCGCGGCTCCAGTCAATGGAAAGGCCCATTGTCTTGAGCTGCTCGCGCATTGTGGCGACGTTTTCCCGGGTCCATTTTGCGGGATGGACCTTGTTTTCGAACGCGGCGTTTTCCGCCGGAAGGCCAAACGAATCCCAGCCCATCGGATGCAGGACATTGTAACCCTGGGCCCGTTTGAACCGGGCGGTCACATCGCCCATCGTATAGTTGCGGACATGGCCCATATGTATGCGGCCCGACGGATACGGAAACATTTCGAGGACGTAATATTTTTCGCGGCTCGGGTCTTCAGTGACCTCAAACACACTCTGGTCTTGCCAAATGCCCTGCCATTTGGCTTCCGTTTCCCTGACGTTATAGCGGCTCATGTTTTATTGATTTTCCTAAGGCGAGCGTTGAATGGCAGCCGCCTCAGCGGGCGGTCATGCCTCAATTGATGCGAATATTGGCGATCCGGAGCTCACGTGCGCGTTTGAGTATGGCGTTTTCCAGGTCCTGAACGGTCTGCGGGTCGACCGCAGCTGCCAGCCATTCATTGTTGTTGCGCGCCTCGCGAAAAACGGAAATCCGCAATCCATCGGCCCGCAACTGTCGATCCAGGATATAGATGTTCACCTTTACCCGTTCGTTCGGCGTTTCCGGTGGTGAATACCAATCCGTAATGATAACGCCGCCAAACGGGTCGGCGGAGCTCAGCGGCATAAAGGACATGGTATCGAGCGAAGCACGCCACAGGTAACTGTTTACGGAGATACCGCCGCCGCCCCCACCGCCGGAATCATCGCCTCCGCCAAACAGCGAATCGATCAACCCGCCATTGTCGCCGGAAACGGCGCCGGTATTCTCCGGCGGTGGCGTTGGATCGGGCGCCAAACCAATGCTTTCGCAACCGGACAGGGCCAGGGTGAGGAGGATAGCGCAGGCGAAATGTGGAATACGTGTCAGCATGAGCGATTTATGCCTGAATTTCGGGGTTCATATCCAGCATTATGTCGTATTGCACACGTCTTGGCACATCTGGTTTTACATATCGCCAAAATTGCGCCTTTCCGTTCGCTTTGATAGGTCTTGGCCTGTCGCGTCCAAAACCGTGTCATCCATTGCATAAACCGCCACCGGGAAGAATGCGCCATGACAGAAACAATCGATTTCGCCGCCAACCTCGCATCTGTAAAGGCTGACATTGCGGATGCTGCTCGCCAGGCCGGCCGCGCCCCGGAATCCATAACGCTGGTCGCCGTCGGCAAAGGCCACCCCGCGGAACGGTCCCGGGCGGTCCTGGCCGCGGGGCAGCGGGTTTTTGGCGAAAACCGCGTACAGGAAGCAGAAGAAAAATGGCCGGCCCTGAAAGCCGATTTCCCCGATGCGCGGGTTCATCTGATCGGCCCGCTGCAGACCAACAAGGTGCGGCATGCCGTCGCACTGTTCGATGTGATTGAAACCGTCGATCGGCCGCGGCTGGCGCAGGCACTGGCGCGGGAATTCGACAGTTCGGGACGGCAGCTTCCCTGCTATATCCAGGTGAATACCGGCGCGGAACCGCAAAAGGCAGGTGTCCTGCCCGAAGAGGCCGATGCATTTATCGCGCAATGTCGTGACGAGCTGGGCCTGCCTGTCGCCGGATTGATGTGTATTCCACCAGTTGATGAAGAACCGTCGCTCCATTTCGCCCTGTTGCGGGAAATGGCGAAACGACAGGGCCTGGACGGTCTCAGCATGGGCATGTCTGCCGATTATCCGATTGCCGTCTCTTTCGGTGCGACGCTGGTCCGGGTCGGGACCGCTATTTTTGGGACTCGTCCGGCGCGCTGATACAGAGACGGTCGCCGGGTCCGCACCGCGCCAGGACGGCCTGTAAATCGGGCATCGTCAGTGCGACGCAGCCTTCCGTTGGTGTGTAGCCGGGTCTGGCGACATGCATGAAAATGGCGCTGCCCCGACCGGGAACCGGCGGATCGTCATTATGTCCCAGGATGACGATGACATCGTATACGGCATCTGTTCGCCACAATGATTCCGTGCTGGCCGCGTAGGGCAGCGTTACCGGCTGGTTGTAGGCGGCGTCACCCGGGTCGTCGCACCATCCGTCGTTCGGGTTGATTGGCTGCATGTCGAGCGCTGTTTCAGGTGGCGCCAGACGGTCGGCGCGGTACAGGGCCCGGCGCAGGGCGAAACATCCCGTCGGTGTTGCGCCATCCCCTTCCGATTTCAATGTGCCGTCGCGGATTCCCGATCGACCCAGCGCGCACTGCATCTGATCGGCACCGATGCGCAGTGTTCCATCCGCTGCTACGTGAATATCCATTGGGCAATACTAAACGAAATCAATCAGCCTGAAATACCCGCGGCTTCTGCCTGTTTCATCTTCTGATACCGATCCAGGGTTTGCATCATGTTTTCAGGGCCCTGGCTAAATGGGTTTTGTGGCAGCCCCGATGGGGCCTGGACGGTTGCCTGACGATCCGCGCCGCGGTCCCTTGCCCGTTTTTCCGGTGTGGGTTCCGGCGGGATCCGTTCGGGCAGTGGCGACCGGCCCGCCAGCGCCGCCAGTTTGTCCGCGAGCCGCGAACTGACATTCGGAATGCCGGCTTGCGGTGTTTGCGGCGCCTGCGCTACGGGGCGTGTCACGCCTTGGCCAGGCAGTCCGGGTACCGGACCGGCGGCCGGCACTGCGGCGCGGGCCTGCAGGATTGCGGCAACCGGGTCGTTGGTTTGATTCTGTGGCTTGGTAAAGGGAAGCGCGCCCATGCCGCCAAAAGGCTGGCGCACAGCGACAGGGGGGCTGGCGGCAACAGGTGCTGCCGATGCCAAAATGGCGACTTCCGGCGCAGCCGCTGCCAACGCTATCTGGGAGGCGGGCCGGAAACCGGCGCCGACGATGGCCGGATCTGCATCGGATACCTTCGTTGCGGCACCGGCCACGGCGGCCACGGTGCTTTCGGCCACGGCGGTGTCATCGCTGTCACCGGTAAATGCTGTCATGATGGTTTCGCCGATATCGCTGCCGGTGGATTGTTCAACCATGGCATTGACGACAGCCACGCCCGCCCCAATCGGTCCGCCATACAAGGCGCCGCCGGCAACGCGCGCACCGGGCGATATTTCATCGCCTGTCATGGCCCGGTACATTGTTGAAATAACGGGGATATGTTGCAGCGGATTGATGATGTCGAGAACGTCACTGAAGGTCAGCCCATCCTCGCCGAAAAATTCGGAATCGGAACCCGAAGCGGGCGGCAATGACACGATGCCTTCAATGTCCAGGTCTTCAGGCCGGTGATGTTCCGCAATGAGATCCGGCACGGCTGACCCGTCCGCATAGAATTCCTGCGGGCGTCCCGTGCCTGTTATCGTCGGCATTGCACCCTGACGGGGCATTGCTGCGGTCGCGGAAGCAATTGTCTCGCTCATCGGATACTCCTCCGCCCCTGTTGCAATGCAAGCAGGGTGCCAGAGAAATCAGAGTATGAATTCCGCTGTTTCGCCCAGATTCCCGATGTCAGCGTGCCGCCAATTGGCAAATATTGCCGTTTTCGGCGGATAGTTCTGCCGCTTTAGAACATATGGCCGCTGCGGGTCGCCTTGGTTTCGAGATAATGCTCGTTATGCCCGTTGGACGGAAAGGCATGCGTGATCCGGTCGACAACTTCGATACCATGCTCGGCCAGCGCCGACAGCTTGATCGGGTTGTTGGTCATGAGCCGGATGCGGCTGAATCCAAGCCGATGCAGAATGCCCGCTGCCGGCGCATACACCCGTTCGTCCGCACCGAAGCCAAGCTCTTCATTCGCGTCGATCGTATCGAAACCGGTGTCCTGCAGCCGATACGCCCGCAATTTGTTGGCCAACCCGATACCCCGGCCTTCCTGCGCCAGATACAGCAGCAGGCCGCCGCCATCCTGCGCGATGGCTTCGACGGCGCCCCGTAACTGGTCGCCGCAATCGCAGCGCAGGCTGCCCAGCAGGTCGCCGGTAAAACACTCGGAATGCAGCCGGGCGAGAACGGGTTCTGACGGGTCCGGGTCCCCGATAATAATGGCGATATGCTCTTTGCCGCCGTCGGCCGGCCGGAAGGCAACAAACCGCGCGTCTTCCGCGCCCTGCAACGGAACCCGGGCGGAAATCTCTGACGGTGTCAATTCGGTTGCCGCATAACTGTAGCCGGCGACATCGCCGCTGCTGACCGATAGAAAATCATGCTGCTTCGCGAAATCCAGCGCATCGCCGGCAATCGGCGTGGTCAGGGCGGCGGGCAAAAGGCGCGAAAATTTCGTCAGGTCGACGGCGGCTTCCTGCAACGGCTGCCCCGGTGCGGTGATTGTGACGACCGGTCTGGTGCTCTCCGGGGTGTCGCCTGTCATGGCGGCGATGCTGGCAATGGTCAGCCCGGCGGCAGGCACAACCGAAACGGTGCGCGCACTTATCGGATCCAGACCAAGCGCGATCGCCCGCTGGTCGGTGACGAGGCACGATATCGGATTACCGGTCAACTGGCCCAGCGTTGCCGGGTCGTGGCCGGATTCGGCGGCCGCGACAAGCAGCGCTCTGCCGCCGCCTTGCAGGACAATCGGCATGCCGCGGCGTAACTCACCTATGACGCGGTTGACGGCGTTCACCCCCGGATGCGGGCCGGTTGAAAGATCGTGTGCGGTATTTTGCGTCATTCGGTTCAATCGGTGTTCTGGTTCAGCGGCCTGTGCAGCAACCATAATATGTCCCGACCAAAGGACAAGCACAGGATGGCGAGGGCCATACCGCCTATAACGGTCGCCATGTCATTTGTCACGACCGGAAGCAGGCAGGCCAGCAACGCGCCGACCTGTATGGCGCAGACGGCACGGCGGCGGTTGCTGGGCGGCAGTGGTTTCGTGAGGACCGGCCAGACCCGGCCGGCGGCGACAAAGACATAGCGTAATGCCCCTGCCGCAATAATCCATAAGCCGGTCTTGTCGCTGACGCCGATCAGCAGGCTCAGCACCAGGATAAGCGCGGCATCGGTTTCCATATCGAACCGGGCGCCAAAGGGACTGCTGACCGCATGGTGTCTGGCCAGCCAGCCGTCGAGGCCGTCCAGCGCCAGCGCTGCCCCGGCCAAAGCGCCGATGATCCACCAGTTCAGCAGGGCCGGCGTATCCGCGACCGCCAGTGCCCCGGCGATGATTGTCGTCAGACCCGTGCGCAACCATGTGACCCGGTTGGCGGGCCCGAAACGCTGCATATTGCCGGTGCGCACCGCAAAATACAGGACCATGCCGCCCGCGATTGCATACAGCGCCAGCGCCAGCGTTATGGCCGGCCCCGTCGGCAAGACCGCAACTCCGATGACCATCAGCGGAATCGCCAGCAACGCCATGGTGACGCGGGCATCATCCGCGACCGCGAAAATCCGGCGCCAGCCGTTTTCGGCGGCTATTGTTTGGTCACGAAACATTGATGCGGTCCATATAGACGTTCAGGTTCAACTGCGATTCATATATGGTCGATTACAGTAAAACGGTAGTAAAAGTGTAAATCAGTTTAAAGAAACATCGGGCCAGGCGGTGCAAAAGCCGCAGTTGGGGGGAGGCCGATAGTGTTGAAAGGATACGACAATTACAGAAAACGAAGCCTGGGGCATCATACTGGCATTCGTACAACAGTCCCGTGGCAGGACCCCTTGCGCAACCGGGCGTAAATGGACCCTGACCCGTTCCCCCGAATCACTTGCCGTCTATTCCAGCCAAAACCCTGAAACAGCCAAACCGCTGGCGTCTGTCGATTGCGACGGCAACGTAACGGTTGACGACAGCCTGTCATCCGACGTGGCGGAACTGTTCCAGCTATATCTGCCGCTCTGCGAACCGCAGCGGCCGTTCATGGTCGGGCATCTGGGCCAAAGTCTGGATGGGCGGATCGCGACCGAAAGCGGCGCATCGCATTATGTAACGGGCCCTGTCGATATCCGGCATAACCACCGGATGCGGGCGCTGTTCGATGCGATCATCGTGGGTGCCGGGACAGCAGTGCATGACGATCCGCAGCTCACGGTGCGGGAATGCGAAGGCGACAGCCCGATCCGGGTCGTTATCGACGCGGAACGCCGCCTGTCCGCCGACCTGAAGCTGTTTCATGACGCGGCCGCGCCGACCCTGCTGCTGTGCGCAGAGGACAAGGTCAATGACGGCGACCGGCATGGCAATGCGGAAGTCGTCGGCATCGAACGGGATGCGGAAAGCCTTTCACCGCATGCGATCAAGGCGGCGCTGGGCGCGCGGGGTCTGCTGCGTCTGTATGTGGAAGGCGGCGGCGTGACGGTGTCGCGCTTCCTGAAGGCGGGCTGTCTGGACCGGTTACAGGTGACGGTGTCGCCGTTGATCATCGGGTCGGGCCGTCCGGCAATTGTGCTGCCCGAAGTGACCAGCCTGACCGAAGGGTTGCGGCCCGCGGTCCGCCGTTTCGATTTCGGCGACGACATCATGTTCGAGTGCCGCTTCCATGGATGAGCGGTCATTCTGGGTTGCGGCGCCCGGTCGCGGCGAGGTTCGCAGCGCGCCGGGTCGGAATCCGAATGACGGCGAGGTTGCGATCAGGGCGCTGGCAAGCGGTGTCAGTCGCGGCACGGAGGCGCTGGTGTTTCAGGGCCGGGTGCCGGAAAGCCAGTACGCCATCATGCGCTGCCCTTTTCAGGCGGGCGATTTTCCGGGCCCGGTGAAATACGGCTACGCCTCCGTTGGCAATCGGGAAGACGGTGGCGGGCGGGTATTCTGTCTGCATCCGCATCAGGATCGCTATGTCGTGCCCGATAATATGGTCGTGCCGGTACCCGACGATGTGCCCGATGCCCGCGCCGTGCTGGGCGCCAACATGGAAACGGCGGTCAATGCGATGTGGGATGCGGGACCGCGCATCGGTGACCGGATTGCCGTGGTCGGGGGTGGCGTCGTCGGCTGTTTTGTCGCGGCCTTGTGCGCCCGACTGCCGGGAACATCGGTACAGCTTGTCGATATCAATCCGGCGCGGGCGGAAACGGCGGCGCGGTTGGGCGTTGGTTTTGCCGCCCCCGATAAGGCGGACGGCGACCTGGATATTGTCGTGCATGCCAGCGGCGCACCCGCCGGGTTGACCGCGGCTCTCGGCCTTGCCGGGTTCGAGGCAACGGTGCTGGAGATGAGCTGGTATGGCGACCGCATGGTGCCGGCGCCACTGGGCGAGGCATTCCATTCGCGACGGCTGGTTTTGAAATCCAGCCAGGTCGGCCATGTTGCGGCCAGCCGCCGCGCACGGCGTACGCATCGCGACCGGATGCTGCTGGGACTGGAATTATTACGTGATCCGGTGTTCGATTGCCTGCTTAGCGAGACGTCGTCCTTTGACGATCTGCCGGAAACCATGGGGCGGCTTGCCGAAGCGCCGGGCGACACGCTCTGCCATGTTGTTACGTATTCGTAATTATTAAAAATAACAGGAAAAACAATATGTTCAGCGTATCTGTCCGTGACAATATAATGATTGCACATTCCCTGAAAGGCGAGGTTTTCGGCCCCGCGCAGCGCCTGCATGGCGCAACCTTCGTGGTCGAGGTAACGCTGCGCCGTGCGTCGCTGGATGAAGACGGTATCGTCGCCGATATCGGCCGTGCAACGACCTTGCTGACCGAAATACTGGAAACATACGCGTACAGAAATCTGGACGATCTGGATGCCTTCAAGGGGCGCAATTCCACTACGGAAGTGCTCGCGAAGGAAATCCATGATCGATATGCCGCCGGCATTCGTGTCGGCCGGCTGGACGGCGACGCCGATAAGGCGATTGTGTCGCTATCCGTGGTCCTGCGGGAAAATCCGGATGCCTGGGCCGGGTATGATGCGCCGCTGAACGGCTGACATGGATGGTGCGCCCCTGATATTCGCGCTACCCGGCTCCATCCACCAGCGGACCGGCGGCACGATCTATGACAGGCGGATCGTGGAAGGGTTGCGATGTTCCGGCCAGCCGGTGCAACTCGCGGAACTGCCGGGCGCCTTTCCGGTCTGCGATACGATTGCCAAAACCGCGGCCCGGCACACGGTTCTCGATGCGCCTGATGATGCGTGCCTGGTCATCGACGGGCTGGCATTGCCCGGTTTCGTCAATTGCCTTGCGGATCATCACGCGCGGTTGCGGGTGACCGCGCTTGTCCATCATCCGCTTGCCGCTGAAAGCGGATTGCCTGAAACCGACCGCGTGGCGCTGTTCGGGCTTGAACGGGACATGCTGCGCTTTGTCGACGGTATTGTGACGACCAGCCCGGCAACAGCCCGCATGCTGGTGGATGATTACGACGTGGCGGCGCCTCGCATCGTCACCGTGTTGCCGGGAACAGATCCGGCGCCCCCGTCCCGGGGTTCCGGCGGCAGGGGACCGCTGAGATTACTGTGTGTTGCGTCGCTGATTGCCCGCAAAGGGCATGTGGCGTTGATTTCAGCGCTGGCCGCCTGCCCGTCATCCGACTGGCGGCTTGATTGTCTGGGGGCATCGGATCGCGATCCGGCGGTGACGCAGGCAATACGCGATGTGATCGACAGCCTTGGCGTCACGGATCGTGTTTTCCTGCATGGCGAAGCGGATGATGGCCAGCTTGCGGCGGCTTATGATGCGGCGGATGTCTTTGTGCTGGCGTCTGAACTGGAAGGCTACGGCATGGCCTTCGCCGAAGCGCTGTCACACGGATTGCCGGTGATCGGCAGCGGTGACGGCGCGGTGCGCGACACCGTACCGCCCGAAGCGGGCACAATCGTGCCGGTCGGGGACCATGGCGCGCTGGTTCAGGCCCTGTCCCAGATCATGTCCATGCCGGAACACCGTGCCGACCTGGCGCGTGGGGCCCGGGTGGCGGGGGCGGCCCTCCCTGACTGGGCCGAAGCGACGCGCCGGTTTGATGCCGCCTTGATGCGGTCGCCTGCACCCGTACGATGACAGAAACCTTTAAATCAAAGTGGCTTGCGCTGCGCGAACCGGTTGATATCGTATCCCGTTCGCCAGCCCTTGCCGATGCCTTCCTTGATTGTCTGCCGGCGAATCCCCGAATTCTGGATCTCGGTGCGGGTACGGGCTCGAATGCACGTTACCTTCAGACCCGGGCGGCGGCGCGGGGCATGACAATAGACTGGCTGCTGGTTGATGGCGATGTGACGCTGCTGGACCGGGTTGTGGGCCTGCCCCGTTTTGACCGCCAGGTCGCCGATTTTGCCGCGGACCCGGGCGTGATTGATGTTTCGGGTGTTGATGGCGTTGCGGCGTCGGCCCTGTTCGACCTGGTATCCGAAGGCTGGTTTGCTAAATTCGTGGCGCATATCGCCGGTCGCCCCCTGCTGGCGGCGCTGACCGCGGATGGTGGGCATCGCTGGGACCCGGAAGATCCGGTGGATACGTATATCGATGTGCAATTCGCAGCGGATATGTCCCGCGACAAGGGGTTTGGACCGGCCATGGGGCTCGTGGCGGCAACCGGTATGGCGTCGGTCCTGGATGCTGCCGGGTATGCTGTGCAGGGGGCCGATACGCCCTGGCTTCTTGGTTGCGCCAATGCGGCGCTTGTCGCGGCCATGATCGGGGGCATTGCCGATGCCGCAAACCGCCATGGTGAACGCGCCGATGTGACGGGCTGGCGGCACCGGCGTAACGCGGGCCTGACGGCAGAAAACCTGCATTTGACGGTCGGTCACCGGGATCTTCTCGCCATTCGCGGATAAACCTGCAAATAACCGGCGCTTGCACTTGCCGGTGCGGTGATCAACTATATTTTATACGTATTGATCCTGTCGTAATACGGATCGGGTAGTATGCGTGCTATAGTACCCTACCGAATTATGATACAGGGGTTGTTTGTATGACCGTTGGAGTTGCCGTGGCCAGCAAGAAAGTTCTCATCGTCGACGACGATGTTACCTTGTGCGAATCCCTCTGCGAGCAGCTTCAATTGCATGAGGAATTCGAAACAGTGGTTTCGCCGACCGCTCGTGATGCGCTGGAACAGGCCAAAAACCAGTATTTTGATGCCGTCTTGCTTGATGTCGGCCTGCCCGATATGGACGGGCGCGAAACCTGTCGGTTGATGCGGCGCGCCGGGGTGAAGGTGCCGATCGTCATGCTGACCGGTGCGGATTCAGATGCGGATACGATCCTTGGCCTGGACGCGGGCGCCAACGACTATATCACCAAACCCTTCCGGCTTGGCGTGTTGCTGGCCCGTTTGCGGGCCCAGTTGCGGCAGCATGAACAAAGCGAAGACGCCGTTTTCACAATCGGCCCCTATACGTTCCAGCCCAGCGGCAAGCTGCTGCTGGAAGAAGCGACGCAGAAAAAGGTTCGCCTGACCGAAAAGGAAACGTCGATCCTGAAATACCTGTTCCGCTCTGGCGACCGGCCGGTCAACCGCGACACATTGCTGGGTGAAGTGTGGGGCTACAATGCGGGGGTGACCACCCATACGCTGGAAACCCATGTCTACCGGCTGCGGCAGAAAATCGAACTGGACCCGTCAAACGCCGAAATACTGGTAACGGAACCCGGCGGCTACCGGTTGGTGCCGTAAGGCCTTACCATCCGGAGCCGGATTATCGGTCTAGCCAAATGCCGGCATCACGTCGCGGGCGAAACGGCGCAGCGACTGCTGGTCGCGCGATGACAGCAATACATAGCCGACACCCGCCGCTTCCATCTTCTTCAGCCGCTCGATTATGGCATCCGGCGTTCCGAGCAGCACCCCGTCGACGGCGGCTTTGCGCAGATCCGCATCGGATACCATGCTGGATTGGCCCTTTCCGTCAGCCGTCTGGCCGAACGAATTCATGACTTCCAGTTGTTTCATCCGCTGTGCAATGGCGGTCTCGCGTTCGTCATCGGTATCCGCCACCATCAATCCCCGCGCCACGCCCACGCCCAGCGGGTCATAGTGGCGCCCCGCTTCCGTTAGCGCCGCCCGGAATATCCGAAGGCGCTCGAAGATGACATCCAGCGTCTGAAACTGGTCCAGGAACAGGTTGAAGTTCTCTTTTGCCGCGTATTGCAGCGATTCCGGCCGTCCGGCCGCAAGCCACAGGGGCGGATGGGGCTGTTGCACCGGCGATGGTTCCAGCAGAATATCCTCATAATGCCAGCGTTTGCCGTGATGCGAAAACCGGCCTTCGGTGGTCCAGGCCGTGCGGATGACGGTCATTGCCTCTTCGAAACGTTCTGTTGATTCCGCGATCGGAATACAGAACCCCGCAAATTCGTTATGCCGGTAGCCTTTGCCGACGCCGAAATCGAACCGGCCCTTTGAAAGCAGGTCCAGTGTCGCCGCCTGCTCCGCCACCAGAACCGGGTTGTGCCAGGGCAAAACCACCACCGCGGTCCCCAACCGAATGGACGACGTCCGGGCCGCCAGAAAGGACAGCAGGTTAAGCGAGGCCGAAACCTGCCCCATGCCGCTGAAATGGTGTTCGACCAGAAAACTGCTGTAAAAGCCCAGATCCTCGGCTTCAACCACTGAATCGATATAGGCGTCATAGCCTTCCCGATAGCCGTCTTCCACGCCGGGGACAGATCGTGCGCCGCCGAAAATACCGAACTTCATCGCCGCCTTCCCTTCCCGTCAGTCAAAAAAACTTGTGCCATGCGCCCCCGCAATCGCGCCCAATACGGTCACGACGCTTAGAGTCAGCAGAAGGCCAGTGCATCCGCGCTATGGACGTTAGTGTTCCTTCGGGATCGCGGTCAAACCGCCTGCGAAACCAATCCCGCAGGAAAAGGGGTTCGGCCACAAACAAAATGAGCGTGAACACGATCCAGATCGCTGTCATGGCGTGAATCCACCAGTATTCGAACTGCGTATAGCGGATCCATGCATCCAGTACGTACAACATGTAAAAGCCGGTGATGCCCGCCAGCAAAACGGCGACACGCGACCAGGGGGCAAAGCGCCGTTCGATATCCTCGAACGCCTGCCCGGCTGCTTTCTGGTCTTTCATGCGTCGCAATGCCGGCAGAATTGCCAGCGTCTCCATGGCGACCCCGCCGATCCATACGATAACGGCCAGGACATGCAGTGCCCGCGCCAGCAATTCCGAATCCACGATTCTTCTCCCCAGCCCTGCGGCGCAATACGCCACGGCGCCGACTGTAGCCGCATTGACGTGCAACTGGCAAAAGCAGCCGGGCGAAGGGTTGCTCCAAATCGTTTGGTAGGGGTCCGGGTTTGCATCACTCAAGGGACTGACGCGGAAGTGTTGTTTGCTTTGTGTTTGTTGAAAGAAGGCTAAAGATGGTCTTAAAAGCTATAAACTAGGCACCACACCGAATTATACATTATTCAATTACGCCCTATAACGAGATACCGTAAACCTGTTACGGCCCCTTAATCGGTTTAACACGTAATTAAAGGTATATAAGTTCCACGCTGGCATGGTGCCTGAAAAGATGTGGGCCCGGCCCGTTACTCGGCGGCATATCCCTTTTTTTCCGCGGCGTCGAAGAATCCGGCCGTGTTCTGGAATACGTTCGGCTTGCGGTAGATGGCCAGCAGGACGGCCCCTTCGTCGGAGTGGGTTTCGTGAAAGGAACCCTGACGCCGCCATACGTACTCGCCGGCCCGGCAGATGCCGTCATGGTCATAGAACGAACCTTCCAGAACAAAGGACTGTTCCAGTTCCGGATGTTTGTGCATGGGCAGGGTCGCGCCCGGTTCCCATTTCAGCAGGCAGGTCATCTCCCCCTTTTCCTTGTCTTCATACAGGATCTTGATGCTGATACCCTCGAACTGTGACGGCGACCATTCGATTGCTTTGGGATCAACATAGGTCGATGCGCCTATGGTCGGTTCCACCTTTGATTTACGCGTTGCCATGGCTGGTTTCCTCCCTGTTTGTCAGGCGGCTCCGGATGAACCGCATCTCCCCGTTCTTTCAACTATACCGAAAACGCCGGTTTCGAACATGCCGTCACCGCAAAACCGGCCTTGATTTTACAGCATATTAGGCTTATGTTCCTTTTTAATGACGCGGTGGGCTCTCGGTCGAGGATCGGTGTCCGAGGGGCGATGTCCATGAATGCATATCGATGCCAATCAAAACGCTGTTTCGGCGGGTGAAGCGGTATCGGGTTGCGGCGGGGCTATTCTGTGACTTGGCCGTACCGGTAATCAGGCGCTATGGTCCCGGGACGGCAGGTATTGTCTCCACAAAATGACAATCATCGCCAATCGATGTCTATCAATGTCAATCGATGTATATGAATTCTGGAAGGGGGACGTCGCATGGCGGAGGATTTGAAGGTTGGCGTGGTCGGGTGCACCGGCCGCATGGGGCAGATGGTCGTCACCCTGGTGACCGAAGCCGAGGGATGTACGATCGCCGGCGCCAGCGAATATCCGGGCCATCCAATGGTTGGCCGCGATGCGGGCGAGGTGGCGGGCCTGGACCGGCTTGGCGTTGAAATCCTGGCGGATGCCGCGCAAATGATCGCCACCGTCGATGTGGTGGTTGATTTCACCATTCCCGAAGCCTGCGTCGAACACGCAAGGCTGGCGGCACAGGCCGGTGCGGCGATGGTGATCGGTACAACGGGGCTGGACAAGGAACAGACCGCTATCCTGGATGCAGCGGCGCGGCATGTCCCCGTCGTCTGGGCGCCGAACATGAGCGTCGGCGTTACCCTGCTACTGGCGCTAAGTGAACAGGTCGCCGGATTGCTTGGCCCCGATGATTACGATGCGGAAATAGTAGAGATGCATCATCGGCACAAGATTGATGCGCCTTCCGGAACGGCGCTGGGCCTTGGTCGTGCGGTCGCCGCCGGTCGTGGCGTCGCCCTGGAAGATGTCTACAAGGCGGCGCGTGACGGCCATACCGGGGCGCGGCCGCGTGGTGAAATCGGCTTCGCCGTGCTGCGTGGCGGTGATGTTGTCGGCGACCATTCGGTGATTTTCGCCGGTGAGGGCGAGCAGGTGGTCCTGACGCACAAAGCGGGCAGCCGCCGGGTCTTTGGCGCGGGCGCTGTCCGTGCCCTGTTATGGACGCGCGGACAGCCGGCCGGGATGTATTCGATGAAGAACGTGCTTGGCTTCAGCGACTGACCGGCGTGTGCTGTTTAGCGCGGAAACTTGATGATCCCCATGCTCCACGCGGAACAGACGGGGGCGGCAACCGCCGGGTCACTGGGCGCGGCGCAGTAGGAGGTCGTCCCGTTGGCGGTATTGATGCGCCATGCAAAGGCGCCGCCTTCACCGACCGAAAGTTCGTAAAAGCCGGGCCCGAGCGCCCTTGTATCCTGTGCGGACAGCGCGAATGGCAGTGCCAGCGCGGCACCGGCGGCGAGCCCGATCAATAATGTCTGGCCTTTGGTCATGGGGAATCTCCTTCTTTGATGGCGGGGGAACCGCGCTTGCCTCGCCGGGCCACGGCAATACCCGCAAGAACAAGCACGAGCGCAAAAGCGGCGTTGGGGTTCAGGGACTCATCCAGGATTAAGACGCCCCAGAAGACGCCGATAACCGGGACCAGGTAATTGCTTAATGAAACAAAGGTCGCACCGGCGGTCCGCACCAGCCACAGATAGATCATGGTCGCCAATGCCGTCGGCAACAGCCCCAGTGCCAGTATCGCGATCAGGGATGCGGACGATGGATCGGCCGTCCAGGGCCGCTCCACAAACAGCGCAACCGGTACCCACAATATTGCGGCAGCGGCCATGATACCGGCGGAATTGGTCATATCGGATTCTTTCGGCAAATGCCGCGCAACGATGTTGCCGCAGGCATAACAGACCGCTCCCAGCGCGACGGCGCCTTGCCGGATCACGTGGTCCCCCAGCCCCTGCAACGCCGACGGACCGATCAACACGACGACCCCGGCCAACCCGAGCAGGATGCCGATCACCCGGGATATCGTCATCGGCTCGTCGGAAACAAAAAGATGCGCCAGAACCAGCGTCGACAACGGCGTTACGGCCATCAGGATCGCAGCAAGCCCGCTATCGATGGCGACTTCGCCCCAGCCGATCAGCGTGAAGGGCAGGGCGGCGGCCAGTGCGCCCATGATGAAATACTGCCGCCAGGCCCGCCATGTCAGCGGCAGCCGGTGCCCGCTGAGCCAGGCAATGGTGACAAGAATGAGGGCCGCAATAAGGAGCCGGGCCGCCGCGACGCTCGCGGCCGGGACTGACTCGACGGCAACCTTGAGCACCATGAAGGACCCACCCCACAACATGCCAAGCGCCAGCAATCCACCGACTTGCGCGCCGCGGGGTGTTCCGGAAAGCGGTGTATTGGCCATTACGCGCCCTGATAGGGCGTGCTGCGGTATTCCTGGATTGCGGTCACCAGCGCGTCGGCCAGTTCCTGCCTTTCGGTATGGGTCAGAAAGCTGCCGATGCTGGTTTGTTGTCCGCGGCTGGAAAGCACAATCCGGCCGGCGCCCCGGCGCGGGTTTTCAACGGAAACCCGCAGCCAGCTGGGTTCCGTTTCCCAGTTGGAAACCCTGCCATCCGGCGCAAGATAGCGAATCCGCAAACCCCGGCCGGTCACACTGATATGTTCGCGCCGCAACCCGGCCCGATAATTCAGGCGAAATGCGATATAGAGCAACAGAATTTCAAGGCCGCAAAACCCCAGCACGGGCCAGGCGCCGGCGATCATGAACATGATGCCGATGACAAACCCGAACCCTGTCGCTACGGCCATGACGATGGCGAATCCGCTTGGCCCCAGACTGCGGTGTGGTCGCAGCTCGGCGTCAAAAAAGACCCGCTGGTCCTCAGGCGTCATCTGATTCTCCATGCTGCATTATACATGGGAATGGTTCACCCTTGTTACCAACTGCGGCAGCTTGCCGCTGCCGGTTCCGATGAACTAATGTCCGGCCCATGAAAAAAGCCGATGTCGTCACCTTTTTCGCCCGCCTGGAAGAACGTGAACCGGAACCGAAGGGCGAGCTAAACTACTCAAGCCCCTTTACGCTGCTTGTGGCGGTGGTGCTGTCGGCGCAGGCTACGGATATCGGCGTGAACAAGGCAACCGGACCGTTGTTCAAGGTGGCCGATACGCCAGAAAAGATTCTGGCGCTCGGGCTCGAAGGATTGCGCGGCTATATCAAAACAATCGGCCTGTTCAACAGCAAGGCGAAGAACGTCATTCTGTTGTGCCAGCAGCTCCTGGAACGCCATGACGGCGTCGTTCCCCAGGATCAGGAATCGCTGGAAGCATTGGCTGGTGTCGGGCGCAAGACCGCGAATGTTGTGCGAAACATGGCTTTCGGCGCCCCAACCATTGCCGTCGATACGCATGTGTTCCGCGTCGGCAACCGAACCGGGCTCGCGCCGGGCAAGACACCGCTGGCCGTTGAAAAAAAGCTCGAAAAAGCGATACCCGCCGCGTTCAAGCTACATGCACATCACTGGCTGATCCTGCATGGCCGCTATATCTGCAAGGCCCGAAAGCCGGATTGTCCCGCCTGTCCGGTGAATGACCTGTGTCGCTTCAAGGGAAAGACACTCTAGCTATTGCGCGCTGGCAAGCAGTCCAGCGAAACAGCGACGGGGCGGTTCGGTCGACGCCGTCCGTTTCCGCAATTCGACATGGGCCACCGCCAGCCTGCTTCCGTCCCGATACAGGAAAACGTCCAGAACGCATTGCGCGGCCCTGTACTGCCAGATTTCAGCGGGCCCATCGCGCCGTACGAAATTTGCCGGGCCCAGCAGCGCCGCGACGCGCATTCCGCTCAGTTTCAGCAATTGTCGCGGATCATCGTTTACCGGAATGGCTTTCGGCGATGCTGACGCTTCCTGCGGTCCTGCGGATTGTTCCGGCGGGGGAAACGGTTTCCGGTGGGCTGGCGTCAAGCGTCGGCGCCAGTGGCGCAGTTGTGACGACAGGGGCCGCTTGCTCGGCTGGATCCGGGGATTTCGCGGGGGGCGTGCCGCATGCCGCAAGTATCAGGACAACCGCGGGTACCGCCCAACGGGCCGGCCGGTTAGCTCCGGTCGGGTGCATTCACGCTTGCGGGCGGTGTTTTTTCGATGACTTCAATTTCGCCGGCAATCTGGCCGCCGCGCTCGATCTCGATCTCGGCATAGCGAATCTTGCCGGATACGCGACCCTTGCTGCGGATAATCAGCCGGGTGCGCGCCGTCAGCGATCCTTCGAACTGGCCGCTGATTTCGGCCACATCAATTTCGATCTCGCCGCGGAAGACGCCGGATTCGGCGATCTCTACCGTTCGGCTGTTGCTCAGCGACGCTTCGACGGTGCCTTCGACCACCAGCGTGTCGCAGGCGGAAATCTGTCCCGAAAGGCTGATTGCACGACCGACGATGAGTTTCTTGCCCTGCGTGCCGCTGGGCTGATCGGGCCTGTTGACGCCAGGAATATCCATGACGCGGCGGTTTGACTCCGCGCGGTTCTCCGAAGCAAAAGTGTTTTCGTTCGCCATGAAACCTCCTGGTCGATGGGCGGGTACCGGCCGCCGTGTCTCTTGGCGCGGCTAAAGTGTCTACCGCCCCTGCTATTGACTATCACGGACGCTTTGGGAATTTAAGCAATATTTGCTGGCGGGCCACTGGACTTTGTCGTGAATTCCTCGCGCCGAGGCAGATGTTGATAGACATGCACCATGAATGCGGCGGCCAGAACCGGGGTAATGAAATTGACAATGGGGATGGTCATCAGGAAGGCGAGCAGGACGCCGGAGAACAGAACCCGGCCGGAATGCGCGCGGCGCAACCGCTTTGCGCTACGGGGGTCCAGCCGCCGGAACGCGACCAGTTCATAATATTCCCGGCTAATCAGATAGCCGTTCACGACGTAGTACAGCACGAGGTTCAGGGGCGGCAGCAGGAACAGAATGAGATAGAAAGGCAGGAACAGCAGGTTCACCGCGACGACGGTCAGCGCGAACCGTAACGTCGATGCGAGCATTTCCGGCAGCGGTTGCGGCCTTGGTGTCGGTTCGTTCGGATAATGCTTGGCTTCAACGGCGCTGACGACATCTTCCAGGAAGAATCCGACGATAATCGTGACGACGGCGGGAAAAAGCAGGAAGCTGGCGATCAGAACGGAAGAGACGTAGACCACGCCGCCAAGCCATTCCGCAAAACTGCCGAACCATTCGATCAACCCGCCGATCAGCCATATTTCGGTCCAGGCAATGGCGCCCATGACCCACCATAGCGCCAGCCACAGCACGATGAATATTCCCAGCGAACCGGCAATGCCGATCAGCAACACCCGCCGCAATCGCGGATCGGGCAATTGGGACACGGCTTTCATGAAACAGTCGACAATGCTCATCGGATCATTCCAGTTATCATGGGGTTACATATCGCCCAGATCGTTGCGGCGCAAGACGGCGGTGCCGCGTGAAACCGCCGGGGACGAAAATTCGCAAAACCCTTCGGCCCTTGTGTTAAAGATAGGGACGATTGGCTATTTGTTCAAAAGGACTGTTTCATGACGCAATTCGATCTTCTCGGCATTGGCAACGCACTTGTCGATGTTGTCGCGCAATCCAACGATGGTTTTCTGACGGACCAGGGACTCGACAAGGGCGGCATGATGTTGATCGATCCTGACCGGGCGTCGCAGCTTTACGCGCATATGGGGCCAGCGGTTGAAAGTTCCGGCGGTTCTTGCGCGAATACAATGGCCGGTTTTGCGTCGCTGGGCGGCAATGGCGCCTATATCGGGAAGGTTCATGACGACGTGTTCGGCACGGTTTTCCGGCATGACATGACCTCGATCGGCGTTTCGTTCACGACGCCTGCCGCAGGTGACGGTGACCCGACCGGCCGCTGCCTTGTACTGGTGACGCCGGATGCCCAACGGACCATGTGTACCTGTCTGGGTGCGGCAACCGCGCTCAATGAAAGCGATATCGACGCCGATCTGGTTCAGGCATCCGCGGTGACCTATCTCGAAGGCTATCTGTTTGATCCGCCGGAAGCGAAGAAAGCGTTCGTTCGCGCCGCTGAACTGGCGCATGCCGCCGATCGCAAGGTCGCCATAACCCTGTCCGACAGTTTCTGCGTCGAACGCCACCGGGATGAATTCCGGGCATTGGTCGAGCAGCATATCGATATCCTTTTCGCCAATGAGGCGGAAATTTTGTCGCTGTATCAGGTCGACAAGTTTGACGATGCGCTGCAGGCCGTGCGCGGCCATTGCGAGATCGCCTGCCTGACACGGAGCGAAAAAGGTTCGGTGATCCTGTCCGGCGATGAACTGCATGTCGTGGATGCGGAACCGGCATCGAAAATTATCGATTCGACCGGCGCCGGCGATCAATATGCTGCCGGGTTCCTGTATGGCTATGCGAAGGGCCGCGATCTGGCCACGGCGGGCCAGATGGGCAGCATCGCGGCCGCTGAAATTATCAGTCATTACGGTGCGCGACCCGAAGTCAGTCTTGCGAAGCTGGTCCAGGAAAAGATCGGCTGATTAACGACCCGGCGATGGTTCTGACACGCTGGATTGGTGCTGCGGGCGTCTACCGTGACAGGCGTGTTGCGTCACTTTTCTTTTTCGGCTTTTCCAGCGGGCTGCCGCTTGCCCTGACCGGGGCGACGCTTGCCGCCTGGTTTACCGAATCCGGCATGTCGTTGACGGAAATCGGTCTGGTCGGTTTGATCGGGATCGCCTACGCGCTGAAATTCCTCTGGTCGCCCCTGGTCGACCGATTACCGATACCATTCCTCTGCCGCATTCTTGGCCGCCGCCGCGGCTGGATGCTGGCGTCCCAATTGGCGGTTGTTGGCGCGCTCGCCGCGCTCGCGGTGACGGACCCGGCATCGGTGGGGGCCTGGACCGTGATATGCGCGGTGGCGGTCGCGTTCGCATCGGCGACCCAGGATATCGTCATCGACGCCTATCGCACCGAAATCCTGGAACCCGAAAAACTCGGGGCCGGGGCGGCAATGCTGGTGTTCGGCTATCGGGTTGCGATGGTCGTTTCCGGCGGGGGTGCGCTGGTGATTGCGGGATTTGCCGGCTGGTTCTGGGCTTATGGCGTGATGGCTTTGCTGATGGCTGTGGGGATCGCGGCAACGATTGCCAATCCCGAGCCGGAACAGCCCTCTTCTGGCGTGCAAGATGTCCCGGCCGGTCGGAACGGCGGCATCCAGCAGGCGCTGGTCTGGTTTCATGGCGCGGTCGTCCGGCCTTTTGCCGAGTTCATGACCCGTCCGGGCTGGGTCGCGGTGCTGCTGTTTGTTGCACTGTATAAATATGGCGATGCCCTGCTTGGCGTGATGGCGACGCCGTTCTATCTCTACACGGGGTTTTCACTTGCCGAAATCGGGGTCGTGACCAAGGGCTTCGGACTGGCGATGACCCTGGCGGGAACGGCGATCGGCGGGGTCCTTGTCGCGCGGTTCGGCATTATCCAGGCCCTGCTCATCGCGGGCCTGTTGCAGGCAGCGTCCAATCTGGTTTTTGTCGCGCAAGCCATGATCGGATATTCGCTGCCGATGCTGTCGGTCACCATCAGTGTCGAAAATATCACTGGCGGTATGGGAACCACCGCTTTCGTGGCCTATCTGTCCAGCCTCTGCAATCGGGCCTATACGGCGACCCAGTATGCCTTGCTGTCGTCCATGATGGCGGCGGCGCGCACATTCTTTGCGTCCGGTGGCGGCTGGGCGGCGGAGCAGACCGGCTGGATCGGCTATTTCATGCTGACGACGCTGGCGGCGGCGCCGGGCCTGTTGCTGTTATGGTGGATGATGCGGCGCTATCCGGAAACGGCAGCGGAATAAGGGGCGCGCGTCATGCGAATGACAGCGATTGAGGCAGACATAACCACCCTGGATGTTGATGCGATCGTCAACGCGGCGAATGAATCGCTGCTGGGTGGCGGTGGTGTGGATGGCGCCATTCACCGCACCGCCGGACCCCGGCTGTTGGCGGCCTGCCGCGTGCTTGGGGGCTGTCCGACAGGTCAGGCGAAAATGACGGCGGGATTTGATCTGCCGGCACGCCATGTCATTCACACGGTGGGGCCGGTGTGGAATGGTGGCGGCGAAGGTGAAGACGACCTGTTGCGCAGTTGCTATCGTCATTCCATGGCGCTGGCCGAAGACGCGGGTCTGCACAGTATTGCGTTCCCGGCCATTTCAACCGGTGTGTACCGGTTTCCACTGGACCGGGCGACGGGGATAGCCGTTGCCAAGGTCGCAGAAGCATTGGAAACGACGCAGGTTATCGAACGGGTGACCTTCTGCTGCTTCGGCGCCGCCGCGCTGGCGGTCTACCGAAGCGAGCTTTCAAGGTTCCGCTGACCCTGCAGACGGTCAATCCAGCGTGGCATGGGCTGCCAGGGCAGCCGCTGTCACCAGATCATGCGCCGTTGCACCCATTTGAACGATCTGCACCGGCTTTTCGACGCCGAGCAGGATCGGGCCGACGACCGAACCGCCGCCGAGTTCCTGCATCAGTTTGGCGGCGATATTGGCGCCATGCAGTGCCGGCATGACCAGCACATTCGCGGGACCGGTCAATCGGCAGAACGGATAGTGCTGCTGCATCAGGTTGAAGTTCAGCGCCGTATCCGCGGCCATGTCGCCGTCGTATTCGAAATCGACGCCCCGTTTGTCCAGAATGGCAACGGCGTCACGGATACGGGACACATTATCCGTTTGCGGCTGGCCGAAATTTGAATAGGACAGCAGCGCGACGCGGGGTGTATGGCCGACGCGCCGGGCGTAGGCGGCGCTTTCAATGGCAATATCCGCCAGTGCTTCGGCGTCCGGTTCCTCATGAACCCTTGTGTCGCCGATAAAGACGGTCCGGTCCTGAGCGATCATGATCTGCAGGCCAAGGATCCGTTCCCCCGGTTTCGCGTCGAAGACCTTGCGGATATCTTCATAGGCGACCGAGAAAGGACGTGTGGCGCCGGTGACCATCGCGTCGGCATCGCCGCAGGCAACCATGCAGGCGGCGAAAACATTCCGGTCCTGGTTCACCAGCCGCTGGCAATCGCGGTAAAGCATGCCTTCGCGCTGCAGCCGGCTATACAGGAAATCGGTATATTTCTTGTTGTTGGACGACAGCCGCGCGTTGTGAATTTCCAGTCCGTCGCTGTTTTCGATCCCCAGCGCCGCGATCTTGTCGGAGACCTCTTCGTCGCGGCCGATCAGGATTGGCGTCCCGTAACCGGCGTCGCGATATGATTGTGCGGCCCGAATGATCCGGTCTTCCTCGCCTTCGGCAAATACCGTCCGCCGCGGGTTGGCGCGCAGCTTTTCATATATGAGCTGCAACGTGGATACCCTCGGATCAAGCCGCGCGGATAATTGCTGTTTGTACTGTTCCATATCCTTGATCGGCTTGCGCGCAACGCCGCTATCCATTGCCGCCTGTGCGACGGCAGCGGGAATTGCCGCGATCAGCCGGGGATCGAACGGCACGGGGATGATATAGCCCGGGCCATACCGCAGATGCTGCCCGGCATAGGCGGCGTCGACTTCATCGGGAACGTCTTCGCGGGCCAATGCGGCGAGCGCCTCGGCAGCGGCGATTTTCATCGCGTCGTTGATCTGGACGGCGCGCACATCAAGCGCGCCGCGAAAGATATACGGAAAGCCGAGCACGTTGTTTATCTGGTTCGGGTAATCCGACCGGCCGGTTGCCATGATGGCGTCATCGCGAACCGCGGCGACTTCCTCCGGCGTGATTTCCGGGTCCGGGTTCGCCATGGCGAAGATCAGCGGTTTGGCGGCCATCGATTTGACCATTTCCCGGGTGACCGCGCCCTTGACCGACAGGCCCAGCATGACGTCAGCACCATCCAGCGCATCCGCCAGGCTGCGCGCATCGGTATCTGCGGCATGCGCCGATTTCCACTGGTTCATGCCGTCTTCGCGACCCTGATAAATCACACCCTTGCTGTCGCAGAGGATCGCGTTGTTGTGGGGCAGGCCCATCGACTTCAGCAATTCGATGCAGGCAATGGACGCGGCGCCGGCGCCGTTTACGACGATTTTCGTGTTGGCCAGGGTCCGGCCGGTAAGGTGCAGCCCGTTGATCACGCCGGCGGCGGTGATGATGGCCGTGCCATGCTGATCGTCATGAAAGACCGGGATGTCCATCAATTCGCGCAGGCGCTGTTCGATGATAAAACATTCCGGTGCCTTGATGTCTTCCAGATTGATGCCGCCGAACGTCTTGCCCAGGAAGCGGACGCAGTTCACGAATTCATCGACATTTTCCGTATCGACTTCGATATCCATACCGTCGATATCCGCGAAGCGCTTGAACAGGACACCCTTGCCTTCCATGACCGGTTTCGCGGCCAGCGCGCCGATATTGCCGAGGCCGAGGACGGCTGTGCCGTTGGTGATGACGGCAACGACATTGCCCTTGTTCGTATAGTCGAACGCAAGGTCCGGGTTCTTTTCAATGTGCAGGCACGGAAATGCCACGCCGGGCGAATATGCGAGCGAAAGTTCATGCTGTGTCGTCAGCGGCTTCGTCGCCATAACCGCAAGCTTGCCGGGGCGCCCCTTTGCGTGGAATTCGAGCGCTTCTTCTTCCAATGATCTTCCGTTGGCCATATGCAATTGACGGAGGCCTTGCCCCCTCCCCCTCTTATCGGTTATTGCACTGCAATATTAATGCAGTAGCTATGATTGCGTACTTAGTGAAAGCTAAACTCCATATTCGCCGCCATGGCAAGGCATTAAGTGCGCCGATCGCGTGTATTGGGGCATGGTGTTCCTGCATTGGGGTTCAACGTTCGGCCATGCTATGAACCGACATCATGACTAGCCCTGTCCGCAAACCCGCCGTAACGCCGATGATGGCGCAGTATCATTCGATCAAACAGCAGCAGCCTGACTGCCTGCTGTTCTATCGTATGGGCGATTTTTACGAGCTGTTTTTCGATGATGCGGTCCAGGCATCCGCGGCGCTGGATATCGCGCTAACCAAGCGTGGCTCTCACGACGGCAACGATATACCGATGTGTGGCGTACCCGTACATGCCGCAGATTCATACCTGTCCCGCCTGATCCGGGAAGGGTTCAAGGTCGCAGTCTGCGAACAGGTCGAAAACCCCGCCGAGGCAAAGAAGCGCGGACCGAAATCAGTCGTAAAGCGCGAAATCGTAAGGCTGGTAACGCCGGGCACGCTGACCGAAGAGGTGCTGCTGGATGCGCGTGCGCACAATCACCTGGCGGCGCTGGCGGAAGTGGGCGGGCGCATGGGTTTTTCCTGGCTCGATATGTCGACCGGGGAATTCACGGTTCAGTTGATCGATGCGGGCGGGGTTGCGGCGGCGCTGGCGCGGGTTGCGCCGGGTGAACTGATCGTGCCCGAACGCCTGCTGGAGAACCCGGAACTGTTTGACGTTTTCGTGGATTGGAAGGACGTGCTGTCGCCGCTGCCGAACAGTCGTTTCGATTCCGAAAATGGCCGTCGCCGGCTGGAGGCCCTGTACGATGTGGCGGTGCTGGACGGGTTCGGTACCTTTGAACGCATGGAACTCGCGGCCGCCGGCGCGCTGGTCGATTATGTTGCCCTGACCCAGTACGGCAACATGCCGCGCCTTTCGCCGCCGCAACGGCTGGCTACGGGAGCGGTGCTTGAAATCGACGCGGCGACGCGGGCCAGTCTGGAACTGACACGCAGCCTGGGCGGGGCGCGCAAGGGCAGCCTGCTGTCGGTCATAGACCGCACCGTGACCGGTCCGGGCGCAAGGCTGCTTTCGGCACGTTTGTCTGCGCCGCTGACCGATGCGACGGCGATTGCCGGCCGTCTCGACATGATCCAGTTTTTCGTCGGTTCAACGGTTGTCCGGAACGACCTTGTCGGCCAGTTGCGACGATGCCCCGATATGATGCGCGCGATGTCCCGGCTGACCGTTCAGCGCGGCGGTCCCCGCGATCTCGCGGCGATCCGCGACGGGTTGAGTGTGGCGGAGGAAATCCGGCTGCTGCTGGCAGACCCGGCCTTGCTGCCGCCGGCGGGTGTTGTGACGGCGCACCGATCCCTGGGCCCGCATGATGCCTTGCGCGACAGGCTTGGCCGCGCGCTGGCGGAAAGCCTTCCGCTCATGGCGCGCGATGGCGGCTTTATCGGGCCGGATTATTCATCGGAACTGGATGATTTTCGCAAGCTGCGCGATGAGGGCAGGCGGCTGATCGCCAATCTGGAAAGCCGGTACCGGGGCGAAACCGGCGTCGATGCATTAAAAATCAAGCATAATAACGTGCTGGGATATTTCATCGAAATCACGCCGCGACATTCGGACAAGATGGGCGACGTCTTTATTCATCGCCAGACCCTGGCCAGCGCGATGCGGTATTCCACGGTCGAATTGGCCGATCTTGCACGGGATATTTCCGAAGCGGCGGACAAGGCGCTGGCGATTGAACTCAACCTGTTTGACGATCTGGTCGGCGAAGTGACCGCGCATGCCGAAGCAATCGCGGCGACGGCGGACGGGCTCGCCGCGCTGGATGTCGCGTCCGCACTGGCTGACCTAGCGCAGGCACGGCGCTATTGCCGCCCCCGTATTCTGGAAGACACGACGTTCGAAATTACCGGCGGACGGCATCCGGTCGTCGAGGCATCGCTGGATGGTGTCGAATTTGTCCCGAACGATTGTGACCTGTCCAACGACCGGCGGCTATGGCTGGTGACGGGCCCCAACATGGCGGGCAAGAGTACTTTTCTTCGCCAGAACGCGCTGATCGCGATATTGGCGCAGATGGGCTCGTATACCCCCGCGGAATCGGTGACGATCGGTGTCGTCGACCGATTGTTCAGCCGCGTCGGCGCGGCGGATGATCTGGCGCGGGGGCGGTCCACGTTCATGGTCGAGATGGTTGAAACCGCGGCAATTCTGAATCAGGCCGGCCCGCGTTCGCTGGTGATTCTGGATGAAATCGGGCGCGGAACCGCGACCTATGACGGTTTGTCGATTGCATGGGCCTGTGTTGAACACCTGCATGAGGTAAACCGCTGCCGGTCCCTGTTTGCGACGCATTATCATGAACTTACCGGCTTGACCGGACGGCTCGATTCCCTGTCGCCGCATACGATGCAGGTGAAGGAATGGGAAGGCGATGTCGTGTTCCTGCATTCTGTTGCGCCGGGCGCCGCCGACCGGTCCTATGGCATTCATGTGGCGAAACTGGCGGGCTTGCCGACGGTCGTGGTCGATCGGGCCGGGGGTATCCTGAAAGAGCTTGAACAGGGCGAACAGTCCGGCGCCATTGCACGGCTTTCCGACGACCTGCCGCTATTTGCGGCTGCCGTGGCCCAGCCAGCCGTTGCCGAACCCAAAAATTCAGCGGTCGAGTCGGCGTTGGCGGATACAGATCCCGACAGTCTTTCCCCCCGCGAAGCGCTGGAGGTTCTGTACCGGCTTCGGGGCATGGTTGTTGATAATTAACCTACCCTTGTTATTGTCTTCGGGCATTCAAAGGTATTGGCCATGAAAACGCTGCGTGGAACACGTAAAATTATCGACCGCCTTGCGGTGACCGAGACGGCTTCTGCGCTTGCCGAGCTGAAGGATTCCGAGCGGGTGCCAGCAATGCTCGCCTGTTACCGCGAGGCGCTGGACGCGGGCACTGCCGAGGTGCGTCGCCGGTTTGAAGAAGATCACGACGGTGAGTTATGCGTGCAGGGCACATGCAATCTGATTGACCAGTTAATTCGGGCAATCTTTGAGGTCGTTTCCGAACGTATATACCCGGCCGCCAATCCGACCGCCGGCGATCAGGTCTGTGTCGTTGCTTTTGGCGGCTACGGTCGCGGTGAACTGGCGCCGAAATCGGATGTCGATCTTCTGTTTGTCCTGCCCTACAAAAAGACCGGCCGCAGCGAACAGATCGTCGAGCATATTCTTTATATTTTGTGGGACCTGGGCCTGAAGGTCGGGCATGCGACGCGGTCCCTGGATGAATGCATACGCCAGTCCAAGGCCGATATTACGATCCGGACCGGATTGCTCGAATCCCGCTATATCTGGGGAGAGCAAAGCCTTTACCTGGAATTGCGCCAGCGGTTCTGGAAAGAGGTTGCGGAAGGAACCGGTGGTGCTTTCATTGAAGCAAAGCTGCATGAACGCGATGAACGCCACAAGCAGATGGGCGATACGCGATACGTTCTGGAGCCGAACATAAAAGAAGGCAAGGGCGGCATTCGCGACCTGCAGACGCTGTTCTGGATCGCGAAGTATCTCTATCAGGTGGACAATGTCGCAGCGCTGGTCGATCAAGGTGTCTTCACCGCCGGTGAAGTGAAGCGGTTCGACAAGGCGCAGACCTATCTGTGGGCCGTGCGATGTCATCTTCACTATCTGGCGGGCCGCCCGGAAGAACGCCTGACCTTCGATGTGCAACCCGAACTGGCGCGCCGTATGGGCTATACGGATCGCGCGGGCATGCGGGGTGTCGAACGGTTCATGCGTCACTATTTTCTGGTCGCCAAGGACGTTGGTGACCTGACCCGCATTTTCTGCGCGGCGCTGGAAGCACAACAGCAGCGGCCACGACGGTTTACGCTGCCGCGTCTGGGGTTGTGGAGTCGTGAGGTCGAGGGATTCCCGGTATCGTCGAGTCGTCTGACAGTCCCGTCGCCGAAACACTTCACCGAAAACCCGGTCGATATGATCCGGCTGTTTGAAGTTGCGCAGCGCAACCGCATGGATATCCATCCCGATGCGCTGCAGACCATCACCCGGAATCTGAGCCGGCTGAACAAGGAAATGCGGCAAAGCCCGGAAGCCTGCGGCGTGTTCATGAAAATCCTCACGGCCCCGCGCGATACGGACCTGACATTGCGGCGCATGAACGAAGCGGGCGTGTTGGGCAAGTTTCTGCCGGACTTCGGCCGTGTCGTCGCGCAGATGCAGTACGACATGTATCACGTCTATACGACGGACGAGCATACCATCCGTGCCATCGGCATTCTGGGCCAGATCGAACGCGGGGAACTGAAGGAAGAGCTGCCGACCTCCAGCGAGATCATCCACAAGGTGCAGTCGCGGGCGGTTCTGTATATGGCGGTTCTGTTGCACGATATCGCCAAGGGGCGTGGGGGGGACCATTCGGTGCTTGGGGCCAAGGTCGCGGAACGGCTTTGTCCGCGCTTTGGCTTTACGTCCGCGCAGACGGAGACGATAGCCTGGCTGGTGCGTCACCACCTCGATATGTCCAATACGGCGTTCAAGCGCGACCTTGATGACCCGAAGACGGTTACCGACTTTGCCGAAGAAGTGCAGTCACCCGAACGTCTGCGA
This sequence comes from uncultured Alphaproteobacteria bacterium, assembly GCA_943788635.1. GTDB lineage: Bacteria > Pseudomonadota > Alphaproteobacteria > UBA8366 > MarineAlpha4-Bin1. Next base: position 44,918 of record CALSRA010000033.1, on the reverse strand, counting down.
TTGCTTTTGTGTCTGACGGCGGCGGATATTCGCGCGGTCGGGCCCGGTCGCTGGAACAACTGGAAGGCGACGCTGCTGCGGGAGCTGTATTTCCATGCGGAATCCGCGATGTCCGGCGGGTATGACAGTTATCAGTCGCGGGATCGTGCTGCCAAGGTCCGGCACAGAGTGGCCGACGCCCTGTCGGACTGGCCCGAGGCGGAACGCGAAGCGCATGTCCGTCGCGGCGAGTCCTCATACTGGCTGTTCTATGATCTGGACACGCTTGTCAGGCACGCAAACATGATGCGTAACGTCGGCGATACGGAAAACAGCCTGGCCGTGGATACGCGGATCAACGTAGATCACGATGTGACGGAGCTGACCGTTTACACGGCCGACCATCCGGGCCTGTTCAACAAAATAGCAGCGGCGTTGGCGGTGAGTGGCGCGACGATTGTCGATGCGCGGATCAATACGCTGATGGACGGGATGGCACTGGATACGTTCTGGGTTCAGGATTCAAAGGGCACGCCGATTGATAGCGCAACGAACCTTGCCCGCCTCGCGGAACGGGTGGAGCTATCCCTGACCGGGCGTTTCGATATGGAAGACGAATTGTCGAAGCGTGGCACGATGTCCAGCCGCACGAAAATATTCAAGGTGGCGCCGCAGGTCTTTATCGACAACAAGGCGAGCAATACCCATACGGTTGTCGAAATTAACGGCCGTGACCGGCCGGGCCTTGTTTTCGACCTGACCAGCGCGTTGCAGGAGCTGAATTTGCAGGTCGCCTCGGCGAAGGTTTCAACCTTCGGCGAACGGGTCGTCGATGTTTTTTACGTCAAGAATCTGTTCGGCACCAAAGTTGACCACCCAGAAAAACTGAAACAGATAAACGAGGTCTTGTTCAAAGTGCTGAATGGCCCGGAAGCCCCGCCTGGCGAAGAGCCGAAGAAACGGCAGCGCAAACCGGCGGCCAAAGTATCCAGGCCGGAACAGGATTCGAAGAAAGAAGCTGCCGTAGCAAAGTGATTCGACATTTTAACCCGGCGTTTTTCATCCCGGCCGGATTGTCGCAGGCGCTTCCGATAACCGGCAATTTGCTCTAGACAGCGGCATGGCACTTTACCGATCCATAGCGACCGTCGGCGGCTGGACGATGATGAGCCGTATTCTCGGCTTTGTTCGTGACATGCTGATGGCGAATGTCCTTGGTGCGGGCATGATCGCGGATGCTTTTTTCGTTGCCTTCAAGTTCCCGAATTTTTTCCGCAGACTGTTCGCCGAAGGCGCCTTCAATGCCGCCTTCGTGCCGCTGTTTGCGGGCCGGTTGACCAGTGACGGGCGCGAGGTCGCCTTGCGGTTCGCGGCTGAGGTCGCGGCGGTCATGTGGACCGGGCTGCTGGTTTTCAGTATCGCGGCCATCATGTCGATGCCCTGGCTGATGTACGTGATTGCACCCGGGTTTGTGGATGAGCCCGCAAAGTTCGGACTGGCTATCGAACTGACCCAGATAACCTTTCCCTATCTGATGTTCATGGCGCTGGTCGCGTTGATGGGCGGCATGCTGAATTCGATCGACCGGTTCGCGGCAACGGCCGCGGCGCCGATACTCCTGAATATCGTGCTGATTTCGGTAATGCTGCTGTTGCATTTCGGGGTTTTGTCACTGCCGGGCCAGGCGCTGGCATGGGGCGTCGCTGCCGCGGGGCTGGGCCAGTTCATCTGGATTGCGCTGGCGTGCCGGCGCGAGGGGATATTGTTTGTCTTGCCGCGACCGCGTCTGACACCGGGGGTGAAGCGGCTTCTTGCATTGATGGTTCCGGCACTGATCGGTGCCGGTGTCGTGCAGATCAATCTGGTGGTCGATGTGATTCTGGCGTCAACCCTGCCGGAAGGTTCGGTGTCATTCCTGTATTACGCCGACCGGGTGAACCAGTTGCCGCTGGGTGTTGTCGGCGTTGCTGTGGGAATAGCATTGCTGCCGCTGCTGGTTCGGCAATTGCGGTCCGGAGAATATGAAGCGGCGCAATACAGCCAGAACCGGGCCATTGAATTTGCCCTTACCCTGACCGTCCCGGCCGCCGTCGCGCTGATCGTAATTCCGGGCCCGATTATTACGGTGCTGTTTCAGCGTGGTGCATTTGATGCCGCGGATGCGTCCGCTACGGCTGATGCGTTAAGCGCATTTGCGGTCGGCCTGCCGGCCTATGTGCTGATCAAGGCGCTGACGCCAGGTTTCTATGCGCGGGAGGATACGAAGACGCCGGTCAAGATCGCGATTTTTGCGGTGGCGGCGAATATCGGGCTGGCGTTGTTGTTGATGCAGGTGCTGGCGCATGCGGGCATTGCGCTGGCGACGGCAATCGCGGCCTGGATGAATGCGGGGTTTCTGGGGCTGATACTGGTGCGGCGGGGGTTTCTGGTATTCGATGCCCGCCTTTTGAACCGGCTGCCGCGGCTGGTCCTTGCCTCTGTGGTGATGGGGGCCGCGCTCTGGTGGGCGGCCGATTTCGGTGCCGATTGGCTGAATGGGCGTGAACCGGTCCGAATTCTGGCACTGGTCGTGCTGGTGGCAGGCGGCGGCGCATTGTTCGCCGGTACCGCCGCCGTTACCGGCGCCGTTCGGCTCAGCGACTTGCGTGCGATGATGTCGCGCAGCTGACGGCGCTTGACCGCGCGGGGGGGAGCCGCGATAACTCGCGCCGTCCCGCAACACAAAAGTACTGGAACGAGGGCGTCATGGACCGGATTTTCTCGGGCGTACAGCCCACGGGTAACCTGCATCTTGGCAATTATCTGGGTGCGATCCGTAATTTTGTTCGCCTGCAGGAAGGCAATGAATGCATCTATTGCGTGGTTGATTTGCACGCGATCACGATGTGGCAGGACCCTGACGAGCTTCGTCAAAGTACCCGAGAAGTGACGGCAGCGTTCATCGCCTCGGGAATCGATCCCAAGAACAGCATCATCTTCAACCAGTCCCAGAACCCGCACCATGCGGAGCTGGCCTGGATATTTAACTGTGTTGCCCGGCTTGGCTGGTTGAATCGGATGACGCAGTTCAAGGACAAGGCCGGTAAAAACCGCGAAAATGCGTCGGTCGGGCTGTACGCGTACCCCAACCTGATGGCCGCGGATATCTTGGCCTATAAGGCGACACACGTGCCGGTCGGCGAAGATCAGAAGCAGCATCTGGAACTTTGCCGCGATATTGCGCAGAAATTCAACAACGACTTCGGCACGGAAGTTTTTCCGATCACCGAACCGCTGATTCTCGGGCCGGCGACGCGGGTGATGTCGTTGCGGGACGGGTCGGCGAAAATGTCGAAATCCGACCCATCGGATAACAGCCGGTTGAATCTAACGGATGACGCGGATGCCATTGCCCAGAAAATCCGCCGGGCGAGAACCGACCCTGACGCGTTGCCCAGTGAACCGGCGGGTCTGGAAGGGCGTCCGGAAGCCGCGAACCTCGTCGGTATTTACGCCGCGCTGTCGGACAAGAGTATCGAGGATGTGCTGGCCGAAATGGGTGGCAAGATGTTTTCGGAGTTCAAGCCTGTGCTGGCCGATGTCGCGGGTGTCAAAGCTGGGCCCGATTGGCGCGGAAATGCAGCGGCTCGTCGCCGACAGTGCCTATATCGACAGCGTGCTGGCCGATGGCGGCGCGCGGGCCCGCGAACTGTCCGCCCCGGTGATGCGTGAAGTCTTCGATATTGTCGGATTTGTGCGGTCATGAGCCGGCGTTCGGACGGGTGCGGACCCTTGTATCCACCGTTCGGCATGCACAAGTTTACTAAATGAATGATGAAGACCTGATAAGCGATGCCGCTGCGAAACGTCCGCAACTTGGCGGTCATAATGATTCCCGCGAACGCCGGGATTACGTTCGGCTCACGTTAAAATTCCTCGGTTTCCTGGCGATTATTGCGTTGCTCTACTATCCGGTGGGCATGTTTCTTGTTCATGATATCAATGACGACGTGGAACTTGGCTACGACGTGAATGACGGCGAAAGCCATGCGGTGGCGATGGCCGCGGCGCTGATTACCCGCGAAACCGATGAAAACCGCTGGACCGCCAATGACCCGTTCTTTTTGCCGGGTGCAGTGCTCGACAATATGCCGAATTTCCAGCAAGGCATTATGTACGCCTTATCCCGTTTCGCTATCGAAATGAGCGACCAGATCGGCCGGGTTCGCGGATCAAGCCAGGTTGACGACGATTTGGACAGCGCTGCGGGCCGGCTGAAATTTCCGGGGGACGATCTGGTTTTTTGATTTCAAGACCTCGCTGGCGCCGACAACGGCGTCGGAGCAGCATTACCGGACCGCCCGGCAGGCATTCCTCAAATACAATCAGCGGCTGGCGGCAGGCGATGCCAGTTTCGAGCGCCGCGCGGACAATCTGCAGGCGACACTGGAACGGATCAGTTCGGATATCGGGTCGTCCTCGGCGGTGATTGATCAGCGGATCGCCGATGGGCGGTTTTCTGATTGATATGCAGGCTGACGATGTTTTCTACCAGGTCAAGGGACGGTTATACGCGTATTACCAGATCCTCAAGGCACTGGGCGTGGATTTCCAGAAGATCATCGAGGAACGCGAATTGACCGCCGCCTGGGATCAGATGCTGGAATCCCTGCGGGTGGCGTCGACCATGCAGCCGATGGTCGTCGTCAATGGCGACCCAGACAGCCAGGTGATGCCCAGCCATCTTGCATCACAAGGGTTCTACCTGCTGCGGTCCCGCACGCAGCTCAAGGAAATCGCGAATATCCTGCTGAAATAAGCAGTCTGCCGTCCTGACAGACGGGCGGTGACGCGCTAGAGTCTTCCCATTACATTCCGAATGCCGAATGCGTTGGCGTTCGGGAATATCACAAGGAAGATTGATCCATGTTCTCACTGACCGACGACCAGCGTGCATTCCAGGCTCGCGCCCGTGATCTTGCGGAAACCGTAATCGCCCCCCGCGCGGCCGAGGTCGACCGCAGCGAACAGTATCCATGGGATAATGTGCAGGCGCTGAAGGAAGCTGGGTTTGTCGGTATTTCCATTCCCAAAGAACTCGGTGGTCAGGGGCGGTCAATTCTGGATGCGGTTTTGCTGATCGTTGAGATGGCCAAGGTCTGCGGCGTCACCGGGCGCATTGCGGTGGAATGCAACATGGGCGCGATCAGTGCCGTGATGAAATACGGCGATGCGGCGCAGCGGAAACTGGCGGCGGAAGTTGTGCTGTCCGGCGACAAGCCGGCGATCTGCATTACCGAACCGAATGCCGGTAGCGCCGCCAGTGAAATGACGACCCGTGCCGAGAAGAAAGGCGACAAGTATATCCTGAACGGCAAGAAGCACTGGATCACCGGTGGCGGGGTGTCGCGGCTGCATCTGATCTTCGCCCGGGTTTTCGAGAACGGTTTCGAACAGGGGGTCGGCGGATTCCTGGCTGTGCGCGATCCGGAAGCCGGAACGCCGAAAGGGCTGGTCATCGGCAAGCGTGAACCGACCATGGGCTTGCGCGGCATTCCCGAAGCGGAAGTGATGTTCGAGGATCTGGAAGTCGACGAATCCATGATGATCGTGCCGCCGGAAGGGCTGCGGCGCGGTTTCGCCGGGTTGATGAATGCGTATAAACGCGCAGCGTGTCGGGGCGGCTTCGGTGGCGCTGGGTCTGGCGCAGGGCGCCTATGAAAAGGCCTTGGCGTTCAGCCACCAGCGCGAACAGTTCGGTCGGCCCATCCATGAATTCCAGGGATTGCAGTGGATGCTGGCCGATATGTCGATCCAGGTCGCGGCGGCAGAGGCGCTTTGTTACAAGGCGGCGGGCAATGCCGGGGGACGCGTTTCCCGATGCCAACGAAGCGGCGCAGGCGAAAATCTTCACATCGGAAATGGCGATCAAGGTTACCAATGACGCGCTGCAGGTGTTCGGTGCAGCCGGGTATTCCCGGAATAACCCGCTGGAACGCATGGTGCGGGACGCCCGCATGTTCACCATCGGCGGCGGCACCGCGCAGATCCTGCGCACGGTTGTGGCATCGCGCATCCTGAACAAGAAGCTGCCACAGACCCGCGACGGGTATATGAACCTGCCGCGGGCGGGGTCCTGACGGGCATGGCGACCGCCGCTCAGCTCATTGCCCGTCGATTGTATGAGGCGGGCTGCCGCCATGCTTTCGGCATTCCCGGCGGCGAAGTGCTGACAATGATGGAAGCCCTGCAGGATGCGGGGATCGAATTCGTTCTGGTGAAGCATGAAAACGCCGGTGGCTTCATGGCGGAAGGCACCTTTCATGCGACCGGTGCGCCCGGGCTGCTGTTGTCGACGATAGGGCCCGGCATCACCAATGCGGTCAATGTCATTTCGAATGCGAAACAGGACCGCGTCCCGCTGATTTTCCTGACCGGTGCGTTCACCGAAGCTGAATCGCACAGCTACACGCATCAGGTCATGGACCATGTTGCGGTGATGAAATCGATTACCAAGGCGAGCTTTACGCTACAGGACGGCGCTGTCGACACAATCATCGACAAGGCGGTTGCGATTGCGACCGACACGCCGCCTGGCCCGGTTCATATCGATATACCGACGCCACTGGCCGGCCTGGAACAGCCGGATGCTGCGCCGGTCCGGCGGGTTTCGCCGGCGCCTTCCGTTCCGGCAGCAGGCCCGGAATTCGGTTTTGCCCGGAATTTGCTGGGACAGGCCAAGCGCCCGGTCATGATCGCCGGTGTCGAGGTGCTGGAACATGGCGCGGAGGAGGCGGTTGCATCCCTGGCGCGGGACTTTTCCATCCCGCTTGTCACGACATACAAGGCCAAGGGTGTCTTGCCCGAAGACGATCCGATGGCGCTGGGCGGCTGGGGGCTGTCGCCGCTGGGCGATAAACACGTAATGCCCCTGATTGAAACCGCCGACCTTATCCTGCTTGCCGGTTACGACCCGATCGAGATGCGGTCGAGCTGGGTGAACCCGTGGGACCCGAAAAAGACGCCGGTCATCGAATTCAGCGCTGCCGCGAATACCCATTACGTGCACCAGGCGACACTTTCCTTTATCGGCGATATCGGTGCCGGGCTGACTATGTTGCGTGATGGCGTTGTGCCGCCGCCGGTCTGGTCGAACGGCGCGCCGCAGGAAACCCGCAAGGCGCTGGCGGCAGCATTCCCCACGGACGAGGAATGGGGTCCGGCGGCGATTTGCGACGAGGTGAACCGCCTGCTGCCCGATGATGCGATGGTCAGCTGTGATACCGGCGCGCACCGTATCCTGTTGAGTTCAGTATGGAAATGCGCCCAGCCGCATACGCTGATCCAGTCTTCGGCATTCGGCAGTATGGGCTGTGGCATGCCGTTGGCGGTGGGGGTCAAGCTGTCGGACCCGGATCGCCCGGTTGTTGCGTTTACCGGCGATGCCGGTCTGGAAATGATCCTGGGCGAACTGGCGACGCTGCGCGACCGGAAACTGCCGGTGGTTATCGTCGTCTTTGTTGATGCTTCGCTGACGCTGATTGAAATGAAACAGCGCGCGACGGGTATGAAGAACCTCGGTGTCGATTCCGGTCAAACCGATTTTGCCGCCGTTGCGCGGGCAATGGGCGGGAACGGGGTGGACGTTGAAAACCGGGCCGGGCTCGCATCCGCGGTCACAGAAGGCCTGGCGGCGGAAAGCTTTACCGTGATTGCCGCGCATATCCCGCGTGGTGTCTATGACGGGCGATTCTGATACCCGGACGGGCGTTTACGGGTCCTTAAACGATATATGCGACTATGGCGGGGTCAGGAGAAGCCCGGCCATGGCCGATACAGAACACAACCACATGATCGTGCAGTCGCGGACGCGGCGCTATGCGCTATTGGTTTGCGGGTGGAGCAACGTGGTGCTTGGCACGATCGGTGCGGTGGTGCCCGGGATGCCGACAACGGTTTTCCTGATCATTGCGTTCTGGGCATTCACCCAGAGTTCGCCGCGCATGCGGATCTGGCTGTGGAATCATCCCCGGTATGGCGCGACGTTGCAGGCATGGGAACACCATCGGGTCATTCCGCCGCGGGCCAAATGTCTCGCGATGATGACAATGACCGTGAGCCTCGTCATTTTCATCATCCTGGCGTCCGGCTGGATGCTGCCGGTTACGGTTGGGGGGATCATGTTTGTGGTATCCGCCTTTATTCTGACGCGGCCGAGTCATGCGCTGGTTGAAACTGCCTCCAACAAATAAGATATTGATACCGGATATTTAGTCGCGCCGCGGAACGTCATCACGCAGCGCAACTGAATTGATATTTCAGAAGCAGGAGCCGGGATTCGTGATACTGAGCCGCGAGTCGATCAAGAGCGGGATCGTTAGTGAGATCGTCCGCGAAGCGGAGGCGCTTGGCCTGACGTCGCGAATAACGGATGAAGAACGGCATGAAAGCTTGCGCAGGACACTGGCCGAAGTGCCGTCGGGAGAATGTGTCTGGGTGTTTGGGTATGGCTCGCTCATGTGGAATCCGGCGTTCCATTACTGCGAGCGCCGTCCGGGCCGGGTGCATGGCTATCACCGCCGTTTCTGTATGTGGATCGCTGCGGGTCGCGGGTCGCCGGAACTGGCGGGTCTGATGCTGGGGCTGGATAGCGGTGGGTCATGTTCCGGCATGGCGTATTGCATCGCGCCGGAAAAAGTCCGCGAAGAGCTGGAGATCGTATGGGCCCGGGAAATGGGCGGCGGATCATATCTGGCGCGCTGGGTAACGATACGGACGGCGGATGGTCCGGTGCGGGCGCTGACATTCGTCATCAACCGCCACCAGCCGCGCTACGCCGGAAAATTGCCGCAGGAGCTGCTGGTTGCCCATCTGGCGATGGCGTCGGGTAAAATCGGCACCTGCGCGGAATATCTCACCAATACAGTGGAACACATGCATGCGCTTGGCATTGAAGACGGGCAGCTGCACGATGTTCTGGAACGGGTCCGCGATTATAGTGGTGGACCGCCACAAGGACGATGGGAGAACGGAAAATGGCTGACGACGCATCCGGCAAGGTCGTAAAAAGCGAAGCGGAATGGCGGGCGCAATTATCGCCCGAGCAATATCATGTGTGCCGTGAACATGGCACCGAGAGAGCCTTCAGCGGCAAATATGCCGAGAACAAGGACCCGGGCGTCTATGTCTGCGTGGGTTGCGGTAACCCGCTTTTCGATTCCGATACCAAATTCGATTCCGGCACCGGCTGGCCCAGTTTCTTTCAACCGGTATCGGCCGATGCGGTTGACGAAAAAACCGATACAAAGTTTTTCATGCGCCGGACGGAAATTCTCTGCGCAAAATGCGACTCGCATCTCGGGCATGTCTTTCCCGACGGCCCCGCGCCCACGGGGTTGCGATACTGCATGAATTCCGCGTCGCTGGACCTGAAACCGAAGGAATAGATAGTCCGTCGCGGACGGAATGTCCGCGACGACGCGGTTGCGGCAAGAAATGCGACCTCAGGCTGGTGGGATTGTTCGCTGCATCAGGTCGCGTTCGCCAAACCGGTCAACCCAGGCGGAAAGGCGGTCATTGCCGTGCCGCCAGTCGAATTCCGGCATCGTCCGGTCGCGCCAGTGCAATGTGCTGCCGAGCGTCAGTTGCGTCATGTCCAGGGGTCCATCCAGCGCACCTGATCCGACGATCGTGTCGAACGCCTTTGCCATTCGTAGCGCGCGCCCTGCTTCATGTTTCAGAATGACCGGCGACTGGTGATCCTCGGGGCGCCGTAACTCCCGCACCCAAACGGCAACGCCGTCCAGCATGCTGCGCGCAGACGCTTCCAGCCGCCGCGCATTCCAGTCAGGCTGCGGCGCAAGCACGCGCGGTGCATAAACTGTTTCCAGATAGTCGATGATCAGTGCTGAATCCTCAAATGCGTCGCCATCATCATTGACCAGCACGGGCACGCGGCCCGACGGGTTGATATCGAGGAGCGGCATATCCGGTTTTCGGGTCACGATCGGTTCCACCGTGACGTTGTCCTCTATGCCTTTTTCGACGATCAGCGCCCGGACCATGCGGGCATAGGGAGACGTCAGCGTGACATATAGTTTCATCAGATGACGACTTCGATCAGGTAGGGACCGTTGACGGCAAGCCCGGCGATCAGTGCGGCATGGAATGTCTCGCAATCCTCCACACGGACCGCTTCCACACCCATACCGTTTGCCATCTGGACCCAGTTCAGTTCGGGCCGTGAAAGGTCCAGCATATCCAGCGCCTTGCGTCCCGGGTTCTCCGCACCGACCCGGGTCAGCTCGCCGCGCAGGATTGCGTAGGACCGGTTGGCGAGAACGACTGTCGTCACGTCCAGATTGGCGCGCGCTTGTGTCCACAGGGCTTGCAGCGTGTACATGCCGCTGCCGTCGCCTTCCAGGCAAACCACCTTGCGATCGGGGCAGGCTACGGCAGCCCCGGTTGCCATTGGCATGCCAAGCCCAATGGAACCGCCCATATTGTTCAGCCAGTCATGCGGTGGTGCGCCGGCGGTCAATCCAAAAAACCCACGGCCGACGGAAACCGATTCGTCAGCGACGATCGCGCCTTCCGGTAACGCATTCCCCAATACCGCGGCGATGGTTTCCGCCGTCAGCGCGCCCGTCGGAAGATCGGGCCGGAACGCTTTCTGCACGATGGCATCGCCCGGCTTTGCGCCGACTTCTTCGGCGAGCCGGTTGAGCGCGTCTTCGGCATCCTCTCCCAATTCACACAGGCGGTGGATCTTGCAGCCCTCGGCTTCCAGCCGGCTTGGCTTGCCGGGGTAGGCGAAGAATGCGACCGGGGGTTTTGCGCCGACGAGAATAATGTTCTGGTAGGGAGCCAGTACTTCCAGTGCCTGATCGACCGAAAACGGGATGCGGTTGATCGCGACACGCCCCGCGCCGCGCTCCAGCCGCGCGTTTGCGCCCTGCGATATCAGGCCGGCGCCGGTCTTTGCCGCGATGCGGCCGGACAGATCCAGCGGGTTTTCGTACAGCGCCTGTCCGGCCAGCAGCAACACAGTTGGTTCGCCAGAGCGCAGTACCTTTGCCGCGGCTGTAATGGCGTCATCCGAAACGGTTTTGCGTCCCGCAATCTCCGGAACGACAGCCGGGCCGTCGGCATCTTCCCAGGCGGTATTGGCAGGCAGTATCAGTGTTGCGATCTGCCCCGGCGGGGCGCTAGCGGTGGCGATGGCTTCCGCGGCATCCGCCGCAACGGTTTTTGAATCCCGCGACGTATGCACCCAATGTGAAACCGGTCGGGCAATGCCTTCGATATCCGCTGTCAGTGGCGCGTCGTGTTCGACGTGATAGGTCGCGTGTTCGCCGACGATGTTAATCATCGGGGTGTCGGCCTTGCGGGCGTTGTGCAGGTTGGCAACGGCATTGCCGAGCCCGGGGCCAAGATGCAGCAGTGTCGATGCCGGCTTTCCCGCCATTCGCGCGTAGCCGTCTGCCGCGCCGGTCACCACGCCCTCGAACAGGCACAGCAGGCAATTTATGCCATCGACCTTGTCCAGGGCGGCGACGAAATGCATCTCCGATGTGCCGGGGTTTGTGAAACAGACATCCACGCCACCATTGACCAATGTCCTTACCAGGCTTTCGGCACCATTCATTCAACGTTCCTTCCGTGAGCTTCTGTGTTTTCGCATCGCGCTGCGGACGGGTTAGCAATTGCATCGCGGTACCGCATATGTCAAACGATGCCGGATCATTGCATTAATGCTACGTTTTTATTACGTCGCTTGACGGTGTCTGAAAGTTGAGTCGGGGGAATCTGGAGCATGTATAAGGAAACGCTCAGCAAGGATCTGTCCAAGATCGGGCAGGTCAGCGCGGCAACCCGGACAACGGCGGGCCGGGCCGGGCTGGTCGGGCTCGCGGTACTGTTTCTTGTCATTGTCTGGATTTTTACAAGCTTCGTTTCCGGGGACGGCGCCAACCACAGCCTTGTCATCGCGGCCGGCGTGATCGGCGGCTATATGGCGTTGAATATCGGCGCCAATGACGTCGCCAATAACATGGCGCCGGCGGTCGGGTCCCGGGCGCTGACCATGGTGGGCGCTCTGATTATCGCGGCGATCTTTGAAGCAGCCGGCGCGATCCTGGCGGGTGGCGACGTTGTCTCTACAATCTCCAAAAATATTATTTCTGCCGATGCCATGCCGCACGGACAGGCCTTTATCTGGGCAATGATGTCGGCGCTGTTGGCGGCGGCTATCTGGGTAAATCTCGCGACCCTCCTCAATGCGCCCGTGTCGACGACGCATTCCGTTGTCGGCGGCGTTGCCGGGGCTGGAATCGCCGCGGCAGGCATGAGCGTCGTAAACTGGCCGACCATGGGTTCCATCGCCGCAAGCTGGGTTATCTCCCCGGTCATGGGCGGCATCATCGCTGCGATCTTCCTCGCCTTTGTAAAATCGCAAATCATTTATCAGCCGGATAAAATCGCGGCGGCGCGCCGCTGGGTGCCGCTGCTGGTCGCGCTGATGGCCGGAATTTTCGCCGCCTACCTGGTCATGAAGGGGCTGAAGAAAATCTGGAAACCGGACGCCTGGGTTGTCGTTGCCATCGGTGTCGGAGTCTTTGCTGCAAGTTATGCCGTCCTCAAGCCGTTGATCGCGCGTCAGTCCGAAGGAATGGAGAACCGGAACCGCTCGCTGCGCAAGCTGTTCACAATTCCGCTGATTTTTTCGGCGGCGCTGCTGTCCTTCGCCCATGGCGCCAACGATGTTGCAAACGCGGTCGGTCCGCTTGCCGCAATTGTTGACGCGGCAAGTACGGGTACCGTGGCGAAAAAGGTGGAGCTGCCGCTTTGGATCCTGCTTGTCGGTGCCGCCGGTATTTCGGCAGGGCTGGTCCTGTTCGGACCAAAACTGATCCGTACGGTTGGCGAGCAGATTACGAAGATGAACCCGATGCGCGCCTATTGCGTCGCGCTTTCAGCGGCGATCACGGTGTTGATCGCATCGACACTGGGGTTGCCGGTCAGTTCGACCCATATCGCTGTCGGCGCGATTTTCGGCGTTGGGTTTTATCGTGAATACCATACCAGGCGACGGACGCATATCAATCACGGCCGTTTCAACAAGTCAGGGACGACGAAACAAACCGGCGGCGCCGATCAGGTGCGGTACCGTAAACTGGTTCGCCGCCGTCACCTCATGACAATTGTGTCTGCCTGGGTGATTACGGTTCCGGCCGCCGCCGTGCTGGCCGCGGGCGTTTTTCATATCTTCAGCTTCTTCGCTTCATAAGCGCTACCCGGTATCCCCTTGGCCGGGATATAGTGAGCCACAATGGACTGGCTCACTCTGCATGTTGCCGCGTTGGTTCCGGTTGCTGTTCTGTTTGGCGGCATGACCTTCTTCATGGCATTTTTCGCACCAATGATTTTCCGGAACCTGACACGGGAAGCCGCTGCCGATTTCATGCGGGCCCTTTTCCCAAAGTATTTTTCCGTGATGGGCATTGTCGCCCTGATGCCGCTTCTTGTGCTGCTGCCCATTCATGCTTATCGGCCGGAAGGCCTGGCCATGATGGTTGTCGCGATTCTGTTTTTCGCCATGCGCGGCCTGCTATTGCCGGCGCTTGAAAAACAACGCAAGGCCGGCCGTGACCGTGCCGCCGCAATGTTGCATCGCGCCAGCGTCTTTATTCATATGGCGCAATGGGCCGTGGTCGCCGTCGTCTTTGTCCGCCTGGCTGCCTGAATGGTTGCGCCGGGGCTGATCCTTGCCGCGCCATCCAGCGGCAGCGGCAAGACCGTAACGACCCTGGCATTGCTGCGGGCGCTGCGAAACAACGGCGTCAGGGTCGCATCGGCAAAGGCGGGTCCGGACTATATCGATCCTGCGTTTCATGCGGCCGCCAGCGGCCGTGCCTGTTTCAATCTCGACGCATGGGGGATGCGCGCGGAAACCCTGTCCGGACTCGTCTGCCGCTTGGGCGATGATGCGGATCTCATTTTGTGCGAAGGGGTCATGGGGTTGTTCGACGGCGCGTCGGGCGGTGGTGGTTCCACGGCGGATCTGGCCGCGATTACCGGGTGGCCCGTGGTGTTGATCGTTGACGCGAAGGGCCAGGGTGCGTCGGTTGCCGCGCTGGTCGAGGGCTTCGCCCACCACCGCACCGATATCGATGTCGCAGGGATTATCTGCAACCGGGTTGGCGGGCCGGGCCATGAAAGAATACTGGGCAACGCCATCACCTCCATGCGCCGGGCGATTCCGCTGCTAGGGCATATACCGAACAGTACCGCACTGAACCTGCCCTCGCGGCATCTGGGGCTGGTACAGGCTTCGGAACACGATGCGCTGGACGGGTTTCTCGATGACGCTGCCGCCGTCATTTCGGGTCATGTTGACTTGGCGCTGTTGCAGCGAACGGCAAAACCATCCGGCATGGCGGGCACGGAAAGTGCTGCCAATCTTCCGCCGCTGGGACAACGCATCGCGATAGCCAGCGACGCCGCATTTCGTTTTTCCTATCCGGCGGTGCGGCGGGGCTGGCGCGAATCGGGCGTTGCGATAACGACGTTTTCGCCCCTGGCGGATGAAGCGCCGGATGCAAATGCCGATGCGGTATACCTGCCGGGTGGCTATCCGGAACTGCATGCGGGGAGGCTCGCCGCGAATCAGAAATTCATGGTTGGCTTGCGCCGGGCGGCGGCAAAGGGCGCGGCCGTTTTCGGTGAATGCGGCGGGTACATGGTGCTGGGTGAGGAATTGGTCGATGCCGAGGGTGCCCGGCACAGGATGGCGGGACTGCTGCCGCTCGCAACCTCTTTTGCGAAGCGAAAGCTGCATCTCGGCTACCGTCGCCTGGAAACGACGCTATCGTCACCTCTTGGTAAATCGGGTACCCGATTCACCGGCCATGAGTTCCACTACGCATCCATTGAGCAGGAAGGTCCTGGCGATCATTTGTTCAACGCAGTGGATTCGCGGGGCACCGATTTGCCGGCTGCGGGTCTTGTTGTTGAAAATGTCGCCGGATCCTTCATACATTTGATAGATTGCGCGACATGACCGACCGTGAAGCGCCGATTCCATTCTGGAAACTGAAAACCCTGAGTCAGATGACACAGGAAGAATGGGAGTCCTTGTGCGATGGCTGCGGGCAATGTTGCCTGCACAAGGTTGAGGACGCCGATACCGGCGAAATCGGTTTGACCGATGTCGCCTGTTCGCTGCTCGATCTGCATGGCTGCAATTGCAAGGACTATACAAACCGGAAATCACAGGTGCCCGATTGTGTCCAGTTGACGCCGGGCCGGGCAACAACGTTGCGCTGGTTGCCACAAACCTGTGGCTACCGGCTCGTTGCCAATGGCAAGGACCTGGAATGGTGGCACCCGCTCGTGTCCGGCAATCCGGATACCGTGCATGAAGCCGGTATCTCCGTTCGTGACAAGGCGGTCTCCGAAGAAAACGTCAAGAACCTTGAACAGCATATCGTCGACTGGCTGGTCGATGGGGCGGAACCGTTTCATCGACGCAAGTTCGGCGGCCGGGGCCGCAGGCGGTGACGGGTGGGACGGCGGTCCTGAATGTGGATGGCCGCGACATTGAAGTGGCGATCCGGCGCAGCGCCAGGGCGCGGCGGATTGCAATCCGGGTTGATCAGGCCATCGGCGGTGCGGAACTTGTTCTGCCGCCCCGCGCCAGCAAACGCGACGGTATCGCATTCCTGAAAGAGCGCGCTGACTGGCTGGTGGACCGGCTCGGCGCGTTGCCGGCTTTCGTTCCTTTCGGCGATGGCGTCGTGCTGCCCTATCGTGGTGTTGACCATCTAATTTCCCATGAGCCGTCTGCGCGGCGTGGTGTTTGGTCCGAAGCCGGCCGGATCTGTGTTTCAGGACAGGCGGATTATCTCGCGCGGCGTTTGCACGACTGGTTACGCCGTGATGCCCGGGCCGCTGTATCGCCGCTCGTTGTGGAGAAAGCGGCGCGATTGGGGCGCCGCGCCGGTCGAATATCGATCCGCAATCAGAAAAGCCGTTGGGGCAGTTGTTCGAGTACCGGGAATCTGTCCTTCAACTGGCGGCTTGTCCTCGCGCCGCCGGAAGTGCTGGACTATGTCGTCGCGCATGAGGTTGGCCATCTTGCCCAGCCCAATCATTCACCGGCTTTCTGGACGGTTGTCGACCGGTTGAGCGAATACACGGATTTTGGCCGCGCCTGGCTCAGGGAAAATGGTGCTGACCTGTTTCGGTATGGATGATTGACATTCGACACATTCAAAAAATGTAGATACAACCCTGTTACAAAAAGCATTTGCACCCGAAAACAAGCCGTATTATGAAACGCCTATGATCATGATCCGTCCATTTCGCCCGGTTTTGGACCGGCTGACCGCAGCAGGTTTGCGTCCGACACGGCAACGTCTTGCCCTGGCACGGCTGCTCTTCGATTCCGGGGATCGGCACGTCACGGCGGAGCAATTGCATCAGCAGGCTGTCGGCAATGGCGTAAAAGTCTCGCTGGCCACCGTCTACAATACGCTGAACCAGTTTACGGCGTCGGGGCTCCTGCGCGAAGTGGCGGTGGATTCGCGACGGTCCTATTTCGATTCGAATACCGAACTGCATCATCATTTTTTCAATCAGGATACGGAACAGCTGATTGATATTTCAGGGGATGCGGTTGCTGTTTCGCATCTGCCGTCCGCACCGGATGGGACGGTCATCGATGGCGTTGACGTCATCATCAGAGTGCGCGCTAGTTGACAATTATTCTCAACTAACCCAACCGCATACTTCTTTCTTTAAAACCATTCTAGAATTATTGACTCCTTTTGGATGCTGCGCCATATAGAGGGCTGTGGCTGATTATTAACCCAAGAGGAGGGACCCATGGGACTCAAAGGCAGCAAGACCGAAGACAACCTCAAGGCAGCGTTTGCCGGTGAAAGCCAGGCCAATCGCCGCTATCTGTATTTCGCGCAGAAAGCTGATGTCGAAGGTTATAACGATGTCGCAACGGTGTTCCGTTCAACGGCCGAAGGCGAAACCGGCCATGCGCACGGTCATCTCGAATTTCTCGAAGAAACCGGCGATCCGGCAACGGGTCTTCCGATCGGTGGCACGGCTGACAATCTTGGCGCTGCCGTCGCTGGTGAAACCCATGAATACACCGACATGTATCCGGGTATGGCGCGGACCGCTCGTGAAGAAAACTTCGATGAGATCGCGGACTGGTTTGAAACCCTGGCGAAGGCTGAAAAGAGCCACGCCGGACGGTTCCAGAAGGCGCTGGACACGCTCGACGACTGATTGAGTGTTGTTGCGCGGCTGTGTCGTGAAAACGTCGCAGCCGCGTAGGTTTCCTTATTAAATTTATGGCGGACTAGCTCATGGTCGAGGGTAGCCTGGAAGCGCCAACGCGGCATCCGATCGCGTGGCAGGAACCGGATTTCTATGACAAGGAAAAGCTCGACGTCGAATTGCGGCGGGTCTTCGATATCTGTCATGGCTGCCGGCGATGTTTCAATTTGTGCGACAGCTTTCCGCAACTGTTCGATTTGATCGACGAAGCCGAGACAGGCGAGCTGGATTCAGTCGATTCCAAGGATTTCAAGCCGGTCGTTGATGCCTGCACGCTTTGCGATATGTGCTTCATGACGAAATGTCCTTATGTGCCGCCGCATGAATTCAACCTGGATTTTCCGCATTTGATGCTGCGCTATCGCGCCATCGAACAGCGTGACGGCGAAGTCGGCTTTGCCGAAAAGCAAATGACCAAAACCGACCGTAACGGCAAACTTGCGGCGATGGTCGCACCGGTCGTGAACTGGGCCGTCGATGAAAAAAATGCGCTGACACGCCCCGTCATGGAATCGGTGGCGGGGATTCACCGCGATGCCGCGTTGCCGAAATTTGCCGGCGAAAGCTTCGTCAAGTCGTCGAGCGCCAACCCGCCGGCGGTCAATCTTCAGGCGCCGGGCCACGGACGCAAGGCTGTGCTCTATGCGACCTGCTATGGCAATTACAACAATCCCGAAATTGGCCATGCAACGCGTGCGATTCTGGCGCGAAACGGGGTCGAAACGGAAGTTGTCCACCCGGCTTGCTGCGGCATGCCGCAGCTTGAACAAGGCGATATCGCTGCCGTCGCGGAAAGCGCGCGAAAGGTTGCCGCCGAACTCGTTCCCTGGATCGACAAGGGCTACGACATTATTGCGATGATGCCGTCCTGCGCCCTGATGCTGAAATTCGAATGGCCCCTGATCCTGCCCGACGATCCGGCGGTTGAGAAGTTGAGCAAGGCGACCCGGGATATCGCGCAATACGTCGTCGAAATCGCCAAGGATGTCGGACTTGTGGAAGGGTTGTCACCGCTGGAAGGTGGCGTGACAGTGCATCTTGCCTGTCATGCGCGGGCGCAGAATATGGGGGCAAAGGCCGCCGAAATGCTGCGTCTGCTTCCCGATACCAAGGTACAGGTCATCGAACGGTGCTCCGGTCACGGCGGGTCCTGGGGGGTGATGAAGGATAATTTCGACATCGCGTTGAAAGTCGGCAAACCGGCCGCACGGCAGGCATTGAAGAACGCGACGAAACACGTTGTATCCGAGTGCCCGTTGGCCGGTGCGCATCTCGCGCAGGGCATGGAACGGCTTGCCGACGCGGAAAACACACCCGCGGAAACGGCATCGCATCCGGTCGTTCTGTTTGCCCGCGCCTATGGGATCGCCGTCTAAGCGGCGAAGAAAGCAAGACAATGAAAAAGACGGAAATAACCGCGGCGGATATACTCTCCCTGCCGGAATTTGCCAAAATCCGGGCCGACAAGCGCAAGGAACTTGTTGGTCACAAGCGGAACCGGCGGATCGAAATCGGTCCGGTCACGACCTGTTATTTTGAATCCTACAACACAATGTGGTGGCAGATTCAGGAAATGCTCTTCATCGAGAAGGGGGGCGACGAGCAGCTCGCAGACGAATTGGCGGCCTATAACCCGCTGATCCCGAAAGGGAAGGAACTCGTTTGCACGATCATGTTTGAAATCAACGATGAAGCGCGGCGCCGTACCTTCCTGAACAAGCTTGGCGGCATTGAAGAGAAAGTATTTTTGCGCGTCGCGGGAACACAAATTCGGGGTGTTGCGGAAGAGGATATTGACCGGACCACTGCGGACGGCAAGGCTTCATCGGTCCAGTTTCTGCATTTCCCCTTCACGGATGAACAGGTTGCCGCATTCCGGCAACCGGGCACAGAGATCGTGATCGGTTTCGATCATCAAGCCTATGGCCATATGGCCATAATGCCGGAAGCAATGCGGGTTGCCCTGGCGGACGATTTTACGACCTAGGCTGCGCCGTCGGGCGTATATGGTCACTCGACCGTTTCGCCGTCCTTCAGGCCCCATAGCGCTTTTCGCGGCAGCCATCCTGAATAGGAATGCGCTGTGGCCCGGCACCATTGCGCATCACACGAATCCAGTTCAGCGACAATACCCGGCGCCAGGCGGGCGACGGCGGGTGCTGTCTCGCTTGGCGTGCGGCGCAATGTCGTGACCTCGCCGGCGATAACGACGCTGCGCCGGCCGGAAAGCATGCCGCGGTGGACCCATCCTTCGGCACCTTCTGAATCCCGGATCTTGCGCCAGCTTTCGAACTCCGCGGTGATCATGACGGGCAGGTGCTTGCGTACGAAAACCCATTTCACATGATATCGGACGCCGGGGCCCGCCCGGACATTGACCTCGTCCGCGCGTAATGACGCGAAGCGTATATTGGCTTCATTCTGCGTCGATCCGCTCGCCGACTGCGCTGCCGCCGGACCCGCCATAAAAATGGCGGCCAGAAAGACCAGAAGATGACGAAACAGAATATGCGATGACTCAGGAGACATGGCTTCCAATATCGTGCGGGCATATAAGGGTCAAGGCGCGACATTGTCCGACGGAGCGGATATTATCAAGCTGACCAGTTACAGGGACCGATCATGACTTCGAACAGACCCAGAGTCATTGTGACTCGCAGACTACCCGATGCCATCGAAACCCGCATGATGGAATTGTTCGATGCGCATTTGAATCTGGACGATACCCCGATGAGCAAGGCCGAACTGATCGCAGCGGTGCAGGATGCCGACGTGCTGGTTCCGACCGTCACGGACAGGATCGATCCCGAAACAATCGCTGCCGCGGGCGATCGGTTGAAGCTGATTGCGTCTTTTGGCACCGGTGTCGACCACGTCGATATGGAAGCGGCGAAAGCCCACTCCATCATGGTCACCAATACCCCGGGCGTTCTGACAGAAGATACCGCCGACATGACGATGGCGCTTATTCTGGCGGTGCCCCGCCGTCTGGCGGAAGGCGAGCGTCTGGTCCGTTCCGGCCAATGGACCGGCTGGAGCCCGACAACGATGCTTGGTCACCGGATTTGGGGAAAACGGCTTGGTATCGTCGGTATGGGTAGAATTGGTGAAGCGGTGGCCCGGCGCGCCCGCGGCTTCGGTCTGTCGATCCATTATCACAACCGGCGCCGCGTCCATGAAGAAATCGAGGGTGAGCTGGAGGCGACTTACTGGGAAAGCCTGGACCAGATGCTGGCGCGGATGGATATCGTGTCGATCAACTGTCCGCATACCCCCGCAACCTATCACCTGTTGAACAAACGCCGGTTGCAGCTGATGAAAAAGGATGCCTATCTCGTCAATACCAGCCGCGGTGAGGTTGTCGATGAGAACGCATTGACGCAATTGCTTGGCCAGGGCGCTTTCGCTGGCGCCGGGCTCGACGTGTTCGAAAACGAACCGGCCATCAATCCAAAACTGCTGGCGCTCGACAATGTCGTGTTGTTGCCGCATATGGGGTCGGCGACGATTGAAGGGCGCATCGCCATGGGCGAAAAGGTCATCATCAATATCAAGACCATGGCCGACGGACACAGCCCGCCTGACCGCGTCCTTGAAACGATGTTCTGATACCCGGCGATTTCCCTTTCATGCCGGATGATTCCCAACGGCTGATGCCGCGCCTGCGCGGCCATATTGTCGAAACGGTCAAGCTTGCCGCGCCGGTCGTCATAACGCGGGCCGGAATAATGGTTATGGCGGCGGTCGATACCGCCATGCTGGGCCGTACGCATGTCGATCAGGTGGCTTTCTACGGCATCAGTGTTGCTCCTTTTATCGTCATAATCGTCGCGGGCATCGGGTTGATGTTCGGTACTGTCGTCGCCACCAGCCACGCAGTCGGCCGGGGTATGGATGCGGAATGCGGCAATATCTGGTGGCGGTCCCTGCCTTACGCGTTGTTGCTCGGCATGGCGGGTTTTGGTGTTTGCCTGCTGGGCGAGCCCTTTTTCCTGCTGGCGGGGCAGACTCCGGAAATTGCGGAAGGGGGCGGCAGGGTCATTGCCATCCTCGGTATCGGCATGCCGGGAACGCTGTTGTATTGCACGACGGCGTTCTTTCTCGAAGGATTGCGGCGCCCGACGCCGGCCATGGTCGTCATGATCGTCGTCAACCTGTTGAATGTGTTGTTGAACTGGTTCTTTATTTTTGGGAATGCGGGCTTTCCGGCAATGGGTGCAGAAGGGGCGGCCTGGTCGACCGCAATTGTGCGGCTCGTCATGGCGGCGATGCTTATTGCCTATGTCTGGTGGATGCCGGGGCGGGAAAAATATGCGGTGCGGGGCCTGCTGGAACGGCATTGGTGGCGAAAGGGCAAGCAACAGCGCCGCTATGGTTTTGCGACGGGAACGAGTTACACGATCGAAGAATCGGCATTTTCCGCACTCAGCTTTTTTGCCGGCATGTTGGGAACGCTGTCGCTTGCAGCCTATACGATCCAGAATATCGCCGTCGCATTTGTGTTCATGTCGGCGCTGGGCATGGCCTCGGCAACAGGCGTCCGCGTTGGCATTGCGCATGGTCGGGGCGATTGGTCCAATCGCACGATGGCTGCGTGGACAGGCCTTGGTCTGGTTATCGTGATGCTGGGCGGTATCGGTGTGGTCTTTGCGTTTTTGCCAGCTTCGGTCGCCAGGATTTTCACGAGTGACCCGACCCTGATCGCAGCGGCGGCGCCACTGATCGCGCTGTCGGCCATCGCCATCATGACTGATGGCGGGCAGGTCGTGATGGCGAACGCTTTACGCGGCGCGGCGGAAGCATGGTCGCCACCGGTTATTCACGCGGCGGCGTTTTATCTGCTGATGCTTCCACTGGCCTGGTACCTCGCCATCCATCTGGGCAAGGGGACCCACGGGCTGATCTACGCCATCATTGCAGGCAGTGCGGTCTCGGTCGTCCTGTTGATCGCCCGGTTCTGGCTGATCTCACGGCGGCAGGCGGCTATCGGTCTAGCGACGTAATCGTCGGATGCTCGCCGCACAGGGCGCATTTCCTGTCCGGCGGGACCCGTATTTTTCGGAACGTGGTGTTCATTGCATCATACAGGATGAGATTCCCTGACAGGCTTTTGCCAAGGCCCAGCAGCTCCTTGAGAATCTCGCTGGCCTGCATCGTGCCGATCACGCCGGCGATCGCGCCAAAGATACCGGCGGTTTCGCAACGTGGTGTCGTGCCCGCCGGCGGCGGGCTGGGAAACAGGCAGCGATAGCACGGGTTTTCACCGCCAAGGTGTGACTTGAAGGTCGCGAGCTGTCCTTCGAACCGCAGCAATGCCCCGGCGACCAGCGTTTTTCCACCCAGGTGACAGGCATCATTCAACAGGTAGCGTGTCTCGAAATTATCGCTGCCATCGGCAATAATGTCGTATTGCGATATCAGTTCCGCCACATTTTTTGCATCGAGCCGCATTGTGTGTTCGTTGACGACGATTTCCGGGTTGATCGATTGAATCGTTTCCCGGGCGCTGGTGACCTTCAGCGCGCCCACGCTGTCGGTGTGATGAATGACCTGACGCTGCAGGTTGGAAATATCGACCGTATCGAAATCGATGATCCCAAGGGTGCCAACACCGGCCGCCGCCAGATAAAGCAGTACTGGCGACCCCAGCCCGCCGGCGCCGACGACCAGGACTCTGGATTGCAGCAGTTTGAGCTGACCTTCCTCGCCGACCTCGTCGAGGATGATGTGGCGCGCATATCGCTGTAACTGATCGTCGGTGATTTCTGTGTGCATGACCATTTCAGATGCCGTCGAATAGGGGCGTGGACAGGTATCGTTCGGCGAAGGACGGAATGATGACAAGAATCCGCTTGCCCGACATTTCGGGTCTTGCCGAGATTTCAAGAGCGGCAGCAACAGCCGCACCGGAAGAAATGCCAACCGGTATCCCTTCCAGTTTTGCCATGTTCCGCGCGGTACGGAATGCCGTTTCATTGGCGATCGATATCACCTCGTCGATCACGGAAGTATCGAGGATGTCCGGGACAAAACCAGCGCCGATCCCCTGAATTTTGTGGGGCCCGGGTGTGCCGCCCGACAAAACCGGGCTGTCTTCCGGTTCGACCGCGACAATCCGGAAATCGGGATTGCGTTCCTTCAGCAACCCGGCACAGCCGGTTACGGTGCCGCCGGTTCCGACCCCGGCAACGAGAACGTCCAGGTTACCGTCCGTATCACGCCAGATTTCCTCCGCGGTCGTTGTCCGGTGAATCGCCGGGTTGGCCGGATTGTGGAACTGCTGGGGAATGACGGCGTCGCCGATTTCTTCTTTCAGCGCGAGGGCGCGGTTGATCGCGCCTCTCATGCCCATGTTCGCCGGCGTTAATTCAATTTCCGCTCCAAGTATAAGCAGCATCTTGCGGCGCTCAACCGACATTGATTCCGGCATGGTCAGAATTAACCGGTAGCCTTTCGCCGCGCAAACGAATGCGAGCGCGATGCCGGTATTGCCGGAAGTCGGCTCCACGATGGTCGTGTCCGGCCCGATATCGCCAGCCTTTTCCATCGCTTCGATCATTGCGGCGCCGATACGGTCCTTGACCGACCCCATCGGATTGTAAAACTCAAGCTTGGCCAGCAGCTCGACCGAAACCCCCGCGTCATCGGCCATGCGTGCCAAGCGCACAATTGGCGTGGCGCCGATCGTATCGAGGATGCTGTCGTATATTCGGCCGCGAAATTCCATACCCGCTCCGTCAGGTTATTCGTTCCGGGAATTGGTTCAATAAGAGAGGCAGAAAGGACGATTCGTCAAATCATGAAGTCGAACATATCGGCGGCATTGCATTGCACCCCCGCCGAACGCGCGCGCGAACAAAGGTCCTCGATGCTGACCTCATCCAGGCGCTGCATCGCTGTTTCCTGCAATTCGAGCCACAGCGGATGAAGGACAGCCTGACCAAGCTCCGAACCGACCGGTTCCTCAAGCGGGTCCGCGGTCCCTTCCATCTGGTCGACGATGCGGGTGATCTCGCCGAGTGAAATGCGGCGCCGTTCGCGTGACAGGCGATAGCCGCCGCGCGGACCGCGGACCCCGTGCAGGATTTCCGCTTTTACGAGGTTCTGCAGCACCTGCTCCAGATACCGCCTGGGGATACCCTGACGCTGGGCAATTTCCTTGCTTTGCACGGGCGTTTCCGCCGCGTTGTAGGCGATATCAACAACCGCATCGATGGCATAAATAAGTTTCTTCGTCAGACGCAACATCGCTTTCAGTCTTTCCCCGTACCTGTCGATCCATATCCGCCGGTACCCCTCGCGGTATCCGACAATTCCTCTGCTTCCGCCCATTCGATCTGCGTAACCGGCGCAACAACCATCTGCGCAACCCGCATGCCGCGCGTGACCACAAACGGTTCGGCCCCGCAATTCGCCAGGATCACACCGATCTCCCCACGATAATCGGCATCGACTGTGCCGGGGCTGTTCAGCACGGTAACGCCGTTCTTCAGGGCGAGGCCGGAGCGTGGCCGAACCTGTGCTTCGTAACCATGGGGCAGGGCGATGGCCAATCCCGTTGGCACAAGCGCCCGTTCGCTGGGTGCAAGGGTCATGGGGTCGGTGATGGCGGCCAAAAGGTCGAGCCCCGCGCTTCCCGCCGTCGCGTATTGCGGCAGGGGCAGATCCGCACCATGCGGTAATCGCTTAACTGTGACCGTAACTGCTGTCATGTGCTTTTCCCGAAATGGTCGCTGATCCGTGCCGCCAGGCGCTCTGCGACCTGCTGCTTCGTCATGGTCGGCCAGGCTTCTTCCGCACCATCCGCAACCAGGTGAATCGTGTTTGCATCGCCGCCGAAAGTCCCGGTTGTCGGCGAAACGTCATTGGCCAGGATCCAGTCGCATTTCTTGGTCTTGCGTTTCGTTCGTGCGTTGTCGACCACGTTTTCGGTTTCTGCGGCAAACCCGACAACCAGTTCCGGTCGATTGTTACCGCCTTTGCTCAGGGTTTTTAGAATGTCCGGGTTTTCCGCGAATTCCAGCATCGGTGGGCCGCCACCGTTTTTCTTCAGCTTCTGCGTTGCAGCGGATTTGACGCGCCAGTCCGCGACGGCGGCGACGCAGATCGCGGCATCGGCCGGTAATGCGTCCTTGCACGCGGCCAGCATATCGCGTGCCGATTCGACTTTAATCATTTTGACGCCGGCAGGGTCGGCCAGCGCCGTTGGCCCGCTGATCAGGATCGTCTCCGCGCCGAGGCCGGAAAGGGCCGCTGCGACGGCGTGCCCCTGTTTTCCGGATGACCGATTGGCGATGTAGCGCACAGGGTCAATCGCTTCAAACGTCGGGCCGCTGGTGACAAGGATTCGTCGCCCGGCCAGTGGTCCGCCGTTGAAA
The DNA here is from genome assembly GCA_943788635.1 of uncultured Alphaproteobacteria bacterium. GTDB lineage: Bacteria > Pseudomonadota > Alphaproteobacteria > UBA8366 > MarineAlpha4-Bin1. Next base: position 19,224 of record CALSRA010000033.1, on the reverse strand, counting down.
TGCCCGACGACTGAATTGACGATGTCAGGGACATCCGTCATGCGCCCGAAACCGTACTCACCACACGCCATGTCGCCCTGGACCGGGCCGACAAACGCGACACCCCGTTCCGCCAGCAGCGCGCAATTGGCTTTGGTCGCGGCGTGCTCCCACATCCGCACGTTCATGGCCGGCACCACCATGACCGGTTTATCGGTTGCCAATAGCGCTGTGGTGGCCAGGTCGTTGGCGATTCCAGCGGCCATACGGGCCAGAATATCAGCGGTTGCCGGCGCGACGAGCAACAGGTCCGCATCCCGCGAAAGCTGGATATGCCCCATCTCGGCTTCGTCGGTCAGCGAGAATATGTCCTGATAGACGCGGTCTTCACTCAGCGCAGAAACCGACAGTGGCGTAACGAATTGGGTTGCCCCTTTGGTCAGCACGCAACGGACGGCTGCTCCCTGATCGCGCAGACGGCGGATCAGGTCCAGCGATTTATATGCCGCGATGCCACCCGAAATGATAAGGAGAATACGTTTGCCGTGAAGCGCCATGATGGGTGGGCCCAAAAATACATTACAATGACTGTATTAATGTAGTTGGCCCATAACCACTGTGCAAGATCGTTAAACCGCAAACGCCTTGAAAAAGATGCTGGCTTATAACGCGACCATCGCGCATCAAACCCTGCTTCTGTCGCTTGCAGCAAGGCAACGCCCGTCGAATTGACCGGGGCCGCTACGCCAACCAAGCCGCCTGCTCGCGGAATGGCGCCGTTGACGCTTTCGATCTCGACTTCAGAAATTCCGCATCAGCAGAAACGCGATAATACCCAGCAGGATAAGTACCAGCCAGTTGGGCCCCCAGCGCTGGCGGGAGGGATCGCCACCGTAGCGCGGGATATGCGGTCCAGGCTCTGACCCCGCGCTCATTGCTTCGACGACCGCTTCGGCGCGACCGACCAGCCGGGGCAGTCGTTCCAGGTTCGAAACGGCGTCGGTGACCGCATCGCGGATACGCGCATCGGGGCCACGATGGGCCATGACCCATTCTTCCACCAGGGGCCGCGCGAGCGTCCACATGTTTACCGACGGGTCCAGCGTCCGGCCGACGCCTTCGGCGACCAGCATGGTCTTCTGCAGCAGCAGTAATTGCGGCTGGGCTTCCATCTCGAATGTCTTCGTAACCTGGAACAGGTGGGCGAGCAGCCGCGCCAGGGAAATTTCGTGTAGCGGTTTGCCCAAAATTGGCTCACCAATAGAGCGAACTGCTTGAGTGAAATTTCCAATGGACATACGGGCCGGAACGTAACCGGCTTCGAAATGAACTTCTGCCACGCGCTTGTAATCGCGGTCCAGAAACCCCAAAAGCATGTCGGCAAGATAGTTTCGGGTCCGGGCGTCGAGCCGGCCCATGATCCCGAAATCGACCGGACACAGCGTGCCTTCCCGATCGACAAACATATTGCCCGGATGAATATCCGCGTGGAAAAACCCGTCGCGAAAAACCTGATTGAAAAAGGACTCCGCGGACCGTTGCAACACGTCGCGGGGCGCGAACCCGGCTTCGTTCAATGCATCGATCTCGTCGATCTGGATGCCATCGATGCGCTCCAGTGTCATGACGCGCTGGGCCGTGCGCACCCAGTCGATTTTCGGTACCCGAAACCCAGGATCGCCTTCCGTATTCTCCCGCAATTCAGACGCGGCTGCCGCCTCCAGCCGCAGATCCATTTCGGTAACAACGGTTGCCTGGAACGTGTGCACGACGGCGAGCGGGCGCAGGCGTCGCAGGCTAGGCTGGGTTCGCTCGACCATGCGGGCGATCCAGAGAAACAGCTCGATATCGCGATTAAACCGGTCCTCAATGCCGGGCCGTAACACCTTGACGGCGACATCGTCGCCTTCGACAGTTCGGGCGAAATGGACCTGGGCGATGGACGCCGCTGCAACCGGGGTGTCATCGAAGGACTCGAATACCGCATCAAGCGGCATCTGCAGTTCTTCTTCGATGATGGCGCGGGCCCGTTCGCCTGCAAACGGGGGCAACTGATCCTGCAGCGCGGACAGGTCTTCCGCGATGTCGTCGCCGACCAGGTCGGACCGCACAGATAACGCCTGTCCGAGTTTTATAAAACTGGGTCCCAGCTCTTCCAGTGCGGCTGCCAGCCGCTCGCCGGGGCGCCCCGGCACGTCCCGCCGGGAAAGCATTCGCGCCAGCGTCACGATGACGGGTGCAACGCCCATCTGTTCCAGCGGGAAGAGAGCATCATGCCGTGCGAAGGTCCGCGCAATCCGCAGCAGCCGCCTTATCTGTGTAATCGCTGTAAACATGGTCGCCGGATCAGATGCGCCAGGCGGCGTGTATGGCCGCGATACCGCCGGAAAGATTGCGAACAGAAGCGCGCTCCAGCCCATTGGCCGTCATTCGTTCGGCGAGTTTTTCCTGCGTTGGAAAGCGACGAATGCTTTCGACAAGGTACTGATAGGATGCCGCGTCACCCGCCACCTTTTCGCCCAGGGCGGGCACGACCGAAAAAGAGTAGCGATCATAGACATCCGCGAGCAGGGGCAGCACCACATGGCTGAATTCCAGGCAAAGAAACTGACCGCCCGGTTTCAGAACCCGGCGCGCCTCGCGAAGCGCATTGTCCATTTCGGTCACGTTGCGCAATCCGAAAGCGATGGTATAGGCATCGGCGCTGCGGTCCGGGAATGGCAACGCCTCCGCATCTCCGACCACCCATTGCATGCCGTCCAGCGTTCCACGGTCCAGGGCGCGATCGCGCCCGACTGATACCATTTCCGCATTGATGTCGCAGACCGTGACGTTGCCACCGCCCGCGTCTTGAAACCGGGTCGCGATATCGCCTGTGCCGCCGGCAACATCAATAAGGTGCATGCCCTTATGCGGCTTAAGCTGGTCGATCAGCGAGGCTTTCCAAAGTCGATGCACGCCCAGGGACATCAGGTCATTCATCAGGTCATAGCGTCGCGCCACACGGTCGAAGACCCCGCGTACCATCTGCGCCTTTTCGCCCTTGCCGACTTCCTGAAAGCCGAAATGGGTTATTTGTCCGTCGTTTGTGTCCTGTATCATCGGGCGGACGATAGCGCACTGCGTCAGGGTTTGCTAGAACGGCGGAGACCGGTGCGCTTGGCCCGGAACCGGATGACAGGCTGCATTAATGCCGGAACTACCCGAAGTCGAAACCGTATGCCGCGGGCTGCGTCCGCCCCTGGAAGGGCGGTTGCTGACACGCGTGGTCCAACGGCGCCCCGATCTGCGGTTTCCGATACCGGAAGGGTTCGTTGAACGGCTGACCGGCCGCCGGGTGATGCGGGTCGAACGCCGGGCCAAATACATTCTGATGACGTTCGATGACGATACGGTGCTGATGGCGCATCTGGGGATGTCAGGCCGAATGACAATCGTCGAAGCGGTGTCGGCGCCACCGGCCGGACCGCATGATCATGTCGAATTCGAAACGGATCAGGGTGTGCTCATCCGGTATTGCGATCCGCGGCGTTTCGGGATGATGGACCTGACCACCGTGCAGGCGCTGGGCGAACACCGGCTGCTGAAAAAGCTTGGCCCGGAACCGCTTGGTAATGCTTTCAATGCGTCTGTGCTGGATTTGGCGCTTGCCGGAAAGAAAACGCCAATCAAAGCGGCGCTTCTGGACCAGCGTATCGTCGCCGGGTTGGGGAATATCTATATATGCGAGGCCCTGCATCGGGCGGGTATTTCACCGCGGCGGGCGGCCGCGACGATACCCGGCGCACGATCGGAGCGGCTGGTCCGCGAAATCAGGGCGGTGCTGGGCGATGCGATAGACGCTGGGGGATCGTCGTTGCGCGATTACGTCCAGGCATCCGGCGATCTTGGATATTTTCAGCATCGCTGGCAGGCCTATGGCCGGGAGGGCGAGCCCTGCCTGCATCCTGAATGTGATGGCACCATCAGCCGGATCGTGCAAAGCGGACGGTCCACGTTTCTTTGTTCCACGCACCAACGATGATATAGCAGCGGACATGCGAACCCTGATCACCTTTGCAGCGCTTGCCGGTATCCTGCTGACGGCGGCGGTTAGCCGCGGCGGCGAATTCATCGCCGGATTCGAGGACATCCCGGTCATGCCCGGCATGGCGGTCGATGGTGACGCCTCGACCGCGTTCGATACGCGGACCGGGCGGATTGTTGAAGCTTATGCCGCCGGCGATATAACGGACGCGGCGATGCGACAGTTCTACCAGGAAACGCTGCCACAGCTTGGATGGGCGCGTATCGGGAAGCTGGCTTTCCAGCGCGAAGGTGAAATGTTGACGCTGGAGGTGATTGACCAGGGCACGCCCCTGACGGTGCGATTCCGGCTGTCACCATCGCCGAAGTGACAGTAACGCCGCAATTTTGAACGAAGGAATGGGACGCGATGGCATACGAACATATTCTGGTTGAAACGCGTGATGCCGTGGGAATTGTGACACTGAACCGGCCCGCGGCTCTCAACGCATTATGTGCCGGCCTGATACAGGAACTGAGCGAGGCCTTTGACGCGCTGGAAGCGAATGAGGCCATTGGCGCCATAGTTCTGACGGGGTCGGACAAGGCATTTGCCGCCGGCGCCGATATAAAGGAAATGGCTGAAAAGTCGTATATGGACGTTTACAAAGCCGATTTCATAACGGTCGGTTGGGAACGTGTCGCGGAATGTCGCAAACCGGTTATCGCGGCAGTTGCCGGATATGCGCTGGGTGGCGGTTGCGAACTTGCCATGATGTGCGATTTCATTCTTGCGGCGGATACGGCCCGGTTCGGGCAACCCGAAATTACCCTGGGGACAATTCCCGGCGCGGGCGGGACGCAACGGTTGACCCGTTTTGTCGGTAAGTCCAAGGCGATGGAAATGTGCCTGACCGGCCGAATGATGGATGCACAGGAAGCGGAACGCTGCGGACTGGTGAGCCGTATTGTTCCGGCGGCGGATCTGCTGGAAGATGCTGTGAAAACCGCGGCAAAAATCGCGCGGATGTCGCAGCCGGTGGCGATGATGGCGAAGGAATCCGTCAATCGCGCCTTTGAAACGACCCTTGCAGAGGGCATTCGGTTCGAGCGCCGGATCTTCCATTCGACATTTGCGACCGAGGATCAGAAGGAAGGAATGAGCGCTTTTGTGGACAAGCGCCAGCCGTCGTTCCGGAACCGGTGATGGCACTGGTTACGAAACGAGGTTGACGAGACCCTGGACCCCGGATATAAGCCGTTCCCTTGAATTCACTAATGACTGTCAGGACATATTATGGCGAATCATAAGTCCGCCAAGAAGCGTATCCGTCAAACCGAACGCCGGACCGAAGTGAACAGGGACCGTCGTGGTCGTGTTCGGACATACGTGCGCAAGGTAGAGGAAGCGATTGAAAGTGGCGATAAGGGTAACGCGCAATCCGCAATGCTGGGCGCAGTTCCCGAATTGCAGCGCAGCGTCGGGCACGGCCTGATGCATAAGAACACGGTTGCCCGGAAGATCTCTCGGCTGACGAAGCGCATAAAAGCTTTGTAATCTGCGGCTGAAATTCAGCCCGGCAGGAGCCGCATCCGAAGGATGCGGCTCTTTTATTTTGAGTCAAAAAAAAGCGAAATTTTTACCACTGGTAGATTCAAAGGCTTAGCCTGATTCATCCGCCTGATTACCGAATTATTTTGATGTTTGCGTTTGGTTCTCGTTGCAACCCGGATATAGCATGGGTAGACTATGATCGTAGCGGTCAGCTTGACGGGGTTTCAGTCAAGTAAAAGATAAGAACCGGCGACGGCAATCAAAAAAGAGTCAGGTGCGAGGATCGATAAAGACAGTAAAATTAAGAATAAAAGCTGTCTGAATTATCCGAATATTTGAAGCGTTCTTTATAAACTGGAAGGGCTATTTGTCCTTCTGGCGCAGGATTTTTGTATTCTCGTTTCGTCTGTTTGTTTTACTTGGTCTGTCGTAACCTCGCGCGAAATCCCGATTTTGGGGCCGTTCACAAAATGGGTGGGGACCTTTTTGTCTGCCGCATGCGAAATGTTTCGGTGCGGCTTTGCTTTTAGGGGTGGCGACAACGGTGACCAACGACAAGCATTCTACCAGTGAACAGGCGCCTTTTTGGGCACGTTTGCGTTCGCGGCTTCGTGCGGAATTCGGTGAAGCGGCATATCGGAGCTGGCTGAAGCCGGCGTCGTTCGAGCAGGCCGATGATGAGACGATCAGGATTCTGGCGCCGACCCGCTTCATGCGCGACTGGATTGAAACCCAGTACGGCGATCGCCTTCTGAGACTCTGGTCGGAAGAGAATCCGAAAATTGTCCGGCTGGATATCGTTCACGCCGGTGCGGATAGCGATGCTCCGATTGCGGAGCCGCTACCCGCGGTGCCGGTGCAGACAGAATCGCCGCGCGCCGAAATCGGTGCGCCGCTTGATCCGCGGTTCCGGTTTGATAATTTTGTCGTCGGAAAGCCGAACGAATTGGCGTTTGCGGCCGCGCGCCGTGTCGCCGAATCAGAATCGGTACCGTTCAATCCGCTGTTTCTGTATGGCGGTGTCGGTCTCGGGAAAACCCATCTGATGCACGCCATCGCCTGGCAAATCCGCAAGACGACCCCGGAACGCCGGGTCATCTATCTGTCCGCGGAAAAGTTCATGTACCAGTTCATTCGGGCGATGCGGTTCAAGGATACGATGGCGTTCAAGGAACAATTCCGGTCCGTCGATGTGCTGATGATCGATGATGTGCAGTTCTTCAGCGGCAAGGACAATACCCAGGAAGAGTTCTTCCACACCTTCAACGCGTTGGTGGATCATAACCGTCAGGTCATTATTTCGGCGGACAAGTCGCCGAATGACCTGGAGGGCATGGAAGAGCGAATGAAGTCCCGCCTCGGCTGGGGATTGGTCGCGGATATCCATCCGACAATTTATGAACTTCGCCTGGGGATTCTGCAGTCCAAGGCGGAGAAGATGGAATTTGGTATTCCGCTGAAGGTGCTGGAGTTCCTGGCGCACAAGATTACGTCGAATGTTCGGGAGCTGGAGGGTGCTCTGAATCGTCTGGTTGCCTATGCCCGGCTGATCGGGCGACCGATCGACCTCGACAACACGCAGGAGGTTCTGCAGGACATCCTGCGGGCGAATGACCGAAAGGTCACGATCGAGGAAATTCAAAAGCGTGTCGCCGAGCATTACAATATCCGGCTCGGGGAAATGTATTCTGCCCGCCGGTCGCGCGCGATCGCGCGGCCGCGTCAGGTTGCGATGTATCTCTCCAAACAGCTGACCGAGCGTTCCTTGCCCGAAATCGGCCGAAAATTTGGTGGTCGCGACCATACGACGGTCATGCATGCGGTGCGCAAGATCGATGAGTTGTGCGCGCTGGACACGTCCTTTTCCGAAGATGTGGAGTTGCTGCGGCGCATGCTGGAAGGCTGACGCTGTAAAAACCGGGTTTCGCGACCGATTTGGCGCATTACCGGGGCGGAAGACGCACATAAACTAGTGCGGAATCGTGGCCGGTCATGCTAGATTCGGTAGTGGCCCCCTCGAATCTGCTGCTATTCTTCGGAGCAGGCTGGAAGGGGTGTCATAGCAACCGCTTTTCCTGCAAATATCTTGAAGCATGTGATCAAAGAGAAATCATGAAACTGACTATTGAACGAGCGGCACTTCTGCGGTCATTGAGCCATGTCCAGAGCGTTGTTGAACGGCGCAATACAATTCCGATCCTCGCGAATGTCCTGCTGGAATCCTCAGACGGCGGCGTCAATCTGACAGCGACGGATATGGATATATCGATCGTTGATGCGGCGCCTTCGCAGGTGACGACAGCGGGCAAGACAACCGCCCCGGCGCATACGCTGTACGACATTGTCCGCAAATTGCCGGACGGGGCACAAATTGAGCTGGATTCAAGTGCCGAGGACGGCCGGCTTCTTCTCAACGCCGGTCGATCGCATTTCGTTCTGGCATCCTTGCCGACGGCTGATTTCCCCGCAATGACGGATGGGGACATGCCGCATCGGTTTGCGATGCCGGCGGATTCCCTGCGGGCACTTATTGACCGGACCAAGTTTGCCATATCGACCGAGGAAACCCGGTATTACCTGAACGGCATATATCTGCACGCGACGGAGATGGACGGCGTGCCTGTCATGCGGGCCGTGGCGACCGACGGGCATCGGCTCGCGCGGGTTGAGGCACCGATGCCGGCCGGCGCAGAGGGTATGCCGGGCATTATTGTCCCCCGGAAGACGGTCAATGAATTACGGCGACTGATCGACGAATGCGAAGGGGATGTCGAGGTATCGCTTTCAGATACCAAGATACGGTTTGCGTTCGATGGGACGGTGCTGTCCTCGAAGCTGATTGACGGCACTTTTCCGGATTACGAGAAGGTTATTCCGGTTGGAAACGACAAGCTGCTGGAGGTTGATTGCAAGCAGTTCGCCGCCGCGGTTGACCGTGTCGCGACAATCTCCACGGAGCGTTCCCGGTCGGTCAAGCTGATACTGGAGCCGGGTGGACTGACGCTTTCCGCCAGCAGCCCCGACGCAGGCTCTGCGACGGAAGAGCTGGAAGTTTCCTATGACAAGGAAGGGCTGGAAATCGGTTTCAATTCTCGTTACCTGCTGGATATCGCACAGCAGGTGCAGGGTGAGACAGTGCAGGTTCTGCTGGCGGATGGCGCATCGCCAACCATTGTCCGCGACACAGCGGACACCACGGCCCTGTATGTCCTGATGCCGATGCGGGTCTAAGGCGCGGATGCAGGACGCCGCTATAGCCAGGAATGATTTCTATACAGGTCCGGCCGATACTCGGCTGGCTGTAACCCGGCTGCGGCTGACAGATTTTCGTAGTTATCAACGCGCTGAGTATGATGGTGACGCTCGACCGGTTGTACTGACCGGGCCGAATGGGGCCGGAAAAACCAATATGCTCGAAGCGGTGTCCTTTCTGGCGCCGGGACGGGGTTTGCGTCAGGCTCGACTGAGCGAGATTGACCGCCGGGCCGATGGCGTTGTCGGTTGGGGAGTTGCGGCAACGGTATCGGGTGCGTCGGGCCCTGTGGACCTTGGCACCGGGCGCGAGCAGGATCAGCAACGCCGAACGGTGCGCCTCAATGGCGTGCCGGCATCCGGCCAGAGCACCCTTGCGGAATATGTCAGCGTTGTCTGGCTGACACCGCAAATGGACCGTTTGTTCCTGGATGGGGCCTCGGCGCGGCGACGGTTTCTGGACCGCTTGGTTTTCGGTTTTGATACAGCCCACGCTGGCCGCGTGGGGTCGTATGAACATGCGATGCGGGAACGGCTGAGGTTGCTTAAGGCTGGCGGCGCGGACAATGTCTGGCTGTCGGCGCTGGAAGAAACGATGGCGGAGCGTGGCGTTGCCATCGCCGCAGCGCGACAGGATATGGCGCATCGGCTGGCCCGGGCCTGCGCCGAGGGAACGGGGCCGTTTCCCCGCGCCGGGATCGCGGCGACGGGCGATGTTGAAACATGGCTCGACAATGGCCCGGCCCTGGCGGCCGAAGACCGCCTGCGCGAGCAATTGGCACAGTCTCGTCGCACGGATGCCGAATCGGGGCGGACGGCCGTAGGGCCGCACCGCAGTGATTTCTCGGTCTGGCATCTGGAAAAAGATATGCCTGCGGATCAATGTTCAACCGGCGAACAGAAAGCATTGCTGATTGCCGTTGTGCTGGCCGATGCACGGCTGCAGGCGGCGGAACGCGGTGCCGCGCCATTGTTGTTGCTGGATGAGGTTGTTGCCCATCTGGATGCGGAAAAACGACAGGCGTTGTTTGCGGAAATTTTATCGCTGGGCGCGCAGGCCTGGCTGACGGGGACGGACAGGGAAACCTTCGCGGAACTCGAGTCATCAGTGCAATTTTTCAGGGTCGCGAATGCGGCGTTGGAACGGACTTCCTGAAATCGAACGGAAACTTGAATGAACGACGTCAACGATAATGCCGAAACTGCCAATGAAGAGGCGTATGGTGCAGATTCGATCAAGGTGTTGCGTGGGCTGGAAGCTGTCCGCAAGCGGCCGGGCATGTATATCGGCGACACCGAAGACGGATCAGGCCTGCACCACATGGTCTATGAAGTCGTCGATAACGGCATAGACGAAGCCATGGCGGGCCACGCCAACAAGGTGACGGTCACGCTGAATGGCGATGGCTCGGTGACGGTGACCGATAATGGTCGCGGCATCCCCGTCGACATTCATACCGAAGAGGGTATTTCGGCGGCCCAGGTGATCATGACCCAGCTACATGCCGGCGGGAAATTCGATTCAAATTCCTACAAGATTTCCGGCGGTCTGCACGGTGTTGGCGTTTCCGTGGTGAATGGTTTGTCCAAGCGGCTCGACCTGACGATCCGGCGCAACGGCCATATCCACAAGATGCAGTTTCAGGATGGCGATGCGATGGATGGCCAGGATCTGGCTGTTACCGGTGATTGTGATGTCGATGATACCGGCACTGAAGTGACCTTCTGGGCGTCTGAAGAAATATTCAAGATAACCGAATATGACTACGACACGCTGGAACACCGGTTGCGGGAACTTGCGTTTCTGAATTCCGGCGTCAACATCATCCTGACGGATGCGCGGTTACCGGAACCGAAGGTTACCAATTTTCACTACGATGGTGGCCTTGTCGAATTCGCGAAGTATCTCAACCGGTCACGGACGGCGCTGCATGGCGAAGTGATCCAGATGATCAGCGAAAAAGACGGAATTACGGTCGAAGTCGCGATGCAATGGAATGATAGTTATCACGAAACCACACTTTGCTTTACCAACAATATCCCGCAACGCGACGGTGGTACCCATCTGGCTGGTTTTCGGGCCGGGTTGACCCGGCAAATCAATAATTACGCCGCGGAAACCGGCATTGCGAAGCGCGAGAAAGTATCGATTGTCGGTGACGACGCGCGCGAAGGCCTGACATGCATTCTGTCGGTTAAGGTGCCGGATCCGAAATTTTCCAGCCAGACAAAAGACAAGCTGGTGTCTTCGGAAGTTCGCAACGTGGTCGAATCCGCGGTCAATGACCGGCTTGCACAATGGTTCGAGGAGCATCCGGCAGACGCCCGTCAGATCATCCAGAAAGTCGTCGAAGCCGCCGCCGCACGTGAAGCGGCGAAAAAGGCACGGGAACTGACCCGGCGCAAGGGCGCGCTGGATATTTCAAGCCTGCCCGGCAAGCTGGCGGATTGCCAGGAACGGGATCCCGCCCATGCCGAAATATTCATCGTCGAGGGTGATTCCGCTGGCGGTTCCGCAAAACAGGGCCGGGAACGAAAATCGCAGGCGATCCTGCCGCTGCGCGGTAAGATTTTGAATGTCGAACGTGCCCGTTTTGACAAGATGCTGGGGTCATCAGAAATTGGTACGCTGATTACCGCGCTGGGCACCGGGATTGGCCATGATGATTTTGATGCCGACAAGTGCCGCTATCACCGAATCATCATCATGACGGATGCTGACGTCGACGGCAGCCATATCCGCACCTTGCTGCTGACTTTCTTTTTCAGGCAGATGCCTGAGCTGGTGGAGCGCGGCTATCTCTATATTGCGCAGCCGCCCCTGTACCGCGCAAAAAAGGGAAATTCGGGTGTCTACCTGAAGGATGACCGCGAGTTGGAGGAGTTTCTGATTCGCGATGGCGTGACCGGCGCGACGCTGATTGTCGGAGACAATGAAGAGTTGGGGGCTGAAGATCTGTATCGGGCGGTAACCGAGGCTCATACCGCGGCGCAGTTGATGGAGCCGTTGATTCGAAAGGTCGGAAACCGCACCGTTGTCGAGCAAACGGCGATCGCGGGCGCCCTGAACCCGTCCATTCTGTCGGACCCGGAACAGGCGGCGGAAACAGCCGCATACATTGCGCGGCGGCTGGACAGCCTTTCCGTTGAAACCGAGCAGGGTTGGGTGGGCGTTCCGCAGGAAGATGGCGGTTTGTCTTTCAGTCGCACACTGCGCGGCGTGACGCAGCGGTACAGCATCGACGGGGACCTGGTGCGCAGTGCGGAAGCAAGACGGCTTGATGCGCTTGCCCCGGAATTGCAGTTGAAATACGGCACAAACAATACGGTCTTGCGGACCAAAGATGGTGAAACGCGTATTACAAGCCCGATCGACCTGTTCGATCAGGTGATGGCGCTGGGCCGGAAAGGTATTTCAATTCAGCGTTACAAGGGACTGGGAGAAATGAATCCGGATCAGCTTTGGGAAACCACGCTTGATCCAAATGTTCGGACATTGTTGCAAGTGAAGGTTGGACAGGAACAGGAAGCCGCGGATCTGTTTTCAACTTTGATGGGCGATGTCGTCGAACCAAGGCGGGATTTCATTCGGGCGAACGCGCTGAAGGTTGCGAACCTGGATGTTTAGCGGGATTGTGCGCGACTTGCGTGCCGTTGAATGAAATGATGTAAACCGTTACATACGTGGCGTGCCGGATTGCGGCGAACGATTAGCAACTAAAGCTGGATACCTTTCGGGGGTATCGGCGATGGGGATGGGTGTGAAGCTTACACAAAACAGTTTCTCCTACGAGGAATTGCTCGAATGTGGACATGGCAACTTGTTCGGGCCGGGCAATGCCCAGTTACCATTGCCGCCAATGTTGATGCTCGACCGAATTACGTCGATCACGGAAGATGGCGGTGAGCATGGAAAAGGCCAGATCGTGGCCGAACTGGATATCAATCCCGAGCTCTGGTTCTTCAAATGCCATTTCGAAAATGATCCTGTTATGCCGGGATGCCTGGGGCTAGACGCCATGTGGCAGCTTGTCGGATTTTTTCTTGGCTGGCTTGGTGGGGCCGGCAAGGGGCGCGCGCTTGGCGTCGGTGAGGTAAAATTCACTGGTCAGGTGCTGGAATCCGCAAAGCGGGTAACTTACATAATCAATCTCAAGCGCGTGATGATGCGCAAACTGGTCCTTGGCGTCGCCGATGGCGAATTGCAGGTCGATGGTGAATCGATCTATGAAGCGAAGAATATGCGGGTTGGTCTGTTTACAGCAGACGACGGCCGCTAGCGAGGCTTTGAATATGCGACGTGTCGTAGTTACCGGTATCGGAATTGTATCCAGTATCGGAAATAGCAAGGAAGAAGTGCTCGATTCGCTGAAGGCGGGTCGTTCCGGTATCGAGTTTTGCGAAACCTATAAGGAATTGGGGTTTCGCAGCCACGTGCACGGATCTTTGAAAATCAATCTTGAGGACCGGATGGATCGCAAGCAAATGCGGTTCATGGGCGATGGTGCGGCCTATAATTACATCGCGATGGAAGAGGCAATTGCCGATTCCGGGCTGGAAGAAGGCGATATTACCAACGAACGCACAGGCCTGATCATGGGATCCGGGGGGCCGTCGATGCGGAACATGGTTGCCGCGGTCGATACGATGCGTGAAAAGAATGCGAAGCGCGTTGGGCCGTTTGTTGTCCCCAAGGTCATGTCGAGCACGAATTCAGCAACCCTTGCGACGCCCTTTCATATTCATGGGGTGAACTATTCCATCAGTTCGGCTTGTTCAACCAGCGCGCATTGCATCGGCAATGCGTCTGAACTGATTCAATGGGGCAAGCAGGATATCGTCTTTGCCGGTGGTGGTGAGGAGTTGCACTGGTCGTTCACGCTGCTGTTTGATGCGATGCCGGCCCTATCTTCGAAGTACAACGATACACCGTCCGTTGCGAGCCGGGCATTCGACAAGAACCGCGACGGATTTGTTATTGCCGGTGGCGGCGGTGTGGTTGTTCTTGAAGAGCTTGAGCACGCCAAGGCGCGTGGTGCGAAAATTTACGGCGAAATCGTCGGCTACGGCGCGACTTCTGACGGTTACGATATGGTGCAGCCGTCGGGAGAAGGGGCAGCGCGTTGTATGCGTCAGGCCCTGTCGACGGTTGACGGAAAGATCGACTATATCAACGCGCATGGTACTTCGACGCCGATTGGCGACGTGAAGGAATTGCAGGCAATTCGCGAAGTTTTCGGGAATGATATTCCGGCCATCAATTCAACAAAATCGCTGACAGGTCACTCTCTCGGCGCTGCCGGTGTGCAGGAATTGATCTATTCGATACTGATGATGCAAAACCGCTTCCTCGCGGCCTCGGCGCATATTGATGAACTGGAGCCGGAAGCCGAAGGGTTCCCGATTGTACGGGAACGCCAGGACGACGTTGGTCTCGATTATGTCATGTCCAACAGTTTTGGCTTCGGTGGAACAAACGCAACACTGGTGTTCAAGCGGTACGACGAATAGTAACCGGCACTGATGACAGTGCGGCAGACAAAGGGGGGATCGCTGGCGCGTCCAGATAGCGCACCAGCGGCAAAGGCCGAATGACAACAACGCATGGCCTGATGGAAGGCAAACGAGGCCTCGTAATGGGGGTCGCGAACGATCATTCGATTGCATGGGGCATTGCACAGGCATTGGCGGCGAATGGTGCCGAAGTCGCGTTGACCTATCAGGACGAAAATTTCGAAAAACGTGTTCGTCCGCTGGCAAAAACCATTGATTCCTCTTTGATACTACCATGCGATGTATCTGATCAGGATAGTATCGACGCTGCGTTTGAAACGATCGCCACTGAATGGGGTGGCCTTGATTTTGTCGTTCATGCCATCGCGTTTTCCGACAAATCAGAATTGAACGGCCGGTTCTTCGATACGTCACGGGCCAATTTTTCCCGCACGATGGATATTTCCTGTTTTTCGTTTACGGCGGTGACACGCGCTGCTGCCGCATTGATGCCAACAGGCGGCAGCGTGCTGACGCTGACCTATGCCGGCGCTCGCCGGGTCATGCCGAACTATAACGTGATGGGTGTTGCGAAGGCGGCACTGGAGGCAAGCACGCGATACCTGGCAGCGGATCTCGGTCCGCAGGCAATCCGGGTGAATGCGCTTTCCGCAGGCCCCATGCGAACACTCGCAGGTGCCGCCATTGGCGGTTCTCGCTTCGTATATAAATGGCAGTCGGAAAATGCGCCGCTACGCCGGAACGTGACCCTCGATGAAATCGGCGGGGCGGCACTGTATCTTCTTTCCGATCAGGGCAAGGGAACGACCGGTGAAATCCTGCATGTCGATGCCGGGTATCATGTGGTCGGGATGCTGGCTCACGACTAACTTTTCCTGCTTCGGCCGGAAACATACTTCGAACAGATTAAAGAAAAAGGGCGGCGAGTAATCTCGCCGCCCTTTCCTTTTGTATCGTTTGCGCCGTTCGCTTTAGCCGTCGTTGGCTTCTTCGCTGCGCGGACGACGTTCACGGGGCGGGCGACCGCCGCCACCGCCGCCTTCACGTGGCATATCACCCAGGTCCTCACCGGTTTCCTGATTGACCACACGCATCGACAGTTTGACTTTGCCGCGATCGTCGACGGCCAGGACCTTGACCCTGACGGTCTGTCCTTCGCTGACCACGTCGCCGACAGACCGACACGCTCTTTGGACAGTTCCGAGATATGAACCAGTCCATCGCGTGCGCCGAAGAAGTTCACGAAGGCGCCGAAGTCCACGACTTGACGACCTTGCCGTCGATAGATCACGCCGACTTCCGGCTCGGCGACGATGACTGGATCCATTCGATCGCGCTTCGCCGGCATCGGTCGACCGCAGCGACCTTCACGTACCGTCGTCTTCGATGTCGATCTTGGCGCCGGTACTTCGCAGATTTCGCGGATGACCTTGCCGCCGGGCCGATGATGTCGCGGATCTTGTCCGTGGGATCTGCATGGTGGTGATGCGCGGGGCGTGTCGGAATCACTCACGCCGGCCGCGAGATCGCCTTGCCATTTCGCCCAGGATGTGCAAGCGGCCGTCGCGGGCCTGGCCCAGGGCGACCTTCATGATCTCCTCGGTGATACCGGTGATCTTGATGTCCATCTGCAGGCGGTGATCCCGTTCGGTACCGGCGACCTTGAAGTCCATGTCGCCGAGATGATCTTCGTCACCAAGGATGTCCGACAGGACGGCAAAGCGTCGCCTTCCTTGATCAGGCCCATGGCGATACCGGCGCACGGGCGCTTGCAGCGGAACACCCGCATCCATCAAGCGACAGCGACGAACCGCAAACCGTCGCCATCGAGGACGAGCCGTTCGACTCGGTGACTCTCCGAGACGACGCGAATGGTGTAGGGGAAGTCTTCCTTGGCGGCAGCAAGCGGACGCATGGCGCGCCAGGCCAGCTTGCCATGGCCGATTTCGCGCCGACCCGGTGAGCGCATGAATGAGCTTCACCGACCGAATAGGGCGGGAAGTTGTAGTGCAGCATGAAGTGCTCGCGGTACTCGCCCTCGAGCGCATCGATGATCTGTTCGTCCTGGCCGGTGCCCAGCGTGGTCGACGACCAGTGCCTGGGTTTCACCGCGGGTGAACAGGGCAGAACCGTGCGCGCGGTCAGCACGCCGACTTCGCCACGATCGGGCGAACCGTCTTGGTGTCGCGGCCATCGATGCGGATGCCGTGTCGAGGATGTGCCGCGCACGATGTCTTCTCGATCTTCTTGAAGACCCGAGAGCTGGCGTCAAACGCTGTCGTCTTCGGCGAAGCGGCCTTGCAACCTTCTTGCGCGGCGGCGACCTTGATCCTGCGCGCCTGCTTGTCGGCTCGCTTAAGGCTCGACTTCAGTCGTCGCCGACCAGTCAGCGCGTGCTTCACGTCGGCACGTGTCGATCTTCGGGCGCCGGGACATCCCAGGCTCCTTGGCGCAGGCTTCGGCCAGCTCGATGATTGCGTCGATGACCGGCTGGAATGCCTCTGTGCCGAACATGACGGCGCCCAGCATGACGTCCTCGGAGCTCGTGGCTTCGGATTCGACCATCAGAACGCATCGCGCGGTCCGGCAACGACAGGTCGAGCTTGGATCGGCCATCTTGCTGCGGGTCGGGTTGAGCACGTATTCGCCATCGACATAGCCAACGCGGCACCGCCGATGGGGCCCAGGAAGGGAATGCCCGAAATGGTCAGCGCGGCCGAGGCAGCCGACCAGCGCGACGATATCGGGATCGTTTTCCAGGTCGTGGCGAGAGACGGTGCAGATCACCTGGGTCTCGATTGCGGAAACCCTGGCGAAAAGCGGGCGGATCGGCCGGTCGATCAGGCGCGAAGTCAGGGTTTCCTTTTCGCGCGGGCGCCTTCACGCTTGAAGAAGCCACCGGGGATCTTGCCAGCCGCGAACGCCTTTTCCTGGTAGTTCACGGTGAGCGGGAAAAAATCGATGCCCTCTTTGGGCGTCTTCTGGGCGACGGCCGTGCAAAGCACAGTGGTCTCGCCATAGGTTGCCAGCACGGCCGCGTCGGCCTGCCTGGCAATGCGTCCGGTTTCCAGCGTCAGCTTGCGCCCGCCCCAGACAACTTCTTTCGTGTGAATTGTAAACATTGAGTTTTTCTCTTTCTCTTCCTACGGATCAAACGGCAATTCGTTCATGTCAGACGCGGTCCTGGCCCCCGTATGCGGCCTGGTTGTCTGTGAATCGGATGTTCATGTGAACGTCGATTTCATGACGCCCCCCATGGGCGCCACACGGAACTGCCGTGTCGTCTCGAAATCATCCGGCCTCTTGTTGTGAATCACGAACGGGGACGCGCTTGCGCGTCCCCGCCGTGGCCCGATCAACGCCGGATGCCGAGTACTTTGATGAGCGTTGCATAACGCTCTTCGCTGACACCACGCAGGTAATCAAGCAAGGAGCGGCGGCGGCTGACCAACATCAGCAACCCGCGCCTGGAATGCTTGTCCTTGCGGTGTGTTTTGAAATGTTCGGTAAGGTTGGTGATGCGTTCCGTGAGGATCGCGACCTGGACCTCGGGCGAACCGGTGTCGTCTGTGCCACGACCGAATTCCTTGATGAGTTCGGTCTTGCGTTCAGCCGTTATCGACATCGTGGCCTCTCTTTTCGTTCAGGTTGAAAACACGCAACGGTTTCAGGATGCCTTCTGTGACCTCGCCAAGTGCGACAAGGCCAACATCGTCATGGACCTGAACGGTACCGTTGCAACTTTCGGGTGCTTCGACCGGCTGTCCCTGCCTGAGCAGTTGAGTCATAGTCTCCGTAACGGCGAGCGCCGGGATGTCGTCCAGCGCCGTCTCTACGGGCAAAAGCGCCTCGATAGGCGGCGGTTCATTAGCATATTGGTCAAGTTTATCCACCGAAATCGCATCGCTTCGGTAAAGGGCCCGACGCGCGTACGGCGCAGGGCAGGCACATGACCCAATCCGTCCACGGCCCGGGCAATATCACGGGCAAGAGAACGCATATAGGCGCCTTTGCCGCTGGTGACAGCAAAAACCGTATGGTCCCGGTCCGGCATCGCATCAACCTGGATATCGAAGATATCGATATCGCGAGGTGCCAGCTCAACAGGTTTGTTGGCCCGGGCCAGGTCGTAGGCGCGCTCTCCATTGATCTTGATGGCCGAAAACCGCGGTGGGGTTTGCTGTATTCGTCCCCGGAACGCGGATAGTGCCTGCTCCACAGCCTGTGGGTCTGGCCGGAAATCACTGCGTTCCAGCGCCTCCCCTTCGGAATCGTCGGTGTCGGTTTCGGTGCCCCAACGCAGCGTAAACGAATATGTTTTTGTTCCGTCCATGACATGGGAAACGGTCTTTGTTGCCTCGCCGAAGGCGATGGGCAGCAATCCGGTCGCGAGCGGGTCCAGGGTTCCACCATGTCCCGCCTTGCGGGCGTCATACAGGCGTTTCGCACGATTGACGGCGCCGGTGGACGTAATGCCACTGGGCTTGTCCAGGATGAGCCAGCCGTTGATCGGCTGACCTTTTTGTTTACGACCCATCGCTTTCGTCCTTTTTCAAAAGGTCCTTGGCGACTTGCGGGTGTTGCAACAGGGTGTCAATTTCGGAAGCCCTGTTGAAGCTGCGGTCGAGTTCAAAGACGAGCCGTGGTGCGTGCCTTAGTTGGGTTTGTCCGGCAACCGCACCGCGCAGATACGCTGATGCCCGCCCTAATGCTGCAACGATTTCTTCTGCATCGTTGCCGCCCAGGGGCATTACATAGGCTGTGGCATTCTTCAGATCCGGGCTGACCCGGACTTCGCTGACCGTGATGGATGACCCCTGCAGGACTGGGTCGCGAAGACCGCCCTGATGGAGGACGTCAACGAGTATATGGCGCAGAGTTTCCCCCACGCGCAACTGCCTTTGGGATGGTGACCGACC
>CALSRA010000032.1 GCA_943788635.1 uncultured Alphaproteobacteria bacterium | reverse complement strand
GCGGTTGCCCGGATGCTTTGGCCCGTGAGGGCCAACTGCTTGCGATGTGGGTGTGGGGTCAGGCCTTGTCTTGGCGGGCCTTGCTCTGGCCTAGGCGGTAGCTTTCGCCGTTCATCTCAAGGATGTTCACATGGTGGGTCAATCGATCCAGCAAGGCACCGGTGAGGCGTTCAGACCCGAAGGTTTCAGTCCATTCATCGAAGGGCAGGTTGCTGGTGATCAGCGTGGAGCCGCGCTCATAGCGTTGCGAGATCAGCTCAAACAGCAGCTCAGCTCCGGTTTTGCTGAGCGGCACGAAGCCCAATTCGTCGATAATCAGCAGCTTGTGGCTGACCATTTGCTTTTGCAGCCGCAGCAGCCTGCGTTCATCCCTCGCCTCCATCAACTCATGGACGAGTGCGGCGGCGGTGACAAATCCAACGGACAGGCCTTTCTGGCATGCTGACAGGCCAAGGCCCAAGGCGACATGGGTCTTGCCGGTGCCTGAAGGCCCAAGCGCGATGACATTCTCGCGCCGTTCGATCCATTCGCAACGCGCCAACTCCAGCACCTGCATCTTGTTCAGGGCGGGGATCGCCTTGAAGTCGAAGCTGTCCAGGCTTTTGACGGCTGGGAACTTTGCGGCTTTGATCCTGCGCTCGATCATCCTGCGTTCCCGGTCAATCATCTCCAGTTCGATCAGACGTGCAAGGAATTGCACATGGTCCAGTCCCTCGGCTGCGGCTTGCTTGGCCAGTTTGCTGTATTCCCGCAGAACGGTCGGCAGCCGCAGCGATTTGAGGCGGTGGTTCAGAAGGATTTGGTGAGCGCCGCTCATGCTGCCTGCCCCCGCTTCATCAGGGACATATAGCTGGCCGCCGACGTCGTGCCGACATTGGCCTTTGGCAGATAGGGATAGACATCCAGATCCAGCTTGGGCGGCCGCTTCTCGACCTGGCACAGCACGAGGTGTTTGACGGCGTCAAACCCAATGGCCCCCATGCGAAGTGCGTTTTTGACGGCAACCTGCAGGTCTGCCATCTCGAATGTCTCCAAGAGCCGCAAGACCTGCACATACTCACGCCGCCCCGCCTTAATCATCCGGGCTTCCATCAGACGGCGCAGGGTTGCAAACTCTTCGGGCAGATCCCACGCCGCCAATGGGGCCGCCTGATCAAGGGCACCCACCTTCTGCTCCAAAAGGGGTAGATAATGCACCGGGTCAAAGACCATGTCTTCGCGATCCCAACACCGGGGGTGGCGGGCGATGACATCACCGCCACAGCCAATGACCACCTGATCGACATAGCCGCGAAGCCAGACATCGCGGTGCCCGTAGGCGACAGGAACCGAATAATCGTTGGTTTTGTAGCGCACCAAGGATTGCGAGTTCACCTGGCCGGTGGCCTGATCGCAGGCGTCAAACGGGCACGCGGGCAGATCCATCATAGCGTCAAGATCGCGGGCGAGGCGCTGCCCGATGCTGTCGCCATGCCCGCGCAAGACATCTGATTGACGCTTGCGGCATTGCGCTTCCAGCCAAAGATTGAACGCCTCCCACGTGGCAAAATGAGGGATGGGCACCATGAAGTTGCGCCGGGCATATCCGACCAGACCCTCGACAGCGCCTTTATCGTTGCCCTTGCCCGGGCGACCATACCGATCCTGGATGAAGTAATGAGACAGGAACCCGCTGAACAGTCTGGTCCGCTTGCGCGATCCGTCCGGCAGGATCTTCGCAACAAGGCACCGGTCGTTATCGTAGAGAACTGACTGCGGGACACGGCCAAAGAAGGCAAAGGCGTGGACATGGCCGTCGACCCAAGCCTCGGATACTGCCGCAGGATAAGCCCGCACAAAGCAGGCATCGCTGTAGGGCAGGTCCAGCGCAAAGAAATGCGCCTTTTGTTCGACACCGCCGATCACAACCATCGCCTCGCCAAAATCCGCTTGGGCATGGCCGGGGGCATGGGCAAGCGGAACAAACATCTCCCGGCTGCGCCGGCCATGTTCACGGACATAATTCTTGACCGTCGTGTAGCCGCCCTCGAAGCCGTGCTCGTCCCGTAGCCGCTCAAAAACACGCTTGGCGGTATGTCGTTGCTTGCGGTTCCGGCTGAGGTCTTCCAGCAGCCATTGGTCGATGAAGCCGGTAAAGCCATCAAGTTTGGGCCGCTTGATCTCAGCCGTTCGTTGATATCCGGGCGGGACCGAAAAGCTCATCATCTTCTTTACGCTCGCGCGCGAAATCCCGAAATGGCCTGCTGCCGACCGTTCGCTCATGCCACCTCGACGCGCAAGGCGAACCTTCAAATACAAATCCACGACTAAAATCTCCCGCCCTCCCTGCAACCAGAAAGGGCCAAAGTGGCAACATTTTACGCTGCCCGCAGCGAGATTATCACGCCACTTCCGTGGCCAACTTTTGCACTGCCGTTCTCACCTTGCTGAAATCTTTGTCTTCTGCTCGAATTAAGGCGAATTGCAGTCTGGTATAAGTGTGGTTTTTTCCGAGACCGTTAGTCGCCTTATACATTTCCTTTTGTGCGATTTTCTGCCTCTCCTTCGAGGAGGAGGGAAGAATATCCATCGTCAGGCTTGCACTGTCGATGTAGCCATAAATCTTATCCCAGCTCTTGTATTGCCTGCTACTCCGCAACTTGGATAAAACATCGCCTTTCCATTGCGCCTCTGAATCGAAATCGTCGTAATGTTCTTCCATGTATGCCGTGATGAGTGTCCGGCGGTCTGTCGATGATGGATGGGTTTCCCCCATCAGTTCGCGCAACAAACTGGTTCCGGCCTGAAAGCCTGATTCAATAAGTGATTCTTTTATTTGGGCTTCGGCAGCATCTCTGTTGCCGTTAAGATAAGATCCGAGGCTGGATGTATATAGACGGTCATCGAAGATCGGCAGATTCCCGAATTCAGACTCGACATCGCCGATTGCGACAATGGCGTTGATTGCATCTTTCGGATTGTAGCAGAGCCGTTCGAGCACATCGATTGCAAACAGGTCGGCGAGCATCTCCTCCCTGCGATTCCAGTTTTGAAGCATGCCCATTTCGAGCAGCAGCGGAATGCCTCGTGAATACGCCAGCCCCCTGTTCAGATCGCTGTCGCTGCCGCTGGTTTTCGCGGTATGCCAGAGGATTACTTGTCCGGCCAGTTGAGAAATCTGCTGAAACGAGCTTTGTGCCTGCCCATCCTTGAAGTGGTTCATCAGGATATGGCCGTACTCATGTGCCAGCAGGAATACGATAGCGGCTTCACTCAGGTTTCCACCCTTTTGGCGTACGCCTTCGGCCGTTTTCCGAAATGCGCCCAAAGTAATACTAATGGCGCCTGTGGCTTCAGCACGCGCCATCGTCACGCGGCCAGGTTCGATATACACATAAGAAGGGACGGCAGGTTGCGGTGACACTGCCTGGATTCTGCCAAGCAACTGGTTCAGGTGATTCTCGACCTTGGTAATATCCAGCAGGCCCTGTCGATGGACATAGGCGTTGTCGATACCCTCACCGCGCTTCATCATGACGGGAACCGTCTTTGGTGGCGCTGGGGCACTGCAATCAAAACGCTGCCCCGGCGTCAATGATTTCAGCGCCTGCTTCGGTAGGGTTGGGTTTTCCTGATTGTCATTTGCCGAAGCGGGTTCCAGTGCTGTGGCATTCTTATCTGCCGGTTCTTCGATGGTCAGCGCTCCGGCGAGAAGCCGGTCCATCACCCTTTCATCAATTTCCGGCGTTGTGTCCCAGGGATTGATGGCGCGAAACGTATTTGAAATGGAATCGGAAATGGAAGCATCTTCGCCGGACCCGGTTGTCTGGCATCCTCCGACGAGCATTAATGAAAGTAACGCGGCAACTGTTCTTCCTAATGGGCGGGAATACATCACTGGCATGCTCCTGCGCCGGATGTGGCCAGGGAACGGCCTGGAGAGAATGTCATCCCCTTGGGGCAGGAAAATGCCTCGACCATCATGTCGCGTTTGTCGATGAGAAAGCGTCCGCCCTCAAAACCCGGAAGCGGCATCAGGTTTTCCTTGATCAGACTTTTTTCGGGAACGAAGAAGGGAAACTTGACGCTTGCCTTGATTGCCGCTGCCGCTACCTTTTTGTCCTTCTTGCCCGCGGGGCTGTAGAGCCAGATTTTAGAGGCAAGAATATCGACAACCTTTACATCCTCCGCCCTGGTTTCACCGACGTTTAGCGAGGTGAGCAGAATTGACACGATTGACGAAATGAAGAAGGGCTTGGCACGATATGATAGCGACATTTTTTGCTCTCCAACTAGCTGAAAACAAGGCGGAATGATTTCATGAAAACCCAATACAGGCCGCTAGCGTGTACTGCGGTTATGATGGCGAGATGTCCCAGTGCCAGCACGGTCAAGTGAATCATGTCGACATGGAGGACGAAGGTAAGGGCGAAGCCTGTGGCGACGACAATGCAACCAAGTACAAACAGGGCGGCCGCCTTGGGAAATTTGTTCCTGTCGGCAGAAAGCCAGTCATCTTCGGAAGTGGTGGCAGGAAGTGCCATTCTATTCAGCAAGCCACTGCCTACAACAAACAGAACAGAAAACAGAATTGTCAGGATAACGGAGAGGATATTTTCGAAAGCACGGTCGAGCTTATAAAAATATTCCTCGTTGTAATTGACGAGATTGCTGAGCGCGGCAGCATGGAAAAACACACCTGGTATCAGGCCATGGGCTGGTGTCCGGACCAGATCGATAGATTGGGCGATATTTCCGCCATAGAGGACCAGCCGGCCACATATCGGGTTATCCTTCAGGCAACCCGTTTCGGCTTCCGGGATGCTTGCCCCAGTCCCTGAAAAGCAAACGCCACCGTCTTCGTCTTTGCCCTGATTATAGTGCTGAAGAAGGCTTTCGGCCTTCATGTACAGGGTGCTCAGACAGGGTTGTATCGGCTTGGCGGAATTTGCCTGGTGATTGCCGAGAATCCCGTGAACAGCGAAAGAGACTCCTACCGACGAGCAGTAACTGGGCCCCGTACAGCGTTGCTGATAGGGATGTTCCTCCAGACTCCATTGCAGAACCATGGGGGCTTTGAAATTACCGATCTTTAGCCGTTCGCTGTCCGGCAGGTCCTTTTTGGGAGTCTGCTGGACGGTATAGGCGCGATACATCCTGAGAACGGGCGAAATAGTATGATTGCCGGGGTTGCTATCATCGTCAAGGAGTGGATACAGCCCGCTGTCCAAAGCCTTGAAGCTGAAATTGGCGTCGACCGGCGTCGCATACTTTACAAGTACCCGCTGTGGGGGTGACATTTGGGTTTCCGACTCTGGTGCGACGAAAAATAAATTCCGTCGCTCCAGCATCCGGCTGCAGTTGGGATTTTGCATTCTCGAAATTTCGGCAGCGGCTGCCTGAAGTTCGTCCTCGATATCGCTTAAATCATCGGGGTCGGTGCTTTGCAGATCGAAATCGATGAACAAGGCCCGGGGGCAGTTCCGCATAATCTTGGAGATGATTTGACCATGGCGCTTGTAACTCATGGGCCATCCGCTTTCCCCGATCGCGCGCAGACTGTCATTGTCCAGCGCTACGATGGAGACCAGGTCTTCGCGCGGCGTTTCGTTGAATGCGGCAGAAATGACAACAAAAATGCGTTCTGCGGTTCGGTTGCCGGCCGACAGAAGTCCAAAAAGATCAAAATGGGAAATCGCTAATCCGATAAGGGTGTAGAGCAGAATTCGCACCACACGCGACTGATAGGGTTCCGTCGCCTGGCCTTTTTCTGTCGTTTTGCGTTCTGGATTGATACTCACGTTGCAACCCTGTTTTGATAGTCGTTGGGCCGTACGTGATGTGATCCTTTGCGCGCAGACTGAAACTAGCGTGGGTGATGAATATGTCCCGCACGGCTCACCCGGCCCCAATTTGAAGCCTCAAACGGTGAATTCAGTCTCAACCGGATCGGCAGCCTTCCCCTCAGAAGTCTTGCCAACAAAACCTAGCCCCTTAATTCCCGCAAAGATTGTTGCAACGTGGAAAAATAAACGCAAGTTTAAACTGTAATTTTATGTTTAGGACAATGCAGGATGAGTCTGGCGAGCGCCATTGGATCGGCACGATGGCGCCGAGGCTTCGCTAATCGAAAGAACCGGAAGAGCGTGCAGTGGTCCGTTACGACGGATCGTCCTGCTGTGCCCGCACGCGTTCGCGATAGGCGACATAGACGCCGCTGGCGACGATGATAGCGGCACCGACCCAGGTCCAGCTATCCGGGAAATCACCGAAGAAGATATAGCCCAGGATCGTGGCGCCGATCAGCTGGCCATAGATGAAGGGCGCGGTGATCGCGGCCGCTGCGTATTGCAGCGCCTTGATGACCAGATACTGGATTCCGCCGCCGATACCGCCCAGCAGAATGAAGGCGAGTGTGTCCAGCCATTCGCGTGGCATTTCGAAATAGAACGGCATGGCGGCGCTGGTGACAATCGTACCCGCCAATGCGGTGTACAGGATCAGCGTGTCCGGGGCGTCGACGGAGACCAGCTTGCGGGTCAGGATCTGGTACAGGGCGAAAGATGTTGCGGAAACGAGCACCAGCAATTCGCCCGTTGCCATCGACGCGCCATCCGGACGAATGATAATCAGCGCCCCGGCAAAGCCTACGAGTACGGCGGCCCAGCGGCGCGGCCCGACCTGTTCACCCAGCAGGGGCACCGACAGCGCGGTGACGATCAGCGGTGCAGTGAAGCTGACCGACGACGCCGTTGCCAGCGATACGGTGGACAGCGCCACAATGTAACAGCCGTTGGAGGTGAACATCGTCAGGGAGCGGGCAAGCTGGACCAGTGGCCGGGTCGTGACGAAGACACGCCAGCCCCGTTGCGGCAGAAACAGCATGGCCATGATCAGGAAATGACCGGTGAATCGCGCCCAGACGATCTGTTGCAACGGGTATTCCGCGGCCAGTGACTTGGCAATCGTGTTCATGACCGGCATCAGCGCGACGGCGAAGCACATGAACATGATCCCGCGCAGCGTATTCTGCTGCACGGCCCGGGAGACGGCAAAGGTGGGCTTCTTCGACAATGTCGGCTTGCATCCGCGAGAGGGAATGTGAGGCCCCTTGTTTCAACAAGTGGTTGCCGGGTCAAGCTGTTTCGGGTTCGCTGCCTGTCAGCGGATGTCGTATGCCGTTCGGTACAGCGCTAAGTCACTTGCCGGGGAAATGCCCCCGCGTGCGATTGGCGAAGGCCACCAGCGACAGCATGACCGGCACTTCGACCAGGACGCCGACGACAGTGGTCAGCGCCGCGCCCGAGGTCAGGCCGAACAGACTGATCGCGACCGCCACAGCCAGTTCGAAGAAGTTCGATGTACCGATAAGGGCGCAGGGTGCGGCCACATTGAACGGCACCTTCCACAGGTAGGCGGCGCCATAGGCGATGATGAAGATACCGTATGATTGGATGATCAGCGGCACGGCGATCAGCGCGATCAGCAACGGCCGGTCCAGGATGACCTGTCCCTGGAAGCCGAACAGCAGCACGACCGTGGCCAGCAGGCCTGAAACGGAGAAAGGCTTGATTGCGCCGGTAAATTTCTCGACCGCCGCCGCGCCGGATTCGCCCCGTTCTGCATGGCTGACCAGCCAGTGCCGGGTTACGATCCCGGCGGCAAGCGGGATGACAACGTACAGGCCGACTGAGAGCAGCAGCGTTTCCCACGGCACAACGATGCTGGTGACACCCAGCAGCAGCGCGACGAGCGGTGCGAAGGCGAAGATCATGATGACGTCGTTCAGCGATACCTGCACCAGCGTATAGGTCGCGTCGCCCCTTGTGAGCTGCGACCACACGAAGACCATCGCGGTACAGGGCGCCGCGCCCAGCAGGATCAGCCCGGCGATATACTGTTCGGCATCGGCTGGTTCGATCAGGTCGGCAAACAGGACCTCGAAAAACAGCACGCCGAGCGCTGCCATGGTGAAAGGTTTGACCAGCCAGTTGACCAGGATGGTGATGACCAGCCCCTTGGGACGGTCGCCGATGCTGCGCAGGCTGGCGAAATCGACATTGACCATCATTGGATAGACCATCGCCCAGATCAGCACCGCAACGACAAGGTTGACGGAGGCGTATTCCAGTTTTGCCAGAACGTTGAACAATTCGGGTACGACACTGCCCAGGCCGATCCCCGCTGCGATACACAAGGCGACCCAGACGGACAGCCATTTTTCAAAGAAGCCGATGCCCGCCGGCGCGGCGGCTGTCGTATCTGTGGTCATGATCGATGTGCTTTCCGTGATTTTCTGTTTTGGTTCGGTTCTTGTCAGCGGGACGCGGCGATATCGCCCAGCAGCGGGGCGCATAACTCAGGTTGCCCCCCGCAGCAGTCTTCCAGCAGGAACCGCAGCAGCGCCTGCATATTATCCAGCACGGCGGTGTAGCGGATGCTGCGGCCTTCCCGGATACCCTGGATCAGCCCGGCGCGTTCGAGAATGCCGAGATTGGCGGACATGGTATTCTGACGCACCCCCAGCCTTTCGGCGATGTCACCGGCGCGCAGTCCTTCGGGTTCAGCCTTCATCAACAGTCTGAAGACGTCCAGCCGGGTTTCCTGGGACAGCGCGGACAGCGCATCAAGGGTCTGCTTCTTATCCATATATCCAGAAAACACGATATATGGATGTTTCGTCAAGGGTCATTTTTTGACGGCGTTTCCTCAACGCTCCGCTTCGGCCTGCAGCAGTTCCGCCGTGTCGCCCGGATCGGTGAGCATTGGGTAGTGGCCCGCGTCGATTTCAAAGTAGTGGGCGCCCAGTGTTTCCGCCGTGCGGCGCTGATGGGACTCCGGTGGATTCGGGCTTGTCGCGCAGCGGATGACTGTCGCATTCCAGGACAGTTTCCAGAATTCGTCCGTTTCGCCCGGCTGCGCGTCCGACAGGGCCAGCGGGTGCGGTGTGGCGCGATCCAGCGCCCATGTCTTCACCGCGCCGGACAGTTCCACGAACAAGCCGTTTTCCATGTCTTCGTGGGTCGGGCCGCGGGTAAATTCGGTCATCTGGTATGGCGGGGCGTCCGGGCGCCGGACGATGTCCTTGATGCTTTCGCCCGGCATCGGCATCAGCGTATCCAGCAGGACGATCCGGCCCAGTTGCTCACGCACCATTGGCGCCAACGCCTGTGCGATCATCCCGCCGGTACTGGTGGCCACCAGCGTCACGTTGGCGAGGTCTTCGTAAAATATCAGGTCGGCCAGTTCCTGCGCGGCGTTCGCCACGGAAAGGCCGGCGCGCAACCCGTTCTTGCGCTCGGCGCAGCCATCGGCACTGCGGGCGTAAACGATATGACCCTGTTTGCGCAGTGACCGTGCCGTCGGCTGCCATATCCAGCCGCCGACAAAGGAGCCGTGAATCAATAGGAAGGTCGCCATGATGTGTTGTCCTTTCTGCGATGCTATTCCGCCGCTGCGGCTTTTCTGGTCCCGTAACCCGGCACCATCAGCAAACCTGCCAGCGTTGCGATATCGTCCAGTTCCGGCAGTGAATCGACGGTTGCGATGATCCCGTCCAGGTCGATGCCCGGGTCCACCGTCGCCAGCAGCGCGCGGGCCTTGCGGGCAACGCCTTCGTCCGATAGCGGGCGTTCTGGCGTGCCCAAGCTGTCCAGCACTTCGGCGGAACGCACCGTACCATCAGTCATCTCCACATCGACGCCGTGTGGCATCTTGGCCGGTACCATGGGGTCGAAGCTTTCCTCATGCGTCACGACCACGCGGTCGACGACGTCGAGGATGCGCCGGTCGCCATGGTGATCGTCGCCGAAAGCGTCGTAGCGGTCGGGTCCATAGGCCATGGTCGCGCCGACGATGTAGGGCATGCTGTACTGTGCCGCCATCACGGAATCCGGGCGTGTCATCTGGTGTCCGGTGATGGCCGTTTCCGGCGAGCGCACATGGATGCGTGCAATATTGTTCGTGTCGATGGTGAAGCCTTCGGTTGCCTGGTCCAGCGCATCGATCAGTGAGTGAAACTTGCGGCAGCAGGAATAGGGTTTCACGCTGATGTTGTGAATTTCGTATGCCATGCCCTGCGCTTTTATCAGCTTCGACGAGTCGGGATTGTGACCATAGACCTTGAGGAAACCGAGCGGCCCGTCCAACGCCTGCATCGGTCCCTCGATACCAATCTGCGACAATTGCGCTGCGATGATTCCGTTTTGTGCCGGGATACCGCCATGCATGCGTTTCACCATCGTGCCCTTGGGTTCGAATGCGAACTGGTTGGCGCCGCCGGTCATGGACAGCGCGATACCCCAGGCCCGGGCCATGCCGCCGGCATCCAGCCCCATCAGTTTCGCCGCCGCCGCCGCCGCGCCGAATGGTCCGAACAGGCAGGTCGGGTGGTTGCCATGCGTGACCACACCCAGGGCGTTCGCGGCCATGCCGGTACGGGTCATCGCTTCGTAACCCGCCACGATGGCAGGCATGATCTCCCGCCCGGACGCGCCGATTTCACTGCCCACGGCCAGCGCGGTGGTGATGACAGCGACGCTCGGGTGGCTCATCGAGGCATCATGCGTGTCGTCCAGCTCATAACCATGCGCCGAGGTGCCGTTCACCAACCCCGCCGATGCCGCGCCCGCGAGGCGTCCGCTGCCGACCAATGGGGCGGTTCCGGCGGCCCCGTGGCGCCCTGCCCATTCGGTCAGCATCAGTCCCCAGGGCTGCACCGAACCGGCGAGCGTGACGGCGCAATAGTCCAGGACCAGCTTGCGCAACTGGCGGATATCGGCGTCGGACAGGCTGTCCATCGACAGGGCGGTTAGCTCCGTCGCAAGGTCAAGGGTCAGGTTTTCGGTATGGGCCATGATACTTGCTCCCCATTGCAGTGTCGTATGCTGCGGCCGGAATAATCTGGCGTGCTCCGGCCGGGCGCTATTCCCGGATCAAAACCGTAGCACGCCTGTAACACTGGGTAGAAGGGGGTGCCACGGTTCCCCAAACGGTCGCAGGCGGTTCCCTTCATACCGGTGATGGGTATAGGCTTTTCCAACGCCGCAGCTCAGCGTGCTATCCGGGGAGGGGATTCATCATGTCACTATCGGACGCCGAAACATTTTTGCGCCAGGCCGGCCCACTCGCACGCGCTGCGGATGAGGCCTGCGCCGGGCTGGAAGGTCCGCCGGCAGGTTTCGAACGGGTCTGGGCCGCGTTCGAGCCCATGGATGTCATGCAGAAGCGAGGCCAGATTTTCCGGCCTGATTCCGGCGAGGCCTGGCAATTACTGTGCGACGAAGGGCCGGCACTGGGGGGCACCGACTGGGCACCGCCGCCGCTGGCCTGGTTCGCCGCCGGGATGGCCAGTTCCGTTGCCGGGGCGGTGGCGGACAAGGCAGCCGCGCAGGGAATTGCCGCAGATGCCGTCTCCGTTGACCTTACCAATCACTACAGTCTCAGCGGCTCGATCCTGCTTGGGACGATGGAGGGCAAAGGCCTCAACCCCGATGTCGTGGTCGATATCGATGGAATGGCGAAGCAGGATGCAGCCGCGCTGACGCTGGAGGCGGTGTCCGGCGCGCTGGCGGGTTACCTGATGAAAAGCGTATTTGAAAGCCGGTTCCGGCTGGTTGCCAATGGTGACATCGTGCCGCTCGACCTACCGGACTGCGCGCTGGCATTGACGGCAGATACGCTGCCCACGGCGGCGCTGGCGGGCACGCCTGATCCGGCGTGCATCGCCAAGACCGGCTACCGCCCCGACGATCCGAATTTCGTGCAGACCGGCGGCGGCGGCCTGGACACGGTACAGAACCGCCGCAACCGCGTGGATGCGTCGGCAAAGGTTGGGCCAGATGGTGTGATATCCGGTGTGACGGGGATTGCCCGGCCCAAGGTCGGGGTGTTCGAATATCGGGGCGCATCCGATGCGGGCGTCGCTGCAGCGCCCTCCAGCGTGGTGCTGGCCGCTGCCGGAATCGGTTTCTGCTTCATGACCCAGCTTGGCCGGTATGCAGCGGCGGTGAAGCGCCCGGTGCATGACTACCGCATGATCCAGGCGATCGACATTCCGCTGCCGGGTGCGGCGCCCGGCACGACGCCCGTTATCGGCACGGCACTGTTCCTGAACCTGGAGGCACCGGACCCGGGTTTCGCCCGCGACGTCATGCATTCCGGCAGGCGCACCTGCTTCCTGCATTCGACATTACAGAGCGAGTTGCGCTGTAAAATTTCCTGAAGGCAGGCAGCACGATGAAATACGGCTTCAGCATTCCGCATCGCGGCCCGATGGCGAACCGCCGGGATATTGCGGCACTGGTGCGCCATGGCGAGGCGCTGGGTTTCACCTATGCCACGGTGCCGGATCATATCCTGGTGCCCCTCGATATCGCTTCCCGCTATCCCTATTCCGACAGCGGCGAGTTTCCCGGCAGCCTAAGTGGCGAGAGCATGGAGCAGATTGCGCTGATGTCCTATGTCGGGGCCATCACCGGGAGAATCCGTATCCTGAGTTCGATCATGGTCATTCCGCACCGGCACCCGCTGCAGGTTGCGAAAGCGCTGGCCACCATCGACCAGTTAACCGAAGGCCGCGTGACGCTCGGCTGCGGGACGGGCTGGATGGAAGAGGAATTCCTGGCCATCGGCGCGGAACCATTCGCCGAGCGAGGGCGGGTAACGGATGAATACATCCGCGTCATGAAGGAAGTCTGGACCGCCGACGAACCCAGCTATGCCGGGGATTATGTGAATTTTCCCCGTGTCCATTTTCGGCCGCAACCGGCGCAGAAACCCTGTCCGCCGGTCTGGATCGGTGGCGAAAGCGCCCCCGCCCTGCGCCGCGCGGTTTCGCTGGGTGATGCCTGGTATCCGATTGCGAGCAACCCGAAATTTCCGCTGGATACGCTCACGCGATACCGCGCGCGGGTCAAACGATTGCATGAACTGGCTGAGGAGGCTGGTCGCGACCCGGCAACAATCGAACTCAATTACAGTTCGGCGTCCTACGGCGGCAGCCGCGATGATGGCCGGACCGAGGCGGGCGAACACCGCCTGTTCACCGGCGGTGCGGCCAATATCGCCGCGGATATCGAGGCGATGGCCGAGATCGGCGTAAGACATCTGTTCTTCAGCTATTCGGCGCGCACGTCCACGGACGCCCGTACGGTAACCTCAGCTGAGGAATATTGCGACCGGCTGACCTACTGGATGGAAGAGGTCGCCTCGAAAGTGAGCGGGTAACGGCGGGGTGCGCGTTACAACGCACCCCGCGCTCCGTATTCAGGGTGTCAGGCGCGTTTTGCCCGACGGCGGGCCATCGCGCCCAGCCCGGCAAAGCCGATGCCGAACAGCGCCAGCATGCCTGGCTCGGGAACCGGGGTATCGCCGATACTACCACTCGCTGTTAAAAGGTAGCTTGACAGCTCCGGGCCGTCGTCGAATACCAGCGACAGGTCGCCCGCAATTCCAGCATCCAGGAAGCTGACGGTCAGAACAGCATTGTCCGCGCTGCCATTATTGAACAGGACATCGCGGAAATCGATCGCGACGTCCGAATTATCCGGATCGACATCGGCGTCGTGTGAAAACACCTCGGTCGGGTCGAACCCGGTGAATGCATACGAGACCAGGTCTGAACGGATACCGCCGGACAGGTTCGTATCGGGGAAATTGAGGGTGAAACTGCCCGACCCGGTCGTATATCCTTGGCTGCTGTTGTTGACGCCGTCGAAATTGAACGCGGTATCGCCGATTGTCAGCGTATATCCCGTAATCTGCGCCGTGTCTGACTGGTTTGTCAGGGCGAATGTCGGAACGTTGACATCACCGGATATCGCATAACTGAATCCGATCGGACCGGCTGTGGCTGCGGATGACCCAATGGCAATCATTGTCGCGCCGACAAGAGCCTTCAAGCCTGATGAAGCGACCCATCGCGGGATCCTGTTGGTCCATCGATTGCTTGTGAAATTTTTGCTCATTCCTGTAGTACTCCAAACTTGCTTAATGCCCCGTCGCATCGAGGCAATTTTCTTGCCGCGAAAAAAATAATGTGTTTTCAAGGAAGTAGCCGGGTCGCCGTCTCAGGATCTGTAAAGAATTCCGACAGATGTTTCGCGGCTGGTGCCGACCGGTCTCTGTAACTGACTGACAATAATGGGTGTTATGGAAATTAGAGTGGTGGGCAGCCGATTGTAAAAAAAACCGACATATCCAGACGCCCAATCGTAACAAAGCTGGTGCGCGGTTTTGGAGGGGCCTGTTGATCTATCGAGCACCCCTCAGGCGTCGAACTCACCCAGCAGCCACCACCAGGCGAAATCGAGCGGCAGGATGACGGCGATTGTGATGGCGGTGAGGATGAGGCACAGCTTCAACCCGTCCTTCATGCTGGCCCCGCCCATCAGCATGGCGATCATCATCGGCGGCGACTGGTAGGGCAGGAACACGGTGGCGAAGACCGGAACCTGCAGCTTCAGCAATGTCTCGATGGACAACCCGCTGGCCTGCGAGAATTCACTTGCCAGCGGGGTCAGCACGGCGGGCAGTCCGGGCAGGGTGGTCAGCAACCCGATCCCGGCATAGATCGCGGCGACCAGCGGAATGTTGCCAAGCGGATCATCCGGCGTCATCCCGACGAGATCGAGCAGCGCGCCCCCGGCCCAGCCGCCAAGGCCGCTTTGCGCGATCACGGCGCTGAGGCTGAGGAATCCGGCAACGTAGAATAGTGGCCCGATGGCGAGGCCCTGCTGTAATTCCTTGGACGATACCAGCCCGGTCTGCGGCAGCAGGCAGATCAGCCCCGCGCCCAGGCAGACCCATGCCGGTGAAATGCCATGCCAGAAATCGGTCGCGAAGAGCGACAGCATCAGCGCCAGCAGGAAGACGAGCAGCCCTTCGCCGGATGACAATCGTCCCGGGCTGCTGTCGGTTGCGGGCTGTGATTCCGCCGTGTCCGGGAACAGGCGGCAGATCAGCCAGATCAGCAAGGCGCCCTTGATCAGCCCCAGAACCGGGAAATGCAGCAGGAAATAGGATCCGTATTGCAGCTTTATCCCGTACAGGGTGTCAGCGGCACCCATCAGCACCGTGTTCGGCACATTGGCCGGCAGGATGGCGGTCGAAGGCAGATAGCTGCCCGCCGCCGTCGCCATAATCATACCCGTACGGCCGACGCGTCCCGCCGTGAAACCCAGCCGGTCGGCCAGTCCCATCACGATAGGGACCAGCAGCAGGACGCGGCCCATGGTCGACGGCATCAGGAAGGCAAGGCTGACCGAGGCGAACACGATCATGGCGATGAAATAGTTGTAGCCCCCGTTCGCCCGGCCGAAAAAAAACCGCCCCAGCCGCGGGCCAAGGCCGGTGGTACGGATGGCGATGCCGACAATGGTGCCGCCCAGCACCAGCCACCAGGTCGGCGTGGCGAAACCGGCGAAGACAGTCGTCGGCGCCGCGATATGGAACAGCATGGCGCAGAGGAAGAACAGCAGCGTCGTCAGCGGTTCGGGCAGCAGGCTCATGGCCCAGCACGCAATGGTGAACACGACCAGAATGCCGGTGCGCACGATGTCCGGGCTGACGCCTTCCGGCAATGGCATGTATTCGACTGCGATCAACAGCGCGACAAGGCCGATGATCAGCAGTGGGATGCCGCCGCTGCGCAGGGCATCGACGAAGGATGCGCGCGGGGCGGAATTGCCGCCGGACGGCGGTGTGGCAGTGGTCACGCAGTACTCCTGTCGGTCGGGCGTCGGCAACGGGCGCGCATTCTAGGCATGGCCATCAACCGTGCCACTTCGCCAATTCGTCGCATCCGCCGGCGGCATCCGGACGGCTTAATGGTCCAGGTCGTGCTCGTCGGCTGTTTCGGGGCGGGCCAGATTCATGCGTCCCTCATAGAGCGGGCGCGCGCCGGTATTGGGACCGGGATACTGGACAAACAGCACCGTACCGCCGGTATCGGTATGCATTTCGTCTTCGTAATGCGGATCGTCCATACAGACCATCGTGCCCGGGCCATAGGTCCGGTCCCCCATGCGGAAGGTGCCGTCAATGATGTACCAGATCTGCGCAAAGTCATGCTTGTGGAAGGGGAACCCGGCGCCCGGCTCGTAATGCAGGAACCCGGCATTCGGCCGCGTCGGGTTTTCGTCTGACGGGTGGAACAGGAACTTCGTGCGGTTCTTGAACCGGCCCATTTCCCAGTCCATATCGTCAGGGTGCCTGAATTCCGGTGCGTGATGCGATTCACTTCCGGCGGTCGCGGGCTTCGTGGCCGTGGGGTTTGTGGTCATGGGCGATCTCCTGTTCATTCGCATGACGGTCGGTTGTCATGCCTGACTTTACCGCCGCTTCAGAATACGGACCACCCCGTCAGTTGCGCCAACCGCTCCAGCGCCAGCGAGCCGACCAGCGAGTTGCCAACCGCATTGAGTCCCGGCGACCACACCGCGATGGATGCTGTTTGCGGGGCGATGCACAGAATGCCGCCACCGACGCCGCTCTTGCCCGGCAGACCGACATGGAAGGCGAAATCGCCGGAAGCATCGTAATGGCCGCAGGTCATCATCACCGCATTGATACGCCGGGCCCGCGCTTCGCTGACCACGCGCTCGCCGCTGATCGGGTCGGTCCCGCTGCTGGCCAGGTACAGCCCGGCGCGGGCCAGTTGCACGCAGTTCATCGTGATGGCGCATTGGTGAAAATACGCCGACAGCACGTCATAGACCGGGCCGTTCAAATTCCCGAACGACCGCATGAAATAGGCCATGGCGGTGTTCCGGTGGCCGGTATCGGCTTCCGATTGCGCGACTTCCATATCGATCTGGATCGAGCTGTCATCGGCCCGCGTGCGCAGGAATTCGAGAATTTTGGTGATTGCGAGTTTTGGATCACGTTCATTCAGGATCACGTCGGCAACGACAATGGCGCCCGGATTGATCAGCGGATTGCGGGGAATGCCGTGTTCATGTTCGAGCTGGATTATGGAGTTGAAGGCCGATCCGGACGGCTCCCGGCCGACCCGGCTCCACAGCGCCTCGCCGACCCGTTCCAGCGCAATGGTCAGGGCGAATACCTTGGAGACACTCTGAATGGAAAACGGTTCTTCTGCATCACCCGACGTAACAGTCTGCCCATCGCAGGTGGTGATGGCGATGCCGAATTTGCGCGGATCGACGCGCGAGAGGGCGGGGATGTAATTGGCCACCTTGCCCTTGCCGATATGCTCTTCCATTTCCTGCCGGACGACGGCGACGATCTCCGACAGGTTGATATCCGGGTTCGGTTTGCGGCTCAAGGTATTCTCCCAATCATGTCAGGAATAATTAATACACAATGTACTAATAATTCGCTTGTACGCCGCATTCCGGTCGTATGAAATTCATTTCGCGCGCTGGCATTGCGCCGGTGGCGCGGTCTTTTTGGGGAAACAAAATGACATATTGTCTGGGCATGTTTCTGGATGACGGGCTGGTCATGGCATCGGATTCGCGCACGAATGCTGGCGTTGACCAGATCGCCAAAGTCCGGAAAATGGCGAATTTCGTGAACCCGGGCGAGCGGGTGATCACGGTGCTGTCCGCCGGGAACCTGGGGACGACGCAATCAGTCGTCACTTTGTTACGGCAAAGCCTGCGCAGCGATGTCGAGGGCCATGATCTTTTCGCGGCAAAAACGATGTTCGACGCCGCGCGAATTGTCGGCGGCAAGCTGCGCGAGGTGCTGCAGCATGACGGGGAGCATGTCCGCCTGCATGGCGACCCGAACGCATCCTTCCTGGTCGGTGGACAGATCACGGGTGAATCGCACCGGCTGTTCCAGATCTATTCCGCCGGTAATTTCGTCGAGGCATCGGCCCGGGCGCAATTGTTGCAGATTGGTGAAACCAAATACGGCAAGCCGATTCTGGACCGCGCGGTGGTTGATGAAACCACGCTGGATGCGGCCGCGAAGCTGGCATTGATTTCTTTCGATGCCACGATCCGAAGCAACCTGTCCGTCGAAGGGCCGATTGACCTGATCCGTTACAAGGCGGACAGCTTCGTCGCGGACAATGTCTGCAAGTATCGGCGCGATGACCCGTACTGGGTTGATCTGCGCACGCGGTACAGCGAAGGCCTGATGCAGGTCATCAATTCGATTCCCAACCCGCCCGATGCCGGCATGATGTGATCGCGATGACCCGTGCGGATCGAAAGCCCGATCCCGGCCCCGCACCAGATGCGGATATGGCGACGCTACACCTGCGCTGTGGGTCGGATATCCGGAAGACGCTGTCGGTGGGCGGGTTCGGTGGCGGTTTCCTTGAATATTCCGATCCCGTCTGTCAGGGGCCTGTGCCGGAGGCCGGTGATTTGCTGTCCCTGCGCGCCCGGTTTTGAATGAATCCTACGATGTCGCACTGGATGCGGTAACAGCGAAGCTCGCGGCGGAGGCGGATGGCCTGGAATCGGCGGCCTGCGATTATGCGCGGGTTGTGTTGTGGTTCGAACACGATACTTATGACCAGTTGATTCTCGCCCGCGTGCTGGCGCATTTCGCGGAAAGCCAGACGCCCGCCGTGCTGGAAATGGTGACGACCGATCGTTATCCGGGCATCGACCGATTCCTGGGGTTGGGGCAATTGCCGCCCGAGGCCCTGCGCGCACTGCGGGAAACCCGGACCCCGGTGACTGACGTGCAGCTTGACCTGGGTCGCCGGGTTTGGGCGGCGCTGCGCGCGCCGGAGCCTGGCGCATTGCAGGTGCTGGTGCAGGATGGATGCGCAGCGTTGCCCTATATGGCCGGCGCGGTGCGGCGGCATTTGATGGAACTGCCGGGGATGGTGGATGGGCTCAGCCTGACCGAACGGCTGATTCTCGAAATCCTGCGCGATGGCGCCCGGACCGCTGGACAGGTCTTTCATGAACTGATGATGGTGCGCGAGCCGTTACCCTGGCTTGGCGATACAATGTTTCTTCATATCCTGCGATCGATGATGCATGCCGATAAACCGGTCTTCGATGTCGAATCCGGGGAATCGGGCTGGGCACACTGGGCGCTGGCGATCAATGATACCGGTCTTGATGTGCTGGCCGGGCGATGTGATTTCCTGTCGCTGATGCCGCCGGAACGATGGCTTGGCGGAATCCCGATCAGGGCCGGTGAGCCCTGCTGGCGATGGGATGCGGTGGCTAGCCAACCGGTTTCAGGATGAACGGGTTTTCTTGACCATCAGGGCAAGCGCGCCAATGGCGGCCGGTAACATGATGTAGTCGGCGGGCAGCCCGATCAGCCAGGCGGAAACGCCGTTTGCAGCGGCGCAGCCCAGGGGTATGACGAACAGGATCAGGGACATCCGCCCTTTGGCAATCAGCAATGCGCCGAACGTGAGCAGGATTGTCGGGTCCGGCGCGAAGCCGAAAACCGGGGCCGCCGTCAGCGGAATACCGTTGGCAGCGGCTATCGCGGGATAGCCGAACAGCGCGAACAGCATGAATCCCAGCCCGCAATTGGCCATTGCATTGCGTTCGTAGCGCAGGGAGATGCTGTTGCGGACGGTGCCGAGCACGAGCAGCAATACGCCTTGCACCGTGAAGGCGGCGGCGGAAATCCACGCGGCCCAGCTCAGCCCCGCGATATGTTCGCCATAGTAGATGCTGCCGATCCAGAACCATCCCGCGGCCAGCAACCCGCAGACGAGCCGATCGCTGTTGACGCGCGGGCGGCGGATCA
Source organism: uncultured Alphaproteobacteria bacterium (assembly GCA_943788635.1). GTDB lineage: Bacteria > Pseudomonadota > Alphaproteobacteria > UBA8366 > MarineAlpha4-Bin1. Next base: position 49,141 of record CALSRA010000032.1, on the reverse strand, counting down.
TATCAACGATCGCGCAACCCAGCAGGAAGGCGACGATCTGGGCGGGCCAGAGCATGGCGGCGTAGTGTTCGACCACGCCAAGGAAAACATCTTTTGAAAACGGGATCATCGGTTACAGGCTTTCGATATGCCGGATCATGCGCTGGCGCATTTCCCCGTGCGGCAGCCGGCCCCGTCCCGCGTCCATGTTTTCCAGCAGGTGGTCGACCCGGCTGGTGGCGGGAATGGCGCAGGTTACGGCGGGATGGGACACGACGAATTTCAAAAAGAACTGCGCCCAGGTGGTTGCATCGAATTCCGCGGCCCAGCCGGGCAGGGGGTGTCCGTCGGTATGGTCAAACAGGCCACCGCGCTGGAACGGGCGATTGATAATGACGGCGATATCGCGCTCCGCCGCCAGGGGCAACAGCCGCTGTTCGGCGTCACGGTCGAGCAGGTTATAGGTGAACTGCACGAAATCAATCGGCTGCGACGCCATGATTTCCATCAACTCGTCATGGCGGCGGCCATGCGATGTGGTAATGCCGATGTGGCGCACCCGGCCCGCTGCCTTCCATTCCAGCAGCGTTTCCAGATGCGCTTCCCAGTCCAGCAGATTATGCACCTGCATCAGGTCGAAACGGTCGACGCCCCATAACCGGAACGAATCTTCCATCTGCCGCACGCCGATCCATTGTGTCGGGGTCCAGACCTTTGTGGTGGCAAACAATGGGGTAGGGTCGGTGACATGCGCCATGCACCAGCCGATGACTTCTTCCGACGAACCATACATGGGCGAGGAATCGATCATCCGCCCGCCCTGGTCGAAGAAAGCCTGCACCACTTTCAGTCGATCCGCCCGCAGCGCCGCATTATTGCCGACATTCATCGTGATCCATGACCCCATGCCGATGATCGGGATGGCTTCGCCGCTCTTCGGGATCCGGCGGGTGTGCAGCGGTAAGGGGGCGGCGGCAATGCCACCGGAGAAGACGGTCATCGCTGTCCCCGTCACCCCGATAAAATGCAAAAACCGACGGCGGTCCAATTTCGCGTCTCCACTGTTGTGGCGGGTTACTGATCCCGCGCCATGATTTCAGTTGATATGGTGCTTCTGCCCGCCATCTCCAACCAGCGTAAACGGCGCCCAGAATAGCGGATGGGCATAGCTGAAGATCATGTCACCAGCGCTATTCCTGTATCCGCCATCATCGATCAGGGTGAGCATCGTCTGGCGCAGCGATTCCGCCCTCGAGGGCTTTGAGGTGCCTTGCTGAATCTCGAACAGCGTTGTTGTCAGCTTTGTCGCGGATGTTGTTTCCACGGGCCAGTTGCTGACCAGAAGCGCACGGGCCCCAGCATAAAAGAACGCCCGGCCCAATCCCGAGATCGCTTCTGCGCCAGCTCCTTCCGCGGCGCCAGTATTGCAGGCCGACAGAATCACCCAGTCGGCGTTGAGCTTGAGATTCAGGATTTCGCTCATGGTCAGCAGCCCGTCGCCTTCGATATTCGCGATCGCTGGTGCCGTCAGTGCTAGTGCTGGCTGGGTCAGCCCGTCCAGGTCACCCGGTATCAGGCCATGTGTTGCGAACACAATTACCCGCCGGTCGGTCAGTGTCATCGTCTTAACGGTCTGTTCGTTTGCCTGAATGCCGGTGAAAACAGATTGTTCGAAGTTTGCGTTCAAGGCGCGGGCGATGCCTTTGACCTCTTCCGACGTATCCGGCAGCCTTGGGAGCGCCGCCAGCTTCGCGCTGGTGCGCTCACGAGTATCGGGGACGCTGCGACGGCGGAAAGTCGTCGCGCGGGCGCCTGCTTTCGATACACCGCGAGACGCCACCTGCGCCGGCGTTGTCGTGGTTTTCATATCTTTGCTGCGACCGTCATTCACCTGGAATTGCGGATCCGCAAAACCGGCCATCGGGCTGCCAAGCTGCTGTTGCGCGGGGGCGTTCCGTAATGCCAACAGCGCGTTTACGGACGGGTAGCGCGCGATGGACGCCTGACGAATAAACCAGGGAACACCCTTGTAACTGCTGAACAGGACCGAACCGTCAGCGGGTTCTGGTCGTTCATACGGCGCCGTGACCAGCAGCCCGAACGGCAACTGGCCCAACGCGCCATGCGGGATCAAGAGTATTCGTTCCGCATTCTTCCAGCCGGCCTGGACCGGTGCCAGCAGACTGCGGAATACCTGATGGCTCAATGCCATATCGAATATGGGAATTTCGCCAAGGGTCGAGGCGTCGGGGTCCAGGGCAACGCGAAGGCCGTTCACCCACTCGGCGATCTTTCGTTCCGGAATTGGCAGATGCGCAAAGGCAGCTTTTCCCGATTCTGGAATGGCCCAGACGAGCGTCCCGGTCTCGCTAACATGGAAGACGATCATGGATTCTCCGGGACGAAGGGCTGTGACGGCATCGTCGAGCGTTGTTGGACCCGGATTGATAAGGTTGGCATAGGCGGGAAAGCGTTGTGAAATTTCCTGCATGATCGTCCGCCGCGACCTGCTGAGGGCGGAGAACCTGGCCTGAAGGGTAACGATATTCTCTTTGCGAACCTGGTCTGACCGTGCGAGCTGCAGGTTCGAAATCATATTGAGGATTGTTTCGGATTCCTGCAAGGCACCCTGTTCGCGCCGCATCAGTTCAGCCAGTGCGGGATCGCTGATTGCATTTCGGGCCGCCGCCGCCGTTACCGCCCGTTGCACGCGGCCGAGATGCGAGACATTGGCGATGCGGAAAAGCTCTGCTTTCGCCTCATTGGCAACGTTTTCGGACGCGGCCTGTTCAGCGGCATGCAGCAGGGTTTTCATATAAGCGGAAAGGATAAGGTGCTGACGGACGCTCTTGACCTTGTCTCTGACGGCTGTGCCGCTGCTGGTCTGTCCTTCCAGAATGACCGGGATCGCCATGGCAAAATTCCGTCGCGCGGTCTTGTGGTCCTTTGCGATGTATTGGGCGAAAGCCAATGCCCCCAGATATTCGGCATGCTCGTATTCGCCCGCCCTGTCAGATAGACTATCGACGGTTGCCTGCAACTGGCGGATTGCCGCTGCAGCCGACCCTGTCTTGGCCTGTGCCAGAAGCCATTCGAGATTGCTACCATACAGACGCTCGAACGCTTCCGGCTCGCCGGCTCGCCGTCCAGCCGCTGCCGCATTTCCTCGAATTTGGACAGAATACCGCCCCAATCGGATCGCGCTGCCTGAATCTGTGCCAGTGTGTGGATCGCCTGTGCGAGCCCAACGGAATCCGCGGCGACGCAATCGACCTCGTACATATCCACGGCAATTTCAGACAGGTATTTTGCGTCTTCCAGCCGGTTCTGGAGGAGGAAAATTTCCGCAAGCTGCCGCGTCGGCAAGGCGAGGTTCGCCGAAAAGAGCTTGTGTGGCGTGTATTCTAATATTTCGTACTCGCTGTGCCAGGCCTCCCTTATTTCGTACTCCGCTTCCGTAACGCGGCCCTGCAGCAGCAGGTTCTGGCCGGTTTTCGATTGTAGCTCACTTAGTGTCCGGCCCGAAATGAGTTGAGTGATTTCAGTAAGTTGTGATTCTCTCGTTTGTGTTGAAGCAAATGAGGAGACACAACATGTGGACTGAGATCACCCGCCCGCAGTTTGATCGTTCGAGCCTTCGTTACGCAAGCGACTTGACGGATAAGGAGTGGCGTTTGATTTCGCCATTATTGTCCCCGCCGCGTCGATTAGGCCGCCCGCGAACCACGGATTTTCGAGAAGTGGTGAATGGGATTTTTTATGTGGCGCGCACCGGTTGCCAATGGCGCATGGTGCCCCGGGAATTTCCGCCACGCAGTACGATCCAGCGATATTTTTACGCTTGGCGCTCGGATGGAACCTTGCACGTCATCAATCGCCAACTGGTGATGTCGATGCGGGAAACCTCTGGGCGCACGACCAGCCCGACCGCCGGGGTGATCGACAGCCAGACGGTGAAAACCACGGAAAGCGGCGGTGTTCGGGGCTATGACGCGGGAAAGAAGGTCAAAGGGCGCAAGCGTCATATCGTGACCGACACAGGCGGCTTTCTGGTCGCCGTCATGGTTCACGCCGCCGATATCCAGGATCGCGACGGCGCGCCCGCGCTGTTGGCGTCGATACGCCACGCCTTTCCCCGGTTGCGCCATGTTTTCGCCGATGGTGGTTACGCGGGACCGAAGTTGCGCGACGCGCTGGCCAAACTTGGGAAGTGGACCGTGCAGATCGTCAAGCGCTCCGACGCCGCCAAGGGGTTCGTATTGTTGCCCCGCCGCTGGGTGGTTGAGCGCACCTTCGCTTGGCTCGGTCGTAACCGCCGTCTCGCCAAAGATTTCGAGGAAACCATCGAAAGCGCGGAGGCATGGCTCCTGATCGCCAGCATTCAACTGCTCGCCCGACGATTGGCAAGAGCATGAAAACATGGATATCATTTCGAGTCAGACTCTTAGGGATATATTGTAGCCGAGGTGGAATCGGTTGTTTACAGCGGTACGGAGATTGGCTTCGGCAATCTCGTGATTGCCCTCGATCTGATTCCGATAGGCTAAAACCAGCGGGGTGAGCGCTTGTCTGGCGGAATTCTTGCGCGCGGATCGTAGCGCATTATCCCGTGATGAATATGTGCTGTTGAGTTCCTGCTCCGCCAAATCGAGCATTTTCAGTGCCTGTTCGGTATCTCCGGTTGCCAGGTGAATCTGCGACAGCAGGATCCGGAACGTTGCGTGTGATGTTGCGTAATAGCGGTCCCATTCCTCCTCGCCCCGGGAGGTTTTCTCGATCGCCTCCTCCAGCAGCGATTCCATATTCTTGAACTGGCCGCGCTGCATTTCCCGATCGACGATGCCCCGGACGGAATCTGCCTTCCCTTCGGCTCTCATCGAAGTGTCGCCGACGCTGCCGAGAACAATGTTCAATTCGTAGCGCCGTTCCGACTGTACTGCGGTACAGTCAGCAGGCTGTTTGCGGGGCGAACGAAGGACGCGCCGGATATCGTCTATTGACCTGTTGGGCGGAACGTAGGAGGTCGTCTTGAACTGGGCGGTAATGGCCTTCGCTTCCTCAAGGGAAATAGCCTTTGGTGCGCCCGAACTGCCGCCGGGGGAATTTGTCTGACAGCCGGGTAACGCAAGGCCAACTGCCGCCAGAAGCGAAACAAGCAATATCCTGCGGCTGGTCTGGCGGTTTCGACAAGAGACTGAATTGAGTGTGTCAGGTGTTTGGGATGCTGTCCGCGGTTGCATGGGGCTGCGCTCCTGGTTGCCAACGTCAGCGCCGGTTGCCTCGTTCGCGAACGGGCATTGTCCGCTAGTGCCATGGAACTCGGCCGACCTTGAGGGCTCGAGGTTAAGGGCTGGTGCGATGAATTGCAAAGCGCCGGATTTCTTCATCGAAGGGAGGTGGCGAATTTTTCGCCGAATGGGCGGCGTGCTGTACTGGAAAATCACCGGCGCGTTCCTGTAATCTTCCGATGAACGGCATTCAGGGAGGAACGGATACGATGGCGAGCGAGCAGACAAATATACGGGTGGCGATTATCACCGGCGGTGCTGGTGGAATCGGGCAGGCGATGGCACGGCGGATGATCAGGGATGGCCATCGGCTGGCGTTGATGGATATCGATGGTGATGCGGCAGCGCGTGCGGCGGAGGCGATCAATCAGGAAGCCGGCACCAATGGTGTGCTCGCGCTTGGTGGTGATGTGGCGAATCCGGGCGATTGCGAAATCACGGTTGGCAAGGTGTCTGATGCGTTCGGGCAGGTCGATGTTCTGGTCAACAATGCCGGTTTCGGTGCCAGCAAGATCCGCCCCGACGGCGAAAAGAACCTGCTGACCATCGAAGAACTGACGCCGGAAGTCTGGGGCAAGTTCATGTCGGTCAACACCGAGGGACCGGTGCAGATGATGCGCGCGGCACTGCCGGGCATGAAGGAACGCGGCTGGGGCCGTATCATCAATGTGACGACAAGCTTCTTCACCATGCTGCGCAACATGCCCTATGGCGCCAGCAAGGCGGCGCTGGAAGCGGGCTCGTCGGCCTGGGCGCAGGAACTGGACGGTACCGGTATTACCGTCAATGTGGTGGTGCCCGGTGGACCGACCGATACCGCGTTCATCGCCAAGGAGGCCGGGATGGATACGGCGAAGATGTTACGCCCCGGCGTGATGGGCCCGCCGGTTGCGTGGCTGTGTTCGCGCGATGCGGACAAGGTCACGGGCCAGCGCTTTATCGGCGGTCGGTGGGATGAATCGCTGCCCGATGCCGAAGCGGCAGCCATCGCGGGATCGCCGATCGGCTGGCCGGAACTCGCGGCATCGACGGTGATCTGGCCCGACGATTAAAGCAAATCCCGAGCAGATTGATTCAATCTGCGACGACGGTTTGCGGAAACGACAACAAATCCCGAGCGGATTGATTCAATCTGCGACGACGGTTTGCGGAAACGACAACAAGTCCCGAGCAGATTGATTCAATCTGCGACGACGATTTGCGGAAATGGCAACAAATCCCGAGCAGATTGATTCAATCTGCGACGACGGTTTGCGGAAACGACAACAAATCCCGAGCAGATTGATTCAATCTGCGACGACGGTTTGCGGAAACGACAACAAATCCCGAGCCTGGTTCAGGCGATATAATGGAAAAGGGCCGATGGCATCGCGGGAAGCGGTACCATCGGCCCTGATCGATTCGGGCTTTGCCATCGGGTCTATTTTTCAAACACGACCAGCGTGCGGACCTCGATGCTTTCGCGGGCCGGGGCGTCTTCGGTATTCGGCAGTACGAAGGCGCCATGCGGTGCAAAGCGGGCGCGCTGGTCGTCGCTATCCCAGCCCTTGATCAGGATCACCTCGTCGCGTTCCATATCGGCGGCATAGTACCAGCGCTGTGTCCAGGCATGGGCGACGTTGTAGATTTCACCGACCCGGTCCGGGAAGACCTGATCGGTTGCGACCAGCTCATTGGGTTTCACGCTGGAGGCATCGGCCAGCGCCAGCGGCGAACGCTTCACCGGGCCCTTGATCGGGCGCCACACGTTGACCTGCGCGATGCGGGCGCCGGCTTTAACCAGGCGTTCGGCTTCTGCATCGCCCAGCACGTCGCGGGTCCGCTGCGGGCCGCTCTTGACGGTGTAATCCACATGCACGCGGTCGGCCGGGCCACGCAGCCCGTCCCGGTTCGGCGCACCGGCGCCGCCATCCGAACGCCGGGTGACATCAAAGATATGCACCGAAGTTGCGCCCATATGCTCGGTCAGCAGCGCCTTTAGTTCTTCGGCATAGGCGGTGTCGACCGCTTCGTCGTCATACAGGTCGTCAACAGCGGTGGGGTAGGTCATCAGTTCGAAGCCCTGAACGTCGAGCGACAGCGTGTCCGCGACCGGGCGCATATCCTCGACCGTGACATTGCGCCGTTCGGTTTCGAAAAACACTTCGGGCGCGCCGCCCGTCAGCGCGGAACTGTTGAAGTAAGGCTTGGTGTCCTGCGGTTTGATGAAGGTCAGCGAGGACTGGACTTCCTGCCGGACCGCGGGCCGTTCGCCAGCTAACTGGGTCATGTCGTATCTCCTGTTCGGGTCGGGCCGTGCCGCGACCATCCGTTGCAGCAGAAAATGGGGCAAGCCGCCCCGCAATTCCAGCGACTTCGCTTCAGGACGACATGAATTTTATTCAAGTCGATAGGGGTTGTGGACCGGCGACGGATTGCAGCCAGCGTTCCAGCCGCCGGGTTGCGGCGGTCGGTGCCTGCCCGGCGGCGCGGCACAGGTAATAGCCCGCCCCGGTCGGGTCGGCCTCCCCGAAGGGGGCGATCAGCGCGCCGCGCGTCAGCCAGTCATCGACCAATGGCCGCCGGCCCATCGCCATGCCGTGGCCGCTTTCCACGGCCTGCAGCACCTGGGCAATCGAATCCAGCGTGATCGCGCCCTTGGTATCGGGGGTCGGCAAGCCACGGGCATGGGACCACTCCTCCCATTCCGCCGGAAAACTGCCATTGATGATCAACCGCGCGCCGGCCAGTGTCGGCGTTGTGTCGGCATCCGCCTTGCCGGCAAGCTGTTCCAGATAGCTAGGCGCACAGACGGGCATTGCGGTTTCACCGAGTAAAAATTCGGCTTCGACGCCCGGCCATTGCCCTTTGCCCAGCCGGATTGCCATGTCGACCTGATCGCGCCGCAGGTCGACGACCCGCGTGGTGGTGATGATCTGCAGGTCGATATTCGGGCTTTCCGCCTCGAACGCTCCCAGCTTCGGGATCAGCCAGGCCGCCGCCAGCGAGGGTGGCAGGGTCAGCCGCACGGTACTGCGTCCGCTGGCGGGCTGCAGCGCTTCGGTTGCCACTTGAATCTGGCGGATCGCAGGGTCGATCTGTTCGAAATAGCGCCGCCCGGTATCGGTCAATGCGGCGCGCGGCCCGGACCGGTCGATCAGCGCCGTCTGCAGGAATTTTTCCAGCTTGCGCACCTGATGGCTGACCGCTGATTCCGTGATACCCAGCGTCGCCGCCGCGTCCCGGTAGCGGTCATGCGTCGCCACCGCGTGAAAGGCACGCAGCGCGGCAAAGGACGGGATCGGTTTTGCAGCAATAGCCATGGGGCAAGGATGGGGCGGAACTGAACAGAATTCAAGTTGCTGCGGTGATGGCAAACCTGAATAAGCCGTGTACAAGGATAATGAAACATGCCGTTGCGCATTCTTCGCGAACGCAAAAGGGGTTTGATCGGGTCAGCTTGCCGTGACGGTGGCCTGCGATCACAGTTACTTTGTAGGTCTAAGTGTCCGGCCCGAAATGAGTTGAGTGATTTCAGTAAGTTGTGATTCTCTCGTTTGTGTTGAAGCAAATGAGGAGACACAACATGTGGACTGAGATCACCCGCCCGCAGTTTGATCGTTCGAGCCTTCGTTACGCAAGCGACTTGACGGATAAGGAGTGGCGTTTGATTTCGCCATTATTGTCCCCGCCGCGTCGATTAGGCCGCCCGCGAACCACGGATTTTCGAGAAGTGGTGAATGGGATTTTTTATGTGGCGCGCACCGGTTGCCAATGGCGCATGGTGCCCCGGGAATTTCCGCCACGCAGTACGATCCAGCGATATTTTTACGCTTGGCGCTCGGATGGAACCTTGCACGTCATCAATCGCCAACTGGTGATGTCGATGCGGGAAACCTCTGGGCGCACGACCAGCCCGACCGCCGGGGTGATCGACAGCCAGACGGTGAAAACCACGGAAAGCGGCGGTGTTCGGGGCTATGACGCGGGAAAGAAGGTCAAAGGGCGCAAGCGTCATATCGTGACCGACACAGGCGGCTTTCTGGTCGCCGTCATGGTTCACGCCGCCGATATCCAGGATCGCGACGGCGCGCCCGCGCTGTTGGCGTCGATACGCCACGCCTTTCCCCGGTTGCGCCATGTTTTCGCCGATGGTGGTTACGCGGGACCGAAGTTGCGCGACGCGCTGGCCAAACTTGGGAAGTGGACCGTGCAGATCGTCAAGCGCTCCGACGCCGCCAAGGGGTTCGTATTGTTGCCCCGCCGCTGGGTGGTTGAGCGCACCTTCGCTTGGCTCGGTCGTAACCGCCGTCTCGCCAAAGATTTCGAGGAAACCATCGAAAGCGCGGAGGCATGGCTCCTGATCGCCAGCATTCAACTGCTCGCCCGACGATTGGCAAGAGCATGAAAACATGGATATCATTTCGAGTCAGACTCTTAATAAAAATGCTATGTTGCAAGAAAGTATTTGGAGAATAAGCTAATGGTGCTCCGTATTTTTAAGTATTTATGGCGACAAGTTGAATTAATACTGAACAGGCTGTCGTATGATTTGCGCTGGAAGCCGGCAGCCATCATCAAGGATGATGAGCGCGAACTTCGGCTGAATTTTGACTTTGTAGCCACAAATTTGTTGTCAAAAAAGAGTGATATTTTCTTCGTTGAGATCGGCGCCAATGATGGTGTGCGTGGTGATCCGATCCATAGGTATGTGCGGGATCACGGCTGGTCAGGGATCATGATTGAGCCCTTGCCGGATGTATTTGATGTTTTAAAGGAAAATTACAGCAGCTATCCGGCTGTTAAACTTTTGAATGTCGCGATTGGAAAGACGGACGGAAAACAGACCATTTACACTGTTCAGATCGATCCTGAGGAATTTAGTTGGGCGAGCCAGTTTTCCTCTTTCCGGCGGGACATTGTTGAGTCCCAGGCACGGCATATTCCGGATGTTGCCAGTCGTATCCGAGAATCGACAATTGATAGTATCACATTCCAAACCCTTATCGAAAAACATGCTGACGGCCGCGAGGTGGACGTTCTTCAAATCGATACCGAAGGTTTCGATCTGGAAATCCTGAAGATGATTGATTTCAATGTCATAAAGCCAAGTATGATCAATTTTGAAGTCGCCAATATGAGCAGAGAAGAGAAAAACGAGGCGACACAATTGCTGTTGGAGCAGGGGTACCGGATAACCATGGGAAATCTGGATGGCATTGCCTACCGCCTCTCGGCTTGATGGGCCGCGATAATAATTGCCTAGCAGTTACTGCCCCGGGACAGATTTAGACCAAGCGGTATTTGTCAGTTTCGCGGTTGTCGGTGCATTAATTTATCGTCGGGTGACTTGTCGGGCACGGTTCATCGCCGTTAAGCTTCCCGGTGATTGGGCCACGGCCCGAACGGGTCCGGAGAAACATGCCATGAACGTATCAACCCCCACGCTGGCTGCGGATTATGCCCGCGACGGTTATGTTTTCCCGCTCGACATCGTGTCGGCGGAAGAAGCCGCTGAAATTCGCGCCGATCTGGAAAAGGCCGAGGACGAGGTGCGCGCCGACAAGCAGCACCTGCGCCTGCTGCGCGGTTATCCGGCGCGGCTGCTGCCGTCCTTCGACCGGCTGGTCCGGCACCCGAATATGATTGCTGCCGCCACCGCCATTCTGGGGCCCGATGTAATCCTCTGGGGGTCGGGGTTGTTCATCAAGGAAGCGAACACGCCAAGCTTCGTCAGCTGGCATCAGGATCTCACCTATTGGGGGCTGGATCAGGCGGATGAAATCACGCTCTGGGTTGCGCTGTCCCCGGCGCCATCGGAAAGCGGCTGCATGCGGTTCGTACCGGGTAGCCATCGCGCGGATATCGTGCCCCATGCGGACAGTTTCGCCGACGATAACCTGCTGACGCGCGGGCAGGAAATCGCTGTCGAGGTTGACGAGGCCAGCGCCGTCGACGCGGCGTTGCAGACCGGGCAGGCCTCGCTGCATCACGGCCACCTGTTCCATGCATCCGGTCCAAACCGCACGAATGACCGCCGCATCGGCGCCGCCATCCGCTATATCGTCCCGTCCATGAAAGCGTCATCGGGGCCGGAAACCGAGGTTGCGCTGATCGCCGGTGAGGACCGCTACAACAATTTCCGCATCGTCCCGCCGCCGAAATCCCGGCTCGATCCGGCGGATATGGCGGCGGTTGCGGTGGATGCCGAACGCCGGGATTCGGTGCTCTATGCGGGGGCAAAGGCGGCGCGCGGCTGACCACCATCGACATAAAGGGGCATGACATGACCGAACGCAGTACGGACCACGGGCCGGAATACCGGCATGTCGATGATATGGACTGGGAAACGCTGCGTTTCCCGGGCCAGTCCAGCAAGATGGTGTTCCACCCGCGCGACGAACGGCCGGGCGAACCCAATACCGGCTTCGTGCGCTACGAACCCGGCGCCTTCCACCCGCGCCACCGGCACGATTTTGCACAGGTCTGGTACATCCTGGAAGGGACCTTCAAGATCGGCGACCGCACCGTCGGCCCCGGCACCGTGGTCTATCACGAAGACCCGCATTTCGAAGAAGACCTGTCGACCGAAACCGGCGGCATGATGTTCTTCGTGCAATACACCGGCCCAAACACCGGCAAGGGCCCGATCTATGACGGGCGGTTTAATATGGATGAACGCAAAGACCTGTCGGAAGAAGACCTGACGGTATAATCCGGCTTGGGTTTTGCTGGCTGATGTGGAGGGCAGCCCGCCGTAACCGGTCACCCTCCATTTCGTCTAGCCAATCTCATCAATGGTGCGCGATTTCCTTATCCGTGAACAGGTAGTCCTTCAGCTCCTTGTCGAAGCGCGGGTCCTTGCGGCGGATCCATTCCAGGACCATGGCGGCGTGTTCTTTTTCCTCATCGCGGTTATGGGCGAGGATGGCTTTCAGGTCTTCGTCCTTGCAGGCGTCGACGCGCTGGTTGTACCAGTCGACGGCTTCCAGCTCTTCCATCAGCGAGAGTGATGGCGCGGTGCATGTCGCGGGTTTCGTCAGACAGTTCGTTGATCGGTTCGTGGTATCCCTCGTTGGCCATTCTATTGCCCCTTGGTTTGTGTTGCGCCGGTCGTGCCCGGTTGAAATTCAGCGATAGCCATCTTCGCAGAACGGTTGCCGGACGACCTTAATCTATATCAAGCCGGCTAACGTTTCAGCGTCGAAATTGCATGTTTTGCGGCGGCGCGTTCCACGGCGTCTTTCGGTCCTTCGGCGATGACGGCTTCGAGCAGTTTGCGTGCGGTATCGACGTCACCGTTCAGCCGCGCCCGTTCGCCAAGATAGAACCCGGCTTCCAGAATTTGGCGGGAGCGGTCAGCTGCCGGGGCCTGTCGGGCGGCCGCCAGCGCCGCGTCGGTATCCTGTTCGCCCAGGAAGGTCTTGATCAGGGGGATCGGCCATTCGCCGGGCTTCATTTCTTCACGGTACCGGCGCAGATCCGCTTGCCCGTCCATGCCACTGCGGCGCTGTGCCAGATACCGCCACAGCGCCCCCTGGGGCCAGGGGTAGGACTGTTCCAGCGTCGTCGAAATATCGGCCGCCGCCCGAGCATCGTCACCCTGCAGGTATCGGACAATGCCGCGCAGCGCGATGCTCGACGGGTCATAGCGGACGGCGGCGATGGCCGTGTCGAAATCGGCAGCGGCTTCTTCCAGCCGGCCTGTAAACAGATGCGCGACGCCGCGGTTGCGCATGGCGATGGCGTATTGGGGGGACAGGCTCAGGGCGGCGTCGTAATCCCGCAATGCGGCTTCATTGTCGCCCGCCTTGTGCCGGGCGCGGCCCCGTTCAGTCAGCGCGAAGGCGGAGGCCGGGTTCAGTACGAGCGCCGCGTCGAAATCCGCGACGGCCGCATCCAGTGCGCCGGATTCCATATAGGCCCGGCCCCGCATCGCCCGCAGGCTGGCCCGGCTTGCATCCGCGAGCGCGGGATCGGCAAGGGCGATACTGCATTCCCGAATGTCGAGCCGGAAACTGCCGGTGCCCGTGAAACAGTTTCCGGCACTGTCCTGAAACTGTGCCGCCGCTGGCGCGGCAAGAACGGTTAGCAGCAATCCGGCGGCGATGATGCGCATTCCGGCTGCGCCTTACTTGTTCAGGTGATGCAGCGGCAATCCGGGCCGCGGCCATTCCATTGAAACAAGCTTGCCGGTTGTCGACAGGGTCATATAGGCGGTGCGCAGGTCCGGTCCGCCGAAACAGATATTGGTGCACATCCGGTCCGGCATCGGGATGTGTTCGATATCCTTGCCGTCCGGCGAAATGACCGTGATGCCGCCATTGACCAGCGTGGCGACGCAGATGTTCCCGGCGCCGTCGAGCGCCAGACTGTCGAAGCGCTGGAAGCCTTCCACGCCCGCGATGCAGCGGCCCCCATTAACGCTGGGCCAGGGTTCCTTCTTGAGCTGGCCTTCGCCGATGATGTCCCATGCCCATAGCCGGCTGGTTTCGGTTTCCGCCGCGTACAGGATCTTGTCGTCGGGCGACAAGCCGATGCCGTTCGGTGTTACGGCCGGATAGGCTGCCTCGACGATCAGGCTGCCATCGGTGCGGGCGTAATAGATACCACCCATATCCATGTCACGGGGACGACGCTTGCCCAGGTCGGTGAACCAGAATCCTCCCTTGCCATCGAAGACAATGTCGTTCGGGCCGCGCAGGTTGTTGCCATTGCATTCCGTGTACAGGGTTTCGACCGCGCCGGTATCCAGGTCGATGCGTTCGATCCGCCCGGTGGCGTAATCGTCGGGTGTTCCGCCGGGGCGCAGCAACCCGTCTTCTTCCATCCAGGTGAACCCGCCATTGTTGCATATGTAGCATTTTCCGTCGGGTCCGATGGCGGCGCCATTCGGGCCGCCACCCGGTTTCGCGACAGTCTGTTTGGTGCCGTCGGGCAGCACCCGGGTCAATTGGCCGGCGGCGATTTCGACCAGGATAACGGACCCGTCGGGCATGGCGATCGGGCCTTCAGGGAAGCGTAATCCCTTGGTAATTTCCCTGATTTCTGACATATATATTTCCTCCCATACGATTTTCTGGAGAAGAGGATGACAGGACAGATGGACGACGTCGATAGAGGAAAATTTCCCGCGCCGGTTGATCACGGCGTGGTGGCGAATTCATGGGCCGAGCGGGGATATTCCTGCCACACTTTCACCGACCCGCCGGGGCAGGAATGGAACGATTTCGTCCATTCGACGAATGAGTTGCTGACGGTGCTGGAAGGGCGGCTGGAATTGACGCTGGATGGCGCGAAAGTCGATGTCGGTCCCGGCGATGAGGTGTTCATCCCGCGCGATATTTATCATTCCGTGAAAAACATAAACGGCGGTAAGACCCGCTGGCTGTTCGGTTACGACTGACCTTCAGACAGGGTCTCGCCGATAGCCGCGACAACGCCCGACCAGTCACCGGTTTCCCCTTGCCGGAACAGGCGCATGGTCGGGTACCAGGGCGTATCGGCCCGGTCGCGCATCCAGCGCCAGTCGGCGGCGAAGGGCAGCATGGTCCAGACCGGTTTGCCCAATGCCCCGGCGACATGGGCCAGTGAGGTGTCGACGGTAATCACCAGGTCCAGATTGGCGATAATGGCGGCGGTTTCTGAAAAGTTTTCCGGGATACGGCTGAAGTCATCGGCCAGATGATTGCGCAGTGTCGGGTCGAGCGGGAATTTTTCAATATTCTTCTGCAGGCTGAACAGTCGCAAGCCGTCGATACCGGTCAGCGGCAGCAGATGGCGGCTGTTCATGGAACGCTGCATGTCCTGCGGATGCGTCGCCCGCCCCGCCCAGCAGATACCGATCTTCCGGCCGTCGCCCGGCAATGCGTCGCGCCAGAATGCCATGCGGTCCGCCGGTGCGGCAATATAGGGGACCGCATTCGGGATGCTGTCTTCCGCAATGCCAAGGGCGCCTGGCAGACTCATCAGGTGGATCTGGCAATCGAATGCGTCGGCCGGCGTCATGCCATCCTCCGTTGCCCGCAAGGTAACGCCATCGGCATGTGGCGCCACGATTGGCAGCAATTCGGCGGGGGCTTCGAACAGGACCGGTCCGGTCCGGGCGGCCAGCGGCAGCAGGCGCAGAAACTGGATCATGTCACCATAGCCCTGTTCGGCAGTGACAAGCAGGCGGTGTCCGTTCAGGGCATCGCCGGTCCAGCGTGGTGCGTCGTATCGGCGTAGCTTCAGCGACGGCATGGCGACACGGTGATCATATTCCGCCCAGCCTTCGGCGAAGCGACCCTGGGCCAGCAGCGCCATGCCGCGATGGTACAGGGGCTGCGCGGGGTCCGTCATCAGGTTGGCGGCGCTGCGGAAGGCATCGGCGGCCTTCGCCGGGTCACCCAGGTCAAAAAACGCCTTTCCCAGTCCGTCCCAGGCAGTGGAAAGGGTCGGGTCCTCGTTGATCGCACGGTTGAAAGAGCGCCGGGCCTCGGTCGCCTGATCCAGCGCCAGCAATGCCAGCCCGCGATTGATCAGTGCATAGGCATCAGATGGCCTGTCGGCCAATAGGGCATCGCAAAGCGCCAGCGCACCCGCCGGGTCGCCTTCATCAAGGCGTTTCGCGGCGTGCTGCAGCGGAGTGAGCGTTGTTTTCGACGGTTCGCCTTGCATCATGCACCAAGTTTAGCAAACCGGACTCGGCCGTGTCGCGGTTTCCGCCGGATGTTCGGGCATTGACGAAAGCCAGTAACAGCGCCGCGGTATAGGGCAGGGCCATGACGGCAAGAGTCGCCAGCCAGAGCCAGTCATCGCGCACGAACGGACCACGCAGCAAAACGAAAGCCGTCATCGCGCTTGCCAGCATGACCAGCATGGCGGCTTCCTCGCCCGCCATGGCGATCGCCTGCAACAGGCGCGGGCCTTGCCGCTTCTTCGGTGTCCGCTGATACGGTCGGCCCGAGGTGACCAATCCCTGCAACACGGCCTTGGCGACCGTGTGGTTCAGGGCCAGCCCCGCCAGGGCCGCGCCCCAGCGCTGCCGCACCGTGCAATTGACGGCGCGCCGGTACAGGTACAGCACGCGGGCCTGTCGGAAAACGAAAGCCGACAAAGCGGTGATCAGGAATACCGATGGCGGCGTGGTCTGATGGGGCAAGGCCAGCAGCGTGATGGTCCAGAACACGGCTGCAACGGTAAACACCAGCCCGGCGGCGTCGGTCAGCCAGGGATACCAGCCCGCGACGTAATGGAAGCGTTGCGGCAGGGTCAGCTTCGTGCCGCCGCCGGTCAGAAACCAGCGCCAGTGCCGCTTCAGGATCTGGATCGCTCCATAGGCCCAGCGCAGGCGTTGCATTTTATATGCGCGCATAGTATCGGGCATTACGCCACGCCCGTAGCTGCGCGGGATATAGGCCGATTTCCAGCCCAGGCTGGACAGGCGCAGCCCGAGTTCGGCGTCTTCGGTGATGCACCATTCGGCCCAGCCGCCGGCATCGAGCAGCGCGGTGCGCCGGACCATGGTCATGGTGCCGTGCTGGATGATGGCATCGGCTTCGTTCCGCCGGACCATGCCGATGCGGAAGAACCCGGCATATTCCCAGTAGCAGCAACTCTTGAACCCGTTCTCGCCAAGGTCGCTGTAATCCTGCGGCGCCTGCACCAGGCCCATTTTCGGGTCCTCGAAATGGGGCGCCAGGTCGGCAAGCCAGTTTGAATCGACGATATAGTCGCTGTCGATAACGGCGACGATATCCGCATCCGGCGCGGTTTCGCCAAGCGCAAGGTTCAGTGCCCCGGCCTTGAAGCCGGGCAGGCTGTCACGGTGAATGAAACGGAACTGTTCGCCTAGTTCGGCGCAGGTTGCGGCCACGGGCTGCCACAGGGCCGGGTCCGGTGTGTTGTTGTCGACGACGATGACCTCGTAATCAGGATAATCCAATGCGGCCAGCGCCTTGAGCGTCCGGGCCACCATTGCCGGCGGCTCCTTGCAGATCGCAACATGGATCGACACTTTATGCGGTTTTCCGAAAGGCCTCGCGGTGTCGAAGCGGCGACGCATACTGCCATTCCACAGCAGGTCGCTGGTCTCTATCCCGTCGATGAAGATGCCTGCCAGCAGGAAAAGCGCCGCGCCGATCAGCGCGGTCCACACCATGGTTTGCAGTGGGGTAAGATACAGGCTCACCGTGGTCATGACGAGCAGCACGACCAATGTGGCCGATCCATGCGAGACGATGGCGGTCAGCACTGCGCCCGCGGGCTGCAGGCCGGGGCGCCGCGCGGCGTACATCAGGGTCGGCAGGGTGCCCAGAAACAGCGCCAGCAGCGCCCAGCCGATCCAGTCCGGGTTTTCCTGCACGGGGCCCTGCCACGCGAATTTCGGCTGACGTTCCGCGTCATAAAGACCCCAATACCCACCGGCCATGCCTTCCAGGCCGATCTTCCAGGGCTGGTCGAAGGCCTCGATGACGAAATAGTCGATGTCCTGCAGTGCCGCCATGTTGACGAATTCACGCAGGAACCGGGCCTGTGCGACCCGCCCGGCCGCCGCGCCGCCGATCCGTCGCCCGGCGCTTGGCCAGCCCGCTTCGGTTACGACAATCGACTTGTCGGGGTAGGCCGCGCGAAGCTGCGCCAGCCGGGACTGGATATAGGCAACCGCGGATTCAGCGGAAACGCCTTCCCAGTAGGGCAGGATTTGCACGCCGAGGAAGTCCACGGCAGCGGCGAGTTCCGGATTGGCAAGCCAGATGTCCCATGTTTCTGCGGTGCTGACCGGTTTGGATACATGCTGCCGGACCCGGGCGATTTCGGCGATCAGGGCGGCCGGGGTGATTTCCTGGCGCAGCAGGCTTTCATTGCCGACCAGCACGCGGTGCACATTGCTGTTGCGCCGGGAGATTTCGATCAGGGCGTCGGTTTCCCGCCGGTTGCGCGCCGTGTCCTGTCCGATCCAGGCGCCGGGCATGACGTCGAGGTCCCGCGCGAAGGCCATCAGCGGAATATCCCCTGAAACCCCGTCGACACTGTATGTCCGCACCGCTTTTACGGTCCCCTGAAGGGAAGCGAGATCGCGGTTGATCGCGGTCAGGCTCGGGATGTCGCCTTCGATCGGGTCCTGCGCCGCGCCATACGGGCTGTACGAAACGCCCGGAAGCGCGCCACCGTTCCAGTCCGGTGCGTCAGCGGGCCGGTTGACGATTGACCATGCGACAAGGCTGGTCACTGCGGCTGCCAGCAGGATGAGAACCGGGAGTTTCTTCAACGGCGGGGGGCTCCGGCCAGCTGCGGCCCGGAATCCAGGCTTCGCAGCAGCAAATGGTTCAGGGCATCCATGCGCATCAGCGCCGGCGGTGCGGGCTGTAACCCGGGTTCAAAACCGGCGGTGGCGAAGGCATCAAGAATCGCGGCGTTCTTCGAAAACACATGGACGGGTACGGCCCGCGACGCATCCTTGCCGCTGACCGCCGCTGGCGGCTGATGGTCGCCCAGAACGATAATCAATGCATCGTCCGGCGCCCGGTTTTCCAGGAAGCCGCCCAGCGTGCGCAGGCTATAGCGGATGGCGCGCAGATAGGCCGGCGCAAGGTTGTTCCAGTCCGGTTCCAGCGCCAGGGCGGCTGCGGATTCCGTTGTGTCGAATGGCACCTTGCCGCCGATCCGCGACCAGTCCGGCTGATAGGGCGGGGTTGGACCGAACGGCATATGCGACATGATCGACGCAAAGGTGAGGAACAGCGGCTTGCGTGCGCCGCCGGCGACCTCATTGCGGTGAAATGTTTCCAGGCTGGCCTGGTCGGGGATGGTCCACCATCCGAAAGCGGGACCGTCATAGGCCATATCCTTCGCCGTCATAACGGTATCGAAGCCCATTGCCGCGCCTTCCGGCCATTCCAGCTTGATGCCGGGAAATAATGCGACCGTCCGGTATCCCGCCGTGCGGAAGCGATCGACCAGCGATTCCGGTGGTGCGGTCAGGAACAGGCGGTAGTCGGACTGCTCCGCAATCCAGTTGCCGGACAGCAGGGTGGCATGGGCCAGCCATGAGGCGCCGCCGAAAGTGGGCGAATCGACGAACGCGGAAACCGCCTGCCAGCCGGTCGCGGACAGGGTGGTATTCAGCCGGTCATAGTCTTCCTGCAGGGCGGCGCGTATTTCCGGCCGGTCACGGGTGACCGCACCGTAGGATTCGATGAACAGGGCATAAACGTCGCCGTTTCCGGCCCGGGCCAGGTCGGATTCAGGCAGGGCCGTGACCGGGCCGGCATTGGCCTGACCGGCCCGCAACAGGAAATTTGCCTGATTGGCATAGACCGGGGTGACCGGCAGCGCGAACCAGTATTTTGTACCGGTTGGCATCCCGGCCATATTGGCCGCATAGATGACCACAGCCAGGCCGGCCACAGCAGCGATCCCACGGCGCAGGCCCGGTAGCCGATAAGCGCCAAGAAGGGCGGTGACGGAAAAACGGATGGCCAGCAACAGGACCGCGGTTCCCGTGACCAGCCCCGCGACCAATGCGGCGGTCTGCCAGGCGGGTGCGCTTTTCGCGATCATGGCGGCGACGGCCGGCAGGTGCTGGGCATCCCAGTAAAGGTCAATTCGCCGCCCGAACAGGGCCGGTGCGGTAATGTCGGCATAACGGCCGATGACCAGCAGAAACAGTATCGTAATGGCGGTTCGCCGCCAGGCCTTGCCCGGAATGCCGCGAAATTCCGCGAACAGCGCGCCAGCCAGCACGATGACGGCAATTTCGATCGACATCTCGGTCGTGGCATGGACCCATGGGGTCGGCCAGACATTCTGAAGGGTCAGAAGAGCGTTGAGGAAGCCGATTGCCAGAACGGACCCCAGGAAAACACGGATTGCCATGATTTTGGTGCTATGTTTGCCGGCCGATTACAAGGATCGTCATTTTTAAAATACCACGGCCATTACAGGGTTGCTCCGACTTGAAGTCGGGATGGAAATGCCCGTTGCGAACGTCTAGCAGGATATCTGGATATCCGCGAAAGGATTTGAAAGAGGGAACTTGAATATTCGCATATTTGATAAACCTGACCGGGTAATATGGTTAACGGATCACAAAAATGCCCTAATTCCCGATTCATTTTAGGGTTATAGCCCGTATGGGGGGTGTGCTCGTCGTTATGCCGGGTCCAGAACCTCGGTATTGACGACCATATCGCGGTCCAGTTTGCCATCCAGCCGGTCCAGCACGTTCTGGGCGCAAGTGATGGCCATGCGGTGCGCGGACTCGCGGGTGACCCCGGCGATGTGCGGGCTGATGATGACATTCTCCAGGTCGAACAGCGGGTTGTCGGCGTTCGGCGGTTCCAGTTCGAACACGTCCAGCCCGGCCCCGCGGATGCTTTTGGCGGACAGCGCGGCGTGCAGGGCGATTTCGTCGACAATGCCACCGCGCGCGCAATTGACCAGAATGGCCGTTTCTTTCATGGCCTCGAATTCCGCCGCACCGAACATGTTGGCGCTTTCCGGCGAAAATGGCAGGTGCAGCGAGACGTAGTCCATGTCCGGCAATACCGCGCGGAAGTCCGTTACGGGGGTGCACCCGGCGGCGGCAATGACATCCGGCGCGACAAAGGGGTCAACGACATGCACGTCCATTTCCAGCGCGAGGCAGCGTTTTGCCAGCCGGGTGCCGATGCGCCCGAAGCCGATGATCAGCAGTTTCTTCTGCCACAATTCGATGGCATGGGTGTTCAGCCGGTAATCCCAGTTACCGGCGCGAACGGCCTGGTCATGCTCACGGCCCATCTTGGCCAGTTCGAACATCATGAACATGGCCGCTTCGGCGACGGGGACGGCATTTGCCGTGCCGATGACCGCCAGCGGGATGCCGCGCTCGTTCAGCGCCGGAACGTTGATATTGTCGTAGCCGACGCCATATCGGGACACGACTTCCAGTGAATCCGCCGCGGCGATCAGCTCAGGCGTGACCAGCGCGGTTCGAACCGTAATACCGTGAACGCCCTTCATTCGGGGCAGCAGGTTTTCCGCCGATACATCGGTGATCATCTCATAGGTGATGTCCTCCCGCGCCTCGAACAGGTCCGTTGCAGCGGGCGGCATCGGGCCGAGCAGCAGAACTTTCCGCATGTTTTCCATGTTTCTTTCCTTATGATCCATCACGCATACGCGGTAACCTAGAGGGCCAAACAGTCAGGAGCAATCCGCGTGGCGCAGATCGCCGATAGCAATGAAATACAGGACAGGGTCATCGCATTTCTGTCACGCGCGGACAGTTACGGACCCGGTGTCGATACCGTTCAGCGGATTGATACCCATATCTCGGTAATTTTTCTCGCCGGTGACCGCGCCTACAAGATGAAGCGTGCCGTGCGCTTCGAATATGTCGATTACGGCACGCTGGCCCGTCGCAAGGTGTTCTGTGATGCGGAAATCGCCACCAACCGGCGTACTGCGCCGGCACTGTATCTTGGCAGTATCGCCGTGACACAATCCGCCAATGGAACCTTGTGCCTCGGCGGTGAAGGCGCGCCGGTTGAATGGCTGGTCGAAATGCGTCGCTTTGATCAGGATTCCCTGTTCGACCGAATGGCAGCGGACGGCCGATTGACGCCGGATCTTATGTCCCGGCTGGCGGATTCGATATCGCGGTTTCATCGCGATGCAAACCCGGTAACGGAACGGTCCGGTACGGCAATCATGCGCCACATCCTGGATGGTAATTTCCGCGAAATCCGAAAGTCCACGCCCGCGCTGTTTGACCCGGAAAAAGTTGCGCAATTGGAGGAGCGATGCCGAACCGCCCTGGATGAAAACGCCGGGCTGCTGGATGCGCGGGCGCTTGCAGGGTGTGTCCGGCATTGTCACGGCGACCTGCATTTGCGCAACATCTGTCTGGTTGACGGGGAACCGACCCTGTTTGACGGGATCGAATTCAACGACGAGATCACGGTCATCGATGTGCTCTACGATCTGGCATTCCTGCTGATGGATCTGGAACACCGGGATCACCGCGACCGGGCCAATGAAGTGTTCAACCGCTATATGGCGCTGGGGGACGCGGCGGCGGGGCTTGCGGTTCTGCCGCTGTTTCTGGCCTGCCGGGCGCTGATCCGGGCGCATACCACCGTTGCCGCCGCGAAGAACCAGCCTGATGAAAAACTGCGCGCGGCATTCGAGACCGAGGCATGCGCCTATCTGGACCTTGCCCATTCGTTCCTGCAGCCAGGTGATGCCCGGCTTGTCGCCGTCGGGGGGCTGTCGGGGTCGGGGAAATCGACAGTGGCGCGGGCGCTCGCGCCGGAACTTGGGCGCGCGCCGGGGGCGCTGTTGCTGCGCAGCGATGTCATTCGTAAACGGCTGTTCGGTGTTTCGCCGGAAACTGCCCTGGGGCAGGACGCCTATACGCCGGCGGCATCGCAACGGGTCTATGCGGCGTTACTGGATGCGGCGGCAAAGGCGCTGGCGGCGGGGCATAGCGTTATCGCCGATGCTGTATTTGCACGCGAAGCGGAACGCGCGGAGATTGAAGCGGTCGGGAAAGCGGCCGGGATCGAATTTACCGGATTCTGGCTGGATGCGCCGGTGGCGGCGCTTGAGGACAGGGTAACCGCGCGGCGTGGGGATGCGTCGGATGCCGATGCCTCGGTGGTGCGACGTCAGCTTGCATATGACCTGGGCGCCATGCACTGGCATCGTATTGATGCCGGCGATGGGGCCGACCAGACGCTGAAACGGGCTGAAGCGCTGCTCTAGCGTCCCAGCGTCCGGATATAGGCGATGATATTGTCGATGTCGTACCGGCTGAGGGTCAGGTCGGGCATCGGCGGGTGCGGGGCATGCAGCCAGCCGCGCAACCGCGCATCCGGATAAGTGGCCGGGCTGGCCATCTGGCCAAAAGACGGAACGGAATCTGATGCCTGTCCCGTTCCGTTCACAAAGTGACAGGCTGAACACCAGTCTGTCGCCAGTTTCTGGCCCTGACTTGCGTCGGCTGACACGGCGGTACTTGCGCCCATGACCAGTGCGATAAGGAACGCCGCGAGCCAGTTAACAGGATTTCTGTTCACGGGGCGTGCACTCCTTGAAGGTGAAGGGTGTGTTATCGCTGTTGCGAACGGCGTCGAAGCTGCGTTTATCCTCACAATGAATCTTGGCCATGACCACATTCGCGTCCGGCAATGCCCGTTCAACGACATGGCTGATAAAGGTGACCGTGCAGGCAAGCGATCGCATGGCCTCGGCGCTCATTTGGGCTTCCCATTTCGGGCGGTCTGCCGCGTGGCTGCTGCCCGCGAGCATTCCGACCGCCAAAAAATCGAGCACGACCGCAAGGTGGCGTATGTTCTGAAGATTTTCCATACGTCCAGAATGCCCCGCAATGGGCACCCTGGCGTTGATTTGCGTCAATAATCGGGAAGAACCGATCCGGTACTAGTCGGGTTTCGCGGTGTCTTTTGTCTCCTGGAATGGCGGCAGTGCCGGTAATTCGTCGGCCAGCAGCGTTTCTTTTTCCAGCAGCTGTTTTGCGGTTTCATCCAGCAAGGAGCGGCGGGACAGCAGAATGGCGCTGGCCCGCTCAAAGGCCCTGGCGATCAGGGCGCGAACCGCCTTGTCGATTGTGGTTGCGGTTTCCTCGCTATACCGCCGTTCGCCCGGCATTCGCATGTTGCCCAGGAATTGCGAAGGTTCATCCGCATAGGTCGCATGGCCAAGGGTTTCGTCCATACCGTAACGGGTGACCATGTCACGGGCGATATCGGTCGCCTTGTTCAGGTCGTCGGATGCGCCGGTTGATATTTCCTCGAATACCAGGGCTTCCGCCGCCCGGCCGCCCAGCAGAACCGCCATCTTGTCATTCAGCTCCTTGCGGCTCATCAGGTAACGTTCCTCGGTCGGCCGCTGAATGGTGTAGCCCAATGACCCGATCCCGCGCGGGATGATCGAAACCTTGTGCACTTCGTCACTGCCCGGCAGCGATTTCGCAACAAAGGCATGGCCAAGTTCGTGATAGGCGACGACTTTCCGTTCATGCGGAATGATCAGCCGGTTCCGTTTCTCCAACCCGGCAATGATACGTTCGATGGCGGCGGTAAAGTCTTCTTCCGTGACAGCATCACCGTTGCGGCGGGTTGCCACAATCGCCGCCTCGTTGACCAGGTTTGCCAGGTCGGCGCCGGTGAATCCGGGGGTCAGCGCGGCGATGTTCGCCAGTTTGATGTCCTTGGAGAGGATCACCTTGCCGATATGAACCTTCAGGGTCGCCTCGCGTCCGATTTTGTCCGGCCGGTCGACAAGGACCTGCCGGTCGAACCTGCCGGCGCGCAGCAAGGCGGGGTCCAGGGTTTCCGGCCGGTTTGTCGCTGCCAGCAATACGACACCGGAACTGGCGTCAAACCCGTCCATTTCGCTGAGCAACTGATTGAGCGTTTGTTCCTTCTCATCATTACCGCCGCCCATTGGCGAGGCGCCGCGCGCCCGGCCCAGCGCATCCAGTTCGTCGATGAAGATAATGCAGGGCGCGGTTTTACGCGCCTGTTCAAACAGGTCGCGGACCCGGGCGGCGCCCACGCCGACAAACATCTCAACAAACTCGGACCCGTTGATGGAAAAGAACGGTACCCCCGCCTCGCCGGCAACGGCGCGGGCCAGAAGCGTCTTGCCCGTGCCCGGTGGGCCAACCAGCATGACGCCTTTGGGCATGCGCGCGCCAAGCCGGCCATAGGTGCCGGCATCCTTCAGGAATTCGACGACTTCCACGAGTTCCCGCTTGGCTTCGTCGACACCGGCGACATCGTCGAAGGTCACCTTGGTGTCCTTCTCCATATAGACCTTGGCCTTGCTTTTCCCCACGGCCATGAAGCCGCCCATGCCGGACTGGTTGGCGAAACGGCGGATTACGAACATCCACAGGGCGAAGAAAACCGCGACCGGAACGATCCAGGAAAGCAGATTGGCCAGGAAGCGGCTTTCAATGACGCCGGTGAATTCGACGTCGTATTTCTGAAAATCCTCGGCCAGCACGGGTTCGACCCGCACCGTGAATATCTGCGAATTGCCGTCGGCATTGGGATTACGCAATGTGCCGCGGATATGCTGGTCGGAAATGGCGATCTTTTCGATCTGCCCGTCATGCAGCAACGCCTGAAATTCGCTATACGGGATTGTTTCGACGGCCTGCCGGTCACCCCACCACTGCTGGGCGAAAACGACGGCCCATACGGCGACGATGATATACCAGAGGTTGATCTGGTGTTTCTTTTCCATGCTAAAGGTCTTCCTTCCGGCCGGATTTTGTGGCCTGACACCCTGTGCGCCCCTCATTCTGCCTGATTACAGAGAAGAAGTGGCGGCTTTGTCTGGTATGAGGCGACGCCCTGCGGTATTTCTCGCCCCTGACCCCGAATATGACGAGCGTATAAATCTTACACAATGTTGCATATCAATGACCTGACATACCGGATCGGTGGCCGGATCCTGCTGGAACAGGCGACGGCGGTCGTGCCGCAAGGGCATAAGGTCGGCCTTATCGGACATAATGGTTCCGGAAAGTCGACCCTGCTGAAGCTGATCATGGGGGAACTGGAGCCTGATACCGGCTCGATCAACCTGCGCAACAACGCGCGGATCGGCACCGTTTCGCAGAAAATGCCGGAAGGGGATTCATCGCCGCGCGATTTCGTGCTTGCCGCGGACGAAGAACGCGCCGCCCTGCTGGCGGAGGCTGAAACCGCGACGGACCCGAACCGCATCGGTGAAATTCATGTCCGGCTTGCCGATATCGGCGCCGAAGCCGCACCGGCACGCGCCGCGGCCATCCTCGCCGGGCTGGGCTTCGATGAAACGGCGCAGGCGGCGCCGCTGGATTCGTTCTCCGGCGGCTGGCGGATGCGCGTCGCGCTGGCGGCGACACTGTTTTCCGCCCCCGACATGCTGCTGCTCGATGAGCCGAGCAACCATCTGGATCTCGAAACCCGGCTGTGGCTGGAAACGCATCTGACATCGTATCAGGGCACGATCCTGCTGGTCAGCCATGACCGGAACCTGCTGAATACAATCGTCGATACGATTATCCATCTCGACGATACCAAGCTGAATGTCTATCGCGGCAATTACGACCGTTTTGAGCGGACTCGAAACGAGCGGATGATCCTTCGTGCCGCTGAATTCTCCAAGCAGCTTGAACAGCGCAAGCATATCCAGAGCTTCATCGACCGGTTCAAGGCCAAGGCCAGCAAGGCCAAGCAGGCGCAGTCCCGGGTCAAGGCGCTGGAGCGGATGGACGAATTGAGCCCGGTCCGGCCGGACCGTGAGGTTGCGTTTGATTTTCCGAATCCGAGTCCCCTGCCGCCGCCGCTGATCGCGATGGATGGCGCGAGCGTCGGTTATGCCGAAGGCAAGCCGATCCTGAGCAAGCTGGACCTGATCCTTGGCCCCGAAGACCGGATCGCGTTGCTGGGTGAAAACGGTAACGGCAAGACGACCCTGTTGCGGCTGCTGATGGGGCAGTTGAACGCGATGTCCGGGTCGGTGCGCAAACCCGGCAAGTTGCGTGTTGGTTATTTCGAACAGGAACAGGCGGATGCCTTTGATCTGGAGCGAACCCCGGCGCAGGAATTGACCAGCCGCATGCAGGATGCGACTGAAACCAAGGTCCGGGCGCATCTTGGCAGTTTCGGGCTGGGACAGGAAAAGGCCGATGTGAAGATCGGCTCCCTGTCCGGTGGTGAGAAGGCGAAGCTGCTCTTTGCCTGTATCACGCGGGAAGCGCCGCATATCCTGATGCTGGATGAACCGACCAACCATCTTGATATCGATTCTCGCGATGCGCTGATTACCGCAATCAACGCCTATCAGGGCGCGGTCATTCTGGTGACGCATGATCTGCATCTGGTGGAACTGTGCGCCGAAACCCTGTGGGTGGCCCGCAACGGCGGCTGCCGCGTCTTTGACGGTGATATCGCCGAGTACCGGAAGGATGTGCTGGAAGCGCGCCGCGCGGACCGCCGGCGGCAAAAAGCAGAAAAATCCAACGTCGATGAGCGCGGCGCACGGCGGGATGCCCGCCGGGCCGGTGCGTCGGCCCGGGCGGCGCGATCGTCCCAGCGCAAGGCGGTGCAGGCAGCCGAACGGGTGATGGAAAAACTGGGCAAGGAAAAGGCGCTGCTCGAGAAAAAGCTCGCTGATCCGGCCCTGTACCGAGGC
Organism: uncultured Alphaproteobacteria bacterium; assembly: GCA_943788635.1. Classification (GTDB taxonomy): domain Bacteria; phylum Pseudomonadota; class Alphaproteobacteria; order UBA8366; genus MarineAlpha4-Bin1. The sequence continues at coordinate 21,713 of CALSRA010000032.1, read as the reverse complement.
CCCGCTGTTGAAATCGCCTTGCTGAACCGGCAGATGGGTGACCTGCAGAAAAAAATAAGCGAAGCTGAAGCCGAATGGCTGGAAGCGGAAGAAGCGCTCAACGGATCGGGCGACGAGGTACAAGAAGGCGTGGCGCGATGACTGTTCTGACGGCACAAACGGCACAGCCCGAAATTGCATACAAACGCAAAGGCAGCGGCCCCAATTATGTGTTGCTGCATGGCGGGATGGGGTCGTGGAACCACTGGGCGCGCAATATCGATGCGCTGGCGGAACACTATACGGTTTATGCCATCGACCATCCCGGTTACGGCGACTCGCCCGATGTGGACAAGGAAATGTCCGGTGAGGATTATCGGGGGCTCGTCTGCCGCGCCATCGACACGATGCTGGGGGCCGATGCGTCCTTTCATCTGACCGGGTTTTCCTTTGGGTCGGTGCTCAGTTCCTGCATCGCGGCCCGGTTCGGTGACCGGGTCAAGGCGCTGTCGCTGATCGGGTCCAGCGGTTACGGCAAGCCGGAAGGGCGGGATATCGGGACGCGCAGCTACAAATCGGCCGGCGATGATGAGGCGAAGTTTCGCGACATCGTGCGCAATAACCTGCTCGCCTTCATGCTGACCAATCCGGAATCGATTGACGAAACAGCCATCGATTATCACGGCGCCAATGTCCGCCGCACCCGTTTCGACAGTCGCAAGGTCAGTTGGGGTGATACCCAGCGGCTCGACCTGCCGCGGATCACCTGCCCGTTGCAGATCATCTGGGGGTACCAATGACATCACCGCGCATCCGTCACTGGACGAACGTATCGAGCTCGTGCGGTCGTTCAAGCCGGATTTCCGGCTGGATATTGTCGATGGCGGGTCGCATTGGACGATGTATGACAGCGCCGAACAGGTGAACCGGCTGCTGCTGGACTTTCATTTGAAGGTTGAAGGTTAAACCTTCTCTTCGTCCCGGTCCTGTTGCGCGGTTTCCGGATTGCGGGCGTCCACCGGGCCATAGCCGCCACCGCCCGGCGTGCGCATCATTACGGTATCGCCGGATTTCAGGATGTGTTGGCTCTTCGGGTCCACGGTGTCGCCATTGATCTGGATTTCGCCCTTGGCGCCGTCATCGCCCCCGGCAATGCCGGGTGCCGCGATCCGGGTGCGTTCCGCCAGGAACGAAACCGCGCAGGGGGTCTTCGTCAGGTTTTCAAACATGATTTCCTGACCCAACCCGCCGCGATGCTGGCCCTCGCCGCCGGAACCGGGGCGCAGCCGGCGATGCCGGATTCTCAACGGCGCCAGTTGCTCGATAACCTCCACCGGTGTTGCGGAAATATTGCTGGGCCAGCTGAGGCAGCTTTGCCCGTCCGATTGTGCCGTGCCGCCCATGCCGCCATTGAAGAAGAACAGTTTGGCGAAACTCTTGCCGGCATCGGTAACCCCGGACTGCGTGATGCACCACAGTGGCGAACCGGCGCCCGCCATGATTTTTTCCGGCATGATCTGCGCCAGCGCGCCAAAGACCAGCGATGGCACGAAATGCCCGATCAGTGCGCGCGAGCCACCGGAAGCAGGAAATCGCGGGTTGAGGATACAGCCTTCCGGCGCGGTAGCATGGATCGGTCGGATCGCCCCTTCGTTGTTCGGCAGATCCGGTGCCGCCACGCATTTCACCGCATAGGCGGTCATGGCGTAGGTGTAACACATGGCACAGTTGATCGCCTTGTCGACCTGCGGTGCGGAGCCGGTGTAATCGGCGAAGACCTCGTCATCCCGGATGGTCAGCGTGACCTCAAGGTCCAGCGGTTCGGTCAGCCCGTCGGTGCTGATTGTATTCTTGTATACGCCGTCCGGCAGCGCGCGTATCGCGGCCCGCATGGCCCGTTCCGACCGGCTCTGGATTTCCGTTGCCAGATCCTGCAGCGTCGATAACCCGTATTCGGTCATGAACCCGTCGATGCGGTCGGCCATCAGGTCGAGCGCCGTCACCTGCGCCCACAGGTCCCCGACGACTTCATCCGGGGTGCGGACATTCTTGCGCAGCAACTGGAAGAAGGTTTCGTCCGGCTCACCGGCGCGGATCAGCTTCATGATCGGTATCTGGAAGCCTTCCTCGAACACCTCGCGTGGTTCGGGGGAACGGATCTTGCCGCCGATATCGGGCGCATGCGCCGTGCTGCCGGCGAACCCGACCAGCTTGCCGTCATGGAACAAGGGCCGGCCGACACTGATATCGGGCAGGTGCCCCGTACCCATCCAGATGTCGTTGGTAATGAGGACGTCCCCGGGTTGCAGTGTTTCCGCCGGGTATTCGTCCAGGAAATGGCGGATTGTCCGGGGCAGGGTTCCGATAAAGGATGGGATGCTGTCGGTCGCCTGCACCAGCGAGCCACCGGATACATCGGTGATGACACAGGAAAAATCATGGCTGTCGCGAACCACGGTGGAAAATGAGGTTCGCACCAGTGCTGCCGCCGCTTCGTCGACAATGGAAACCAGCCGTGTCCACAAAACTTCCAGCGTGGCGGAGTCGAAGGCCTGTTGTTGATCCGTCATTGCGGTAGCTCCACGATCAGGTTGCCGGCATCGTCGATCCGGGCTTCGCCCCCGGGGCCGATGATCAGCGTTGATTCCGCTTCCTCGACCACGGCAGGTCCGGTGAAACTGTCGCCGGGCCGCAGCCGGGCGCGGTCATAGACGGCGGTGTCCACAAAATCATTGTTTTCCGGGAAACGGACCGGCCGTGTGCCGGTCTGACCGCCGCCGGTTTCGCCGGCTGCCCCGGTTGCGAATTCGGCCCTTTCGCCGGGTACGTCGGCCCGCAGGGATACGCGGATATTGATGATTTCGGCAACAACATCCGGTGGGGTGCGGGAAAAAGTCTGGCGGTATGAAGTTTCGAACGCGTCCAGCATCATTCGGGCGCTTTCTGCCGTATAGGGCCCGGCGGGCAGCGTGACGACCACTTCAAACCCCTGACCGACATAGCGCATATCGGCCAGCCGGGTGATCCGCGCGGCTGCCGGGTCGAAGCCGGTTTCCGCGATAACATCCGCCGCGTCGGTTTCGAGCGCCCGGTAGGCGGCTTCCAGATCGGGCCAGTTGATGGCATCCAGCGGTGTCGCCACGGTTGCCACGCGGTCGATCCGCGCCGGTGCGATCAGCAGACCCAGCGCCGAGGCAACGCCGGCAGCAGGCGGGCAGATGATCCGCCGCACGCCGAGTTTCCGGGCGACGTAATAGGCATGGACCGGCCCGGCGCCGCCGGTGGCCAGCAGCGTGTAGAGACGCGGGTCTTTGCCGCGTTCAGCAATATGGACGCGTGCCGCGCTGGCCATGTTTTCGTTCACGACCTCATAGATGCCACGCGCGGTGTCGATTACAGACAGGCCGGACTTGTCGGCGAGCGGCTGCATCGCCCTGGCCGCCGCATCGGCGTCGATATTCATGCTGCCGCCGGCGAAGGAACCGGCGTTCAGATAGCCCAGCAGCAGGTCGGCATCGGTGACGGTCGGGTTTGTGCCGCCGCGCCCGTAACAGACTGGCCCCGGTTCGGAACCGGCGCTTTCCGGCCCGACCTTCAGCAATTCCATAGCGTCGATATGGGCGATGGAGCCGCCGCCCGCGCCGATTTCAATCAGTTCGATGGCGGAAATGGTTAGCGGCAGCCCGCTGCCTTCGGCGAAGCGTTTCTCGCGCGCGGCTTCGAAATGATAGGCGACATGGGGTTCGCCGTTATCGACCAGCGCCAGCTTGGCCGTGGTGCCGCCCATGTCGAAGGCGAGAATATTGTCGATCCCGGCCTGGGACCCAAAATGCGCCGCGACCAGCGCGCCGGCGGCAGGGCCGGATTCCAGCAACTGCACGGGGGAACGCTTGGCTTCGGCGATATGGGTCAGCCCGCCATTCGACAGCATCATGAAATAGGGCGCGCTGATGCCCAAATCCTTGGTCTGTGCCACCAGCCGGTCGACATAGGTATGCGCCAGCGGTTTGACATAGGCATTGGTAACCGTGGTCGAGGTCCGGTCGTATTCGCGGATTTCCGGGGCGACATCATGGCTTGCGGTAATGATCAGGTCCGGGAAGGCCCGTTCGATCGCGGCCAGGGCCGCATCTTCATGTGCCGGGTTGGCATAGGCATGCAGGAAGACAATCGCGACGGCTTCGACCTTCTTGTCGACCAGGGTCTGCACCTTGGCCAGCAGGTCGTCTTCGTCCAGCGGTGTGATGACGGCGCCGTCCGGGACCCATGCGCTCGCTGACTTCAAGCCGCAGGTCCCGTGGGGCCAGCGGCTTTGGCATCGCGATGAACAGGTCATACAGTTCGTATTTCCGTTCGCGCCCGATTTCCAGCACGTCCCGGAAGCCGTTGGTTGTAATCAAGCCGGTGCGCGCGCCCTTGCGTTCGATCAGCGCGTTGGTGAACAGGGTCGTCGCATGGACGATCCGGTACAGTGATTCGGGTGCGATACCGCCATCCAGCAGTTTCTTCAACCCGGTCAAAACTCCGCGGGACGGATCGTCCGGGGTGGTCAGTTCCTTCCCCTTGGCGATCCGGCCGGTGCTGCGGTCATAGACAACGAGATCGGTGAATGTGCCGCCGATATCGATGCCGAGTGCGTGCGTGTCGTTCACGGGCGGACCCTATGGCTTGAGCGGGAGTTCTTCGCCCTCGGGTAATTCGACCTGCCCGACATTCAGAGTCATGGAAATCAGGGTGTAGTGGCCGCATAAGCCGATCAGTTCGGCAATGCCGGATTCACCTAGGTTTTCAAGCGCCCAGTCATAGGTTTCGTCGCTGATATCCCGCTTTTCATGCAATTCGTTACAGAATTCGTAAACGACCGCCTCGTTCGGATCGACAAAGCTGGGCCGGCGGCGTTGCTTGATCGCTTCCATGATTGATTCGGCCAGGCCGCCTTCCAGGGCGATCGGCGCATGTGCATACCATTCGTACTGTGACGTCCAGTGTCGGGCCGTGACCAGGATGGCGAGTTCGCGCAGATTGGCGGGCAGGGTGCCGCCAAAGCGCAGCGTGGCGCCCATTGCCTGGACCCCGTCTGCGACCGCTGGATTCACCAGCAGCTTTGCGAACGGGCCCCGGACACTGCCGCGCGGGCCGGAAGCGATCTTGTCGTAAACGGCCTTTTGCGCTGGCGTCATGTTGTCCGGGTCGCATGATGATAGTCGGCTCATGAAGTTTCCTACTCCTGCAGATTCTTGATTGTGTGCCCGCAAGACTAACCGTCCGCGCCGCCCGATCAAAGCCCCCCTCCGGATCATCACAGTTTGTCGGCTCGATTTCGGTGCGGTACGATGGGCTGGCAATGCTGAACGATGCAGAAATCGAAGGATACAGGCTCCTGCTCGTCGAACGGCGCGCGGCGTTGCAGGCGCTTGCCGATGGCAGCAGTGGCGCGCGCAAGCCGGTGGAGTTGGATCAGAGTCGGGTTGGCCGCCTGTTCGCGGATGGATGCGATGCAGGATCAGGCAATGGCGCTGGAAACCGCCCGGCGGCGCGAGATCGAGTTGAAACGGATCGAGTCCGCCTTGAAGCGGGTTGAAACCGGCGAATACGGTGACTGCCTGACCTGCGGCGACGAAATAGCCAAGAAACGCCTTGCAGTTCGACCCGTCCACGCCGGTTTGTATCGACTGCGCGACATAATCCGGAACCTGTGAATGTCAGAAGAGTCGCCGCCGCGCGGCATCCGCGCACTGGGCTGGAACATGCCCTACCTGCTGCTTACCCCTCGCGGTGCTGTTCTGGTCTGGGCAATTTCATAGTCGGCCGCGCCGTCGCCGGCGACGTGCCGCCGGTGACCCTGGCTTTCTGGCGCTGGACCATCGGGCTGGTTTTCATCCTTGCGCTGGGGCATCGGCAGTTGCGCGCCGATCTGCCAGTGCTGTTGCGAGCCTGGCCGGTGGTGATCCTGCTGTCCGGGCTGGGCATCGCGGTTTTCAATACGCTGGTCTATTTCGGCTTGCAGTCGACGACCGCTGTAAATGGGTTGCTACTGCAATCGGCGATGCCGCTGATCATTCTGTTGTTTTCGTTCCTGCTGTTTCGAGAAGCGCCGCGCCTGAACCAGGTGATTGGCGTGATCATATCTATCATCGGTGTACTGGCTATTGCCTGCCAGGGCGATGTCGCGGTTCTGCTGTCGCTCGCCGTCAATATCGGCGACGTCTGGATTCTGCTCGCGGTTATGTCCTATGCGTTGTATTCGGCGCTGCTGCGCAAACGCCCGGCGGTTCAGCCGTTCAGTTTCTTCGCTGCGACCTTCCTGCTCGGCGCGCTGATGCTCGTGCCACTCTACGCGATGGAATTGCGCGCCGGGCTGCGGATCGCGCCGCAACCCGGATCGTATCTGGCGATCCTGTATGTGGCGCTCTTTCCCGGTTTCCTGTCCTACCTGTTTTACAACCGGGGCGTAGAACTGGTCGGTGCCAACCGGGCCGGGCATTTCATGCATCTGATGCCGGTTTTCGGCAGCCTGCTCGCAGTGGGGTTCCTGGGCGAGACGATTCAGGGTTTCCATCTGGCCGGAATAGCGTTGATCGGCGGCGGGATTTTTTTCGCGATGCTGGGGCGCAGGGCGGGCCCGGCATAAGCGCGCGATGCTAAGCTACACCGTGATGGTCACTTCCACGGACATCTTCTCGAAAGCATCCGATGTGCCGACGAAGCTGCCCGTTACGGGCATGGCCTGCCGGATATCGCGTACGACGGCGACGGGGATCAGGTTGAAGCTGCCGACGCTGCGGTTCGTGGGGTCGAAGGTTATCCAGCCAGCGCCGGGCACATAGACTTCCGCCCAGGCGTGCGTGGACCCCGCGCCGCTTGATCCGGTTGCTTCCTGATCGGGATTATAAAGGTAGCCGGAGACGATTCTGGCCCCGAAACCGAGACTGCGAACGGCTTCGACGAAGAGCACGGCGAAATCCCGGCACGATCCCCAGCCACGACCCAGTGTTTCGACCGGTGACTGGGTGCCTTCATCCTCGCGGCTCTGATAGGCGATGCCCTGATAGACGCCGACACTGATATCCTTGAGCAGCGATAGCGTATCCGTCGGATTGCCCCGAACAAAGGCCTGCGCCCAGGCGCGCAGTTTTTCGTCAGGATCGGGATATTGTGGCGCCGCGAGCGCGCCCAGATCGGCCCATTCATCATCGGTATACCGGAAGGGAAAGTAGATTGCGGCGCCGGCGATGTCGAAGACCGGCCAGGCCTCCGAACGCATCTGCAATTCCGTATGACTGTCGATTGTCAGGCTGTCCAGCGGCCCGGTGAACGACGCCGTCGCGACGGCGTTGCCGGGCACGTCATACGCCCAGGTCAGTAACGCCGTGGGAGAGATGGTGATGTCGTGCGATATCAGCCGCAGGTCGCGGCTTTCCCGTGGCCGCAGCATCAGCCGATGCGGCTCAAGCCTGACCGCCGTCCGGTATCGATACGTGGTCCGATGATGGATTTTCAGGGTGATCATTTTATCATCCTGGAGAGGGCCGAAAGAAAGAGGATATCAGTATATTGCGCAGCCGGTCGCTTTTTTCCGATAGGGACGGTTGCATTCCCAGTCATTCCCGGAATGATCAAGATGCGCATTGTCGGGTATTTTTACAGCCACGCATACCGAATCTTTCTGCCGATATCCCCGATCACATTGCCATCCGGGTCCAAAGGATGAATCGACAATAAATCCGTTCGCCGGCACCTTGATCTCGACACAGTCATTGTCAACGGGCCTGTATCCACGGTGGCAGTCCCAGCCCGCCCGGGAAGAGTAGGCGGCCAGATAACCATGTGTGGGCACGGCGATGGCGGTGCAGGTCTCGCCCTCTTCCCGATATCCCCTGTTGCACTCCCAATTGTCGCCAAAAGAGGAAAGAAACGCATTCTTGGGTACGGCGATGCGCGTACAGGCCTTGTCACCCGCCTTGAATCCCCAGATGCATTCCCAGGTGCGTCCATAGGAAGAACCGGTTGCAAAGGAATTGGGCGGGATTTTTATTTCGAGACAGGCGCCTTTCGTTTCCTTGAAGCCACGGTCGCAATCCCAACCCTTGGTCCCGTATGCAAGGTAAGGAACTGTCCGAACACGTCCCGAGTGAGGAAACTTACATCGGTATCGATGTCTGCAAAAGCCATCTCGATGTCCATATCCATCCCTGTGATGAAACATGGCGTGTCAGCAATGACCGCTGTGGCATCGCCGCCTTCCTGCGCCGTCTCGCGGCCCTGCCGGTCGCGGTCAGGCTGGTTGTCGTCGAGGCGACGGGGAAATGGCATCGAGCGGTGCATCGCCGTCTGCACGAAGCAGGCTACGATGTGGCTGTCGTCAACCCGTACCGCTCCCGCAAGCTGGCTGACGCCATGGGGCATCTCGCCAAGACCGATGCCATCGATGCGCGGACGCTGGCGCTGTTCGGCCAGGCCCTGCGTCCCCGCATCACCCCGCCGCCGCCCAAAACGGTCGCGGCACTGCGCGAGCTGGTGGCCGCGAGACGGGCCACCGTGGCGGAGGCCAGCGCCCTCGGCAATCGCCTGATGACGGCCGAACACGGGTTGCCCGTAATTCTTGGCACTGGCATTTTGGGGCAGTGGGGTGGACTGGGCCCGGGCGCCGGTTTCGCCAAGTGCAATCATGGCAAGCGAAACAAGCAGCAGGATGCTGAAGAATATGGCGTGGGGATATACGGTTCTGGTCATTTTATTTATATTTCCAATATTGCGTGCGCCTGTACTGTCGGCGGCAAGTATTCGCCGCTATGTCGCATCGAATGCTGCCAGAAAACCTGTTTCCTGGAAGCGCGTGGTTTCGATTGCGGTATCGAAATTCCCGGAACCGGCTAATCGCGCTGTAAGGCGGCGTCCAGTTGTTCCGGGTCGACGGTCAGCGCCTTGGTCAGTAAAGATTCGCCTGGTTTCCCGAGCGGTGAGATAACGGTCAAAACCCGACGATAGACAGGAAAGGACAGCCCTTCCACAAGCGCTTCGTCGGTTTCAACGACATAGGATCCCGCTGGCAACAAATCACCGGATTCATCCAGCAGGAAAGGCTTTGCAAACGTTACAGTCTTGCGGGTGGTACGAACTGTCATCGGCGCCCCGCGTAAGGGTCATCATCGTGTGTAGATAGATTGGTGGAGGAAGATCGTTTCCTCCTGTGTTGTTCGGCTAAGGCTTGGTCGGCGGTCCGACATCGGCGGGGGACTTTTCGGATTGAACAGCAGTCTGGCTGGCGGCCGGCGGGTTCTTGGACTTGTCGTCGGTACTGCCTTTGCTGGGAGCGTTTTGCGCTGTCGAAAATGATTTAAATGACATCTGAAAATGCCTTCCGATAAAGCCTCAATGATTTGAAGCCTTCTAATCATGTGGTGATGACATGAATAAAAGCAATAAATATTATGCTTGTTAGGAATTATTATTTTTAAATTACAAATAAAAATAATAATTATTTTGAAAATAGAAGTTTTTATTAAGCGCTCTAATTACGTAATATTTTGGGCGCAGCGACAGTTGTACCAATAGAAACATGCCCATGGGCGCGGCGCGCGCCACACCATGATCACCCGATCCAATAAAACAACCCGGCCGGTGGCTAACGTTTGGCCAGGTGCTCCGCGGCGTTGAAATAGGGAAGGCGGTCCTTCGGAGAGCAGCCGATCATCGCCAGGCGTTCTGCGATTTTGAGCGCTTTCTGGTATTTGCGCTCGCTATCCGCCGCATCACTGTCCCGCAGCGCAGGGCCACAGATCGAGATGCCGTAATGGGCTTGAAGGGTCCTGATTTTCCGGCCTGCCAGCATACCGTCGGCAAGAACGGCCAGGTCAAATTCTTCGCGTTTCTGGATCCGGAAATCGTTTTCGACCAGATAACCGCGGATACGGGATTCCGCCGCCAGCGCGGCATCCCAATAGTCTGATTCCGATTGCGTCGGTTCACCCGACACTTCCACGAAGGCCATGCAGAACGCCAGAAACGCCTGCTCGTTTTCGGTCGCGGATTTCCAGGCGGTTCGGCCAAGGCCGTTCCAGATGGAAATATCCATTTCCTCGAACACTTTCGGAACGCGGTCGAAAAACAGCCGGTGCAGCCCGTTCTCGTTCAGCGACGCGTCGAGTTTCTGTTCCTTGTAGATATCCGTGGCGGCGTATGTGCCGCAGATCGGGCAGGTATCATCGACATGGGCATTCTTCCGGTAGATATGCGAACACCGGGTGCCGTTATCCAATTCGTTCTTGCACAGAAGATAGATGTCGCCACGGTCTTCGCCGTCCTGCTGTTGTCCGATCCAGTTGAACCGGTTCATGAACTGCATATGCGAGCGGCGATGACTCCACAGGCTCCATTCCAGTTTTTCCACCGGTCCGAAGGTGCTCCAGTTCGAGCTGACATCGATGACCACGCATTTGTCCTTGCCCGGCGCTGATCGCAAGCCCCGGCCAACCGATTGGCCCCACAGGACCTTGGACAGTGTCGGCCGCAGATGGACGATGATGTTGCAATGCGGATTGTCCCAGCCTTCGGCGAGCACGCCGACGGATACCATGGCCTCGACCTCGCCATCCTCGTGGCTTTTCAGCAGCGCCATGCGTTCCTTGATTGGCGTCTGGGCCGTGACGATGGCCGCCGTGACGCCTGCTTGCCGAATGGCTTCCAGGGTCGCCTCGGCAACGCTGATATCGGCGCAGAACCAGGCCGAAACCGGCCGGGAGGCAATTTTCTCGCGCTCTTCGCTATAGCTCCAGATGGCATAGTCGATCATCGATGACTTGATGATCGCCGGTGACAGTTTCGCCACCGGGAAGTCACCCGAACTGATATCGATATTCCGCAGGTCAAGGTCGTGTACGAAATGGGGCCGATAGATCGGCTGCACCAGAACGCCTTCGGCAATCAGGTCTTCGATATTGGCGCAATCGATAATGGCATCGAACGCCAGGCTGAGCTGGTCGCGCTGGTCGCCGGTGCGGCGCTCCGGCGAGGCTGTGAGGCCCATGAATTGCGCGCCCGGCTTTCCGTGTTCGTTGAACTCGTCGATGATCCGCTTGTAGCCGGTGCCGTTTGGCGAAACGCGGTGGGCTTCGTCGACAACGATGAGGTCGGCTTTGGGAATGGCGTCTGAGAGAACTTCCTTCGCCCGCATATTTGTGGACAGCAGGATATCGTACCCTTCGAAGGCCGGGCCCGTGTCATTCACCGTCAATTTGCGGACTGTGTGTTTTTTGCTGAGCGCCCGCTCCAACTGCTCCAGCAGAACGAGCCGGTGGCACAGGACAATGATTTTCTTGTCCTTGTAGAACCGTTCGACAATTTCACTTGCGAGCACGGTTTTACCCGCACCGGTCGGCGCTTTCAGGATGAATCGATTGTGCTGCTTCGTAATCGACGGAAAGATGTCGATGAGCTTTTGTTGCCAGGTTCTGAGTTGCATGGGACGCCTATATCAAAGATTGGTTCACTGCGCACGCTGCTTTGCGCTGTCAGGGCAATTATTCAGATTAACGGGGCGGGGGCGCGATATTCGATTGCGTATGGTTAACGTTTGTATGCCCCGGGATTCGGCGGTCGCGCCAGCGGGGCGGTGCATTTCGGCCATGGACCGGGATGCGGTCCTGTAGCCGGGCGGCGCCGGGTCACTGTTTTGTCCTGAATGTCAGGCACCGCAGCATTTCTTGTATTTTTTCCCTGAACCGCAGGGGCAGGGCGCGTTGCGGCCCACTTTTTCCACCCGGCGTGTCGCCGCTTTGGGGTTCATGATGCAGTCGTGGAACACCCAGCGGTTGTCTTCGCGGATAAAGGTCGAAAGCTCATGATGCACGCCGGGGCCGTTCTTGTCCTGGCAACGGGCGATGAATTCGACGGTGCCGCTTTCGTCTGATTCGCTGCCGCCGGTCGTCTCGCGAATTTCCAGCCCCGACCATTTGACCTGATCGAAGGATGCTTCGAATTCGGCGACGTCAAAATCGGCGCGTTGTTTCTGGGACAGCGTATCCGCCAGATACCGCCCCTTGCCGAGGACATGGGCGCTGTAGCGCGACCGCATCAGGGCTTCGGCAGTCGGTGCCGCCATTGTGTCAAAATACGGGCCGCAGCAGCCATCGAGCGCAAGGCCGGAGCCGCAGGGGCAGGTGTTCGTGGGAATGACGAATGTCTCCTGTTTGAATAAAGCCGGAATAGGAGAATGTATGATCGCAGCGTCCGTCATTCCAGTACGAATGTCGAACTATCCCCGGAAAACATGCCGGGGCACCCCCGGACAGGGGCGCGATCGGCGCGCCGCCGGTCATTCCGTCCCGCAGCGCGAAGGTTTACGCTGTCGGTACCGGCTGTTTTCCTAAGATTTCGGGCCGAAGGTTTTTGTTACCTTGCGCCGCCGCATCGGGGCCGATCCTGGCTTGTCCGATGCCCCTTTGCCGGGGCCGGACGAAGCGGCATTCAGGTGGTTCTTGGCCGTGATTTTGCCGGAAAACCGGGTCGGTTGCGGTTTTTTTGCCCTTGGGCTTGGGACCATTCTGGTCTCTGGCCGGGCCGGCACCCTTCGATTTCCGATAGGGCTGGTCGCCTTGCGGCTTGCGAAAAGGTTCGTCGCTTTTTGGCTTCTTGTACGGTGCCTTGGCTCTTGGCTTGCCGGGACCGTCGTCGTTTCGTGCCGGCCGCGAATTGCCGGCGTCTTTCGGTTTGCGGTACGGCTCGCGAGCGACGGTCGGTTTGCTATAGGGCTCGCGGGCGGCGGGCTTAACCTGCGGAGGGGCGCTTTCCGCCTTTTCGGGCGATGCCTGCGTATGACTGGCCTCAGCGTCCCGGGGCTTGCGGTCGGCGTTGTAGGGCTTTTTCGCCGCGGGCGGCGGGCTGGCGGCCACGCCGGGGCGGGCATCTGCCGGCGGACCATCCATCTGGGTCACCCTGACGGTTCGCTCAAGGACACGGTCGGGGCCGACGGTTTCCAGGAATTGCGTGACGCAACTGGGGGCAAGCTCCACATGGGTTTCTTCGGTCCGGACACGGATCGCGCCGATATCGTTCTTGGAAAGGCCGCCCGCCTTGCACAGCATCGGCAGCAGCCAACGGGCCTCCGCCGTATGCTTGCTGCCGACGGATAGTGAGAACCAGACGCCGTCCTGGAAATCATCCCGTCGGGGCTGGTTTTTTCGACTCGCGGCGCGGTTCGCTGCGCGAATCCCGACGCGGTTCGCCGCGGGATTCACGGCGTGGTTCCCTGCGTCCTCGCGGTGCGCTCTCGAAGGAATCTGCCGGTTCGTTATCGCGCAGTTCCTCCGGCGCGGACCGGCCGGTGCGATACAGGCGCAGGAAGGCTGCGGCGATCTGCTCCGGGCTGTGCCGGCTCACCAGTTCGCGGGCGAACGGCAGTTCGCTTTCGCTGGCCGGTTCGATCAGCGCGGGATCCTCGAGAATCCGTTCATGGTCGCGCATCGTGATATCTGCGATCGAGGGCGGTCGGGCCCATTCGGCATTGATATTGGCGCTGGTTAACAGCCGTTCGGTGCGGCGGCGTTCGTTATGCGGCACGATCAGGACGCAGGTGCCCTTTCGCCCGGCGCGGCCCGTGCGGCCACTGCGATGCAGCAGGGTTTCCCGGTTTCGCGGCATTTCCGCATGAATCACCAGTTCCAGGTTCGGCAGATCGATGCCGCGTGCCGCCACGTCGGTGGCGATGCAGACACGGGCACGTCCGTCGCGCATTGCCTGCAGCGCATGGGTGCGTTCGTTCTGGCTTAGCTCGCCGGATAGCGCCACGACCGAAAAGCCGCGATTGGTAAAGCGGCTGGTCATGCGGTTGACGGCAGCGCGGGTGCTGCAGAAGACCAGCGCGTTCTTTGCTTCATAGAAGCGCAGCACATTGATGATCGCGATTTCCCGGTCGGTGGGCGTGACGCTCAGGGCGCGGTATTCAATGTCGATATGCTGTTCGCGTTCGGCTGAGGTGCTGACGCGTACCGCATCGCGCTGATAGCGCTTGGCAAGCGACGCGATTGTCCGCGGTACGGTGGCGGAAAACATCAGCGTACGACGTTCCGCCGGGGCGGAGCCAAGAATGAATTCGAGATCCTCGCGGAAGCCGAGATCCAGCATTTCGTCCGCTTCATCCAGGACAATGGCCTTGAATGCGCTGGTATCCAGCGAATTGCGCTCGATATGGTCGCGCAACCGTCCCGGCGTGCCGACCACGATATGCGCACCGCGCTGCAATGCACGGCGTTCGTCACGGAAATCCATGCCACCGACACATGATGTGATGGATGCACCGGTTGACGCGTACAGCCATGTCAGTTCGCGCCGTACCTGCAGGGCCAGTTCCCGTGTCGGGGCGACGACAAGCGCCAATGGGGCGCTGGCTGAGGTGAAGCGTTCGGCACCATCCAGTAGAGTCGGCGCGAGCGTCAGGCCAAAGGCCACGGTCTTGCCCGACCCGGTCTGAGCCGATACCAGAATGTCGGCATCCTTCAGCTCAGGCGCGAGGACAGCTTCCTGCACGGGGGTTAAAACGGTATAGCCGCGTTGACTCAGCGCTTGGCCAAGCGCGGGAACGGCGCTTTCGAATTCTGTCATGTTCTTCCGAATACGGGTTCGTGCGCCGGGTTGCGGGTCAATCGTCCTGGGCGGGCGCACATAGCCGCGACCTGGTTCGCGGCGGCAGGGTTCAAATCTGCCGCCTTGTACGTCGGGTTGAACGTTATGTAAAGCGCCGCTTGATGCGGCATAGTGGCTGAATCAGGAAGAACCGCCCGAAATAAGCGTGTTGGCGGTGCGCATCGCGGGCGGCCTTGCCGTGGTTCAGCTTATCTTCGGCGCGCCTTGCGGGCGGCGTAACGTGCATCCCGTGCCGCTTTCTGCGCGGCCAGAAGTTCGGCTTCCTGACGTTCCTTTTCAGCCGCTTCGGCTTCGATACGGTCCTGTTCGGCCTGCAATTCAGCCACACGTGCGGCTTCTATGGCCGCTTTTTCCTCGGCTTTACGGGTCTGTTCGGCCAGCTTGGCTGCCTTGCGTTCGGCAATGCGGGCGGCCCGCGCTTCATTCTTTTCCCGCTGCTCCGCTGCCCGCGACAGGTTTTCCGCGCGGCGTGCCGCCTGCCGGGCCTCATAATCGGGGTCATTGGTCGGGTTGTTCTCGCGTGCTTTCTTCAGCATGGCTTGCTTCGCTTTCGCCGCCTCACTTTGGCGATTGGCGAAATTCGGCTCAAAATTCTTCATCTCTCTCGATCTACCTTTATCACTTTTGCAGGTACTGATGGACCGTCAATGTGGTCTCACCCTTCCGATACCCGGAAGGCGGATAGCATGCCACGCGTTGACAATCGATACTAAACTTTGCCGGTCGGGTTTCGGATTGATGTGCATCATGCGCCGGCGGGGCATCGGAAACCGTCTGGAATCGACAGTTTTCCATGCCCTTCCGGCAGATGCTGTCGCGAATCCGGATCAGGCCGGTGACATGACGTGAATGATGCGGCTTTCGATCATATCCTTGGTTTTCGCGCCATAGGCTTTCATATGCGGCGAGGCGGCATGCGCCATCAGCGCATCCAGGCTGGCCCATTTTTCGATGACGACAAAAGTATCGGGGCCGTAAGGGGTCTGGAAACTTCCGACGCCTTCGGCATCGACGGTTGCGCCGTATTCGATGCAGCCGTCCTCGGCATGTACGGCGGGTACATTGGCATTGAATGCCGTGAGAATTTCCGCCCGTTTGCCTGATTTTGCAGTGATGACCGCCAGAACGTGAACTGCCGACATGATGTGTTCTCCCTCGCTGAATGGTTTATTGAATTTATGTATTGGCGAGAAAGGTACTGTGACGGCCACGGAGCCGCAACATGGTCGTGCCAATGCCGGTCCGGATACGCCTGTGATTATCGGGCCAGTGTTTCCTCGACCGCCTGTGCGACATCGGCGCGCCGATAGGGTTTTGCCAGCACCATCGCATCGATTCCCGCTGTTTCGGCCACGGCGGATTTTTCGCCGCTATAGCCGGTCGCGAACAGGATTTTCAGACCCGGAACCCGGCTGAGGGCTTCGTTGGCCAACTCCACCCCGTTCAATCCGCCGGGCATGACGACATCGGTAAACAGCAGATCGACATGGTCTGCGAGTTCCAGTGCATGCAATGCGGAAGGACCATCGCTCGCTTCGATCACCCGGTAGCCGAGATTTTCGAGAATCCGGCAGGCGATACGGCGTACATCGGCCTGATCGTCTACCAGCAGCACCGTTTCCTGGCCACAGCTTCGTTGCGCAAACCGCACGATATTCGACGGCGCTGCGGGGATGGTATCCGACCGCGGCAGATACAGTGCGACGGTCGTTCCCTTTTCCGGTTTGCTGTTCACGCGGATATAGCCGCCGGATTGCCGGATGAAGCCGTAAATCATGGATAGACCCAGACCGCTTCCCTTTCCGACCTCCTTCGTTGTGTAAAACGGTTCGAACGCGTGTTCGAGGACATCCGCCGACATGCCGGATCCTGTATCCGTTAAGGCCAGGCGGATATAATCACCGGGAATGAAGTTTTCGTCGACTTTTCCAAATGAGGCATCGAGCGTCAGATTGTTTGTTTCGATCCACAATGTTCCGCCATCGGGCATCGCATCGGCGGCGTTGATCGCCAGGTTGAGGATCGCATTCTGCACTTGTGCCGGGTCGGTTTCGCAGGGCCATAGCGAACGGGTTTTTTCCGTGACAACGTCGATATCGTCATCCAGCGTCCGGCTGAGCATATCCTTCATTTCCCGCACGATATCGGCGAAATTGACGGGCACACGGCGCAATTCCTGCTGGCGGGAAAAGGCGAGAAGCTGATGGGTCAGTTCGCCGCCGCGTTCCACCGCCCGCATGGCGGTGGATGCCATGGCGGAAAGGTCGGGCCGGTCCTCGACCCCTTCCGTGATGAGTTCGAGATTGCCCAGGACGGTCGTCAGCAGGTTGTTGAAGTCATGGGCGACCCCACCGGTCAACTGGCCGACAGCTTCCATCTTGTGGGCCTGCCGCAGCCGTTCCTCCGCCTGTTTCATTGCCGAAATGTCCTGGACCATGGCGAGCAACCCGGCAATGCGGCCTTCGGAATCCCGGTTCGGAACATAGATTTTTCGCGTCTGCCGGGTGACTCCGTCCGGGTAGATCGTCTCGCCTTCACTGTCGTAGGATTCAAGCTGTCCGGTGAGGATGGCATCCATCTTTTCGCGTCGTTCTCTGAACGCGGGGCCAAAAATATCTGTCGGTGTCCTGCCCAGAATATCACTTGATGGTATGGCGTACCACTCCTCCGCAGTTCGGTTGACGAAGATGTATCGCTGGCTTGTATCCAGATAGACGACGAGGACAGGCAAAGAATTTATGACAAGGTTCAGCCTTGCCGCGCTTTCGCGCGCCGCGATTTCCGCCTGTCGGCGTTCGGCCACTTCCTCGCTTAACTGCGCATTCATCCGGGTCAGGTCACGGGACCGCCGCATGCGTTCCGATATCCGCATGACGAAAAATACGACGGCAAGGCTGAGCAACAATTGAATTGCAATGACCACAATAATTTGCCGCCACTGGTCTTCGATCGCGGCAAGTTCGGTTGACGTGTCAAACCCGATTGTCACGCTGCCGATCTTATCGCCGTCACGCATCACGTCTTCCATCAGCAGCAGCGTTACCGGGCTTGTAACGCCCGGGCGGGACATCGTCGCGAATTCGCCCTGGGCGACCGACGCAACGTTGATACTAATGACCCGCTTATCGCGCATCAGCCTGTCGATCAGAGGTTTTCCCATGTCCGGAACAAGGTGCCAGATGGGCTCGCTCATTCCGTTCGCCAGCACGCCGGTCAGTTGGCCGAGTTCAAAACGTAATCCCTGCGCCAGGGAATTACGCTGCAGATTGAAGGTATAGCAGCTCGACCCGATCAGCGGACCGGCAAGGCCGAAAATCAGAAGTAAGGGCAATAACCGCTGCCGAACGCCTTTGCTGGCTCTGTCCGGGTTTATCATCCTGCCGGGGTCCCAACCGGGCCGATTAGTGGATGAGATGTCTTCTCTAACGTTCGCATCATTATCTGGAAGCTGGTCCGGCTTTGATCAAATCGGTAAGGCTGATGCCGAAACGCCTGTGGTATATTTCGTCTACGAAGCCTTCTTTGATCATGGTGGCGATTGCAACATCGATCCGTTTATGAAGGTCGGCGCGGTTGCGGTTGAAGGAAGGATACAGCCGGTCGAAAGAGTGGGGCGGCTGGAGCGCACGAAGCGACAAACGGTGTTCCCGGGCGAGCACTCTGGTGGCGATGTAGTCGCCGATGATCGCATCCACGCGGCCATAGCCGAGTTTCATGACATTCGCCGGGTCATCGACGGAATATTCGATCTGATAGGCCGGTGGGCGAAGGGCGTCGTGCAACGGCTTGGGGTAAACATAGCCGTTGACGAGCCCGATCCGATAATTCTGCAACGCGGGCAGGTCGAACGCATGCAGCGGATCATTGTCGCGAACCCAGAACGTATTGGTATAGACACTGAAGCTGGCCGGCCCCTGCAGGAATTCCGCACGCGGCGCCGCGTCGATGACAGCATCCACGTAACCGCCACGAACACTCTGAAGGCACCTGTTCCAGGGCAGTTCAACAAAGGTTGGACGCAAGCCCGTTCTGGCCGGAGAGTGTCCGATCTTCTGTGTATTCGTGATCTGGTCCATGCTTCCTGAGAGGAGCAAGGACGATGACGATTTCCAAGGAATTGCTGGACGAGCTACTGAAGGGCTGCGAGCGGCCTGAGGATCTGCTTGGCGATGCCGGGCTGATGAAAGAGCTCAAGATCAAGCTGATGGAACGGATGTTGAGCGCGGAGCTGACAGCGCATCTGGGCTATGAGGATGGCAAGGACGCGCCGCTCAGCCAGGCCAATCGGCGCAACGGGACATCGTCGAAGGTTCTGAAGGGTCAGGATGGCACACTGCCGATTTCTGTGCCCCGCGACCGAGAGGGCAGTTTCGAGCCGGAGCTGATCAAGAAGGGCCAGACCCGGATCGACGGGATGGACGACAAGATCATCGGGCTTTATGCCGCCGGTCTGACGGTCCGTGACATCCGCGCTCATCTGGAAGATGTCTATGGCCTCAAGGTTTCTCCCGACTTGATCAGCCGGGTTACGGACGCCGTGCTCGACGAAGTCCGCGAATGGCAATCGCGGGCATTGGAGCGGATGTATCCCATCATCATTTTTGACGCGCTGCGTGTCAAAATCCGTGATGCCGATAGCCGCACGGTCAAGAACAAGGCTGTATACGTGGCTTTGGGCGTCTCCCGCGACGGTCTGCGCGAGGTTCTGGGCCTCTGGATCGCCGATAACGAAGGGGCTAAATTCTGGCTTTCGGTGATGAATGAGCTCAAAAATCGCGGTGTGCAGGACGTGTTGATCGCCGTCGTGGATGGGCTCAAGGGCTTTCCAGATGCTATCACCGCAGCCTTTCCCGAAGCCACTGTGCAGACCTGCATCGTACATCTCGTGCGCCATTCCCTGAACTTCTGCGCCTGGAAGGATCGCAAGGCAGTTGCCACCGACCTACGCCGGATTTACGGGGCCGCCACCGCAGATCAGGCCGCCGCCGAACTGGACGCCTTCGAAGGAAAAATGGGCCGGGAAATACGCCTCGATCGCCCCGGCCTGGCGGCGGGCATGGCAGGAGGTGACCCCGTTCTTCGCCTTCGATCCGGCGATCCGAAAGATCATCTACACGACGAACGCCATAGAAAGCCTGAACCGGGTAATCCGAAAATCAATCAAGACCCGCGGCTCGTTCCCGACCGAAGAAGCGGCGACAAAGCTGATCTATCTGGCGATCCGAAACTTCGAGAAAGGCGGCAGGAATGTCCGGGAATGGTTTGCCGCCCGCAATCAATTTGCTATCCTGTTCGAGGAACGCTTCAACGCGTGACCGTATCTGAAACCCGCATGGGCCGGGCACGATACACAGAGTTCAGGACACCCCCTCTGGCCGCTGCCTCGCGCAGAATTTCTACGGAAAGACCGGCAGGTTTTCCTTCCACCATCTGCGTATAGGGCGGCCAGTTGTTGAAACAGAACGTCACAGCACCTTCATCCTTCTGCGCGTGGGCAGAAGATAACGCTGCGAACAGCAGCGTCAGAAAGAAGGCCGGGCCCATCATTCGATGCATGGTGTAACTATCCGTTTACCCCGGTCTCCCGGCGCGGGTCATGATTGGTGCGACTATACCGTCGCATGCCATCCAAAGTACCGTAGCCGGGTATGGTAAATGATAGATTAACCGGTATTCCTGACCGGCGGTTCGCTCAACCGGTGATGCCGATCTGCCAGGGCACGAATTCATGACGGCCGAGGTCGAGAACCTCGCTCTTAGTTTCACCACCCGAGGCGACATGCAGGAAGTGTTCGAAGATTCGCTGGCCGACTTCCTCCAGCGTCGCGGCGCCTTCCAGGATGTCACCGCAATTGACGTCCATGTCCTCTTCCATATGCATGTACATTGGCGTGTTGGTGGCCAGCTTGATCGACGGCGCCGGTTTTGCGCCAAAGCACGAACCGCGCCCGGTGGTGAACGCGATAAGGTTGGCGCCACCGGCGATCTGGCCCGTTGCGGAAACCGGGTCGAAGCCGGGCGAATCCATGAAGACGAACCCTTTTGTCTGGACCGGTTCGGCGTAGCGGTAGACTTCCATCATCGGGCCCGTCCCGCCCTTCATCGAAGACCCCAGTGACTTCTCCAGGATATTGGCAAGCCCGCCGGTCTGGTTGCCGGGGCTGACCACGCCGTTGATCTGCACATCGCGGCCCGGGGAATATTCATCCTTCCACCAGCGGATCCGGTCAATCAGCTTCTTGCCGATTTCCGGGGTTGCCGCCCGCGCGGTCAGGGTGTGCTCAACGCCATAGATTTCCGGCGTTTCCGACAGGATGCCGGTACCCGCCATGCCGGGTCAGGATGTCGATGGCGTTGCCCAGCGCCGGATTGGCCGTAATGGATGAAAACGCATCCGAGCCGCCGCACTGAAGTCCGACAGTGATATGGCTCGCGGGTACGGTTTCCCGCGTGCATTTATTGGCATCGACCAGCATCTCCTTGACGATCTCGATGCCCCGTTCGATCGATTTGCGCGTGCCACCGGCTTCCTGCATCACCATCGTGCGCAGCGCCGGTCCCGTGGTCAGGTTCTGGTCGCTGAACAATCCACCGACCTGACAGCGTTCGCAGCCCAGCCCGACGACCAGCGAACCCGCAACGTTGGGGTGGCGGATATAGCCGGCCAGCGTGCGGTTCAGCAGGTCCATCGGTTCGCCGGTCATTTCCATGCCGCAACCGGTCGCGTGGCTGAAGGCGGCGACGCCGTCGACATTGGGGAATTCCGCCAGCCGTTCCTTGGTGAAATAGGCCGCGATTTCATGCACCACGGTGGCCGAACAGTTCACGGTCGAAACCAGGGCGATGAAGTTGCGCGTCCCGGCGCGGCCATCGGCGCGGATATAGCCCTGGAACGTTGCGCGTTCGCTTTCTGGCAGCAGTTCCAGCGGTTTGAAGTCGCGGGAATAGGCGTAGTCGCGGTCGAATTCCTGGAAGGCGATATTATGATTATGGACCATCGTACCGGCGATGATGTCTTCTGACGCAAAGCCGATGGTGGTGTTGTACTTCAGGACCGGTTCGCCCTTGGCGATATCGCGGATCGCAATCTTGTA
>CALSRA010000031.1 GCA_943788635.1 uncultured Alphaproteobacteria bacterium | reverse complement strand
GCTTGCCGGCATCGTCCACGGCGATCCGGCAAGCCACGTGACGGTATTCCGTTTCTTTCCTAAAAAGACCGCCCGCGACCTCGGAGACGTTTCATGGCAATCGACCGGTTCACGCACACGCCGCAGAATATCGATGTATTTTTCGGCAATGGCCGTTTCCAGGAAACCGCGGAGATCATGGGCCGCCATGACCTGAATAAGGTCATCGTGCTGTCGACGAATTCGGACCGGGCCCGCGCGCTGGCCGAAAGTGCCGGTGAACAACTCGGCGACCGCCTGGCCGGGTATTTCAGTGATTGCGTCGAACAGGTCCCGGTTGAAAACGCCGCGAAGGTTCAGGCACTGGCGAAATCGCTGAATGTCGACGGGGTGCTGTGCGTCGGCGGCGGCAGTACGGTCGGCCACGGCAAGGCCGTCGCCCTGGAACACGACGTCAAACTGTTCCACGTGGTCACGACCTATTCCGGGTCGGAAATGACCGAGTCCCAGGGGTTTACCGAAAACGGCATGAAACGGGTTCTCCGGAACGACCGGATGCGCGCAGACGGGGTAATTTACGACCCGGAACTGACCGTATCCCTGCCACCCCATGTTTCCGGGCCCAGCGGCATGAATGCGATGGCCCATTGTGTAGAAGGGTTATACGGCAAGGATGCCGACCCGATCCGATCCCTGCTGGCCGGGGCGGGCATCAAGGCATTGGGCGCGTCACTGCCCGGCGTTGTCGCCCGACCGGACGACCTGGACGCGCGCGGCGAGGCATTGTTCGGGGCCTATATGTCGGGCCAGTCCATTCTGGCCGGGGTCTGCCTGCACCATGCTGCCGCCCATGTTCTGGGTGGCAGTTTCGGCATTCCCCACGCCATCGCCCATACCCTCGCCCTGCCGCATACGATTGCCTACAACCGTGACAGTATTCCAGCGGCCATGGCGGTGCTGACCGGGGCGCTGGATTGCGACGATGGCCCGCAAGGCCTGTTCGATCTGTCGAAACGGCTGGGCATCGATATGGCGCTGGCCAGTCACGGGTTCGACCGCAGCATGATCGACAAGGCGGTCTCGATCCTGATGGATCACCCCTTCCCCAACCCGAAACCGCTGGAACGCAACGCCCTCGCCGGCATGTTCGAAAACATGATCGACGGCAAGCGCCCGGACTGAGACGCGCGGGCAAGCGCCTCCACCCCCGGATCACACGCGGACTGGATCGGATGCCCTGTGCCCTAACGGCAGACCTGCTCGTAAAGGTCATCCCAATTCGGGTTTTCGCGTTCGATCAGCGCGATCTTCCAGTCCCGCACCCAATGCTTCAGCGTCTTCTCTCGCTGGATTGCCTGTTCGGGACCATCATGGGTTTCAACATAAACAAGTGATTTCACGCCATGGCGTTTCGTAAACCCGTCAGCGTGGCCTTCCTTGTGTTCATACACACGTCTGACCACGTCTCCGGTAACGCCAATGTACAGGGTGCCGTTCTTCCGGCTGGCAAGGATGTAGACATAATAAGCCATGTGCCGAGCATGGCATGAAGCTGGATACTCGGGTCAAGCCCGAGTATGACGAAAGAAGACAAACGCGCCTCCCCAAAGGGGTCATACTCGGACTTGATCCGAGTATCCATGGCCTCGCCGTTCTCATTCTTCCAAAGAAATTCACGCCAGAAACCGAGCTTCCGCGATACCCCGTACACTTATTCGGCTAGTATCGCGCCACCCTGACCACCGCAACCCGAGGACGAACATGGCGCAGAGCAACCGGAGTGCGAGTCAGACGACAATCCGCAAGATGACCCATTACATGGCCTGGGCGAATACCGGGCTGCTGGATACGGTGGCGCAACTGCCGGACGACGAAATCATGAAGCCGCGTCAGACATTGTTCACCAACATGGCGCATACGATGAACCATATCTTTGTGATCGGCGATATTTTTCGCGGCCACCTGGAAGGGCGGGACCACGGCTATGCCGGCCGCAACTCCAAAACCTCTCCGCCTTTCGCGGAGGTCAGCGAAAACCTGAAAGGGCTGGACCGGCATTACATCGATTACGCCGCCGGACTGTCCGACGACGACCTGCACGAAACGGTCCGGTTCACCTATATTGGCGGCGGTGACGGGGAGATGACGCGGATGGAAATCCTGCTGCATCTGGTCAACCACGCATCATTCCATCGCGGCTTCGTCAATGACATGCTGTTCCAGGTACCGAGCCGGGGCAAGGCCTTCGACCTCAGCGTCTTCCTGCGCGACGCCTGGCCGGGGATACGGGACGCCGCCTGATCCGGGGAAAGCCGGGGCGGACGGCTATCGTTCCGGCGGCAGAATTTCCTGTATACAGATCTGATCAATCAGCGAGTCGCGCCCGATATCGAGCAGATGCGCGCGTTTCTGCTCGTTCGTCAGATGCGCCCCAACGCCCTGCGTCATGGCCAGCACGAGCGACCGGTCGAGCATATCGAGCCAGAACGCCCGCCGGACGAGCTTCCCGCTGGTGTCCCGGGCGAACGGATTGTCGGGATTGGCACCGAGGTCGGGTTCGTAGAAGGCCTTGGTCATTCGGTTGGCTCGCAGTGGTTTGGGTTTGCTACTGGGCCAGTATAGCGCGGATCGCCCGTATGCCAGACCGATTACAGCGACAGCATCCAGATTATCCAGTGCGCGGCCGTGACGTCGTGTCGGCGATCCGGGTCGCCGTATCGAAACGACAAGAAGGCGCCCGGCCGTTCGACAAGTGAATGCCCGGGCGCCCTGGCTTCTTGCACATGGGTTCGTTCAGCCCATGACCGCGGCCAGTTCTTCGGGCATTGAAAGCGCGGGGAAATGGCCCGACGCCAGTACGTGTATTCTATCGACAGGCCAGTTTGCCACCATCTCATCCTGCAAGGCCGGTGACGTGATCTTGTCGATCGTGGTGCGGATATAGGTCTTGGGGACGGAGCCAAACCGCTGCTGACTTAAGCTTGCCCTGGCCATGAACGGTTCGGTTGCCTGCTTTTCCGCCATTTTTCTCCAGTTTCTAGGGTTTTGCGGCGCTTCTGGGCTGTGTTCCCATAATAGCTCCCCGATAGGGCGCGTGCTGCAGCCTCAGAAAAATTTCAT
Source organism: uncultured Alphaproteobacteria bacterium (assembly GCA_943788635.1). GTDB lineage: Bacteria > Pseudomonadota > Alphaproteobacteria > UBA8366 > MarineAlpha4-Bin1. The sequence goes on along the minus strand of CALSRA010000031.1, from coordinate 46,089 downwards.
CGAACCGAAAAGCCAAAACGCCCCAGTCGAGACCCCACCCCGGGGGTACCCCCGCTTTGTCAGTTGGGACTCCGCATATCCTCCAGTAATACTATTACTGACGAACGAATTAGGTTTGGGCAAAAAGCTGCTGCAGTAACTGCTTTCGGGTATTTGGGGTTGGTACTGGATAAGCGGTGCATCGAACAGCGTCAAAGGCCGGCGCTCAGGAAGGAACGTCAGTTAATCTTCCGTCGCTGTAACCCCTGTCGTGCTGCAGCACCTGGCGTGTATACCCTACATGAGGTCCGATATAGACCCCGGGATCAAGAGACGAAAATCCCGCATTTACAAGTCCCGGTACTTCCTGAAGCATCCGCGCGGTTTCAGGACATGCTTTTACATTATCCTCGAACGAAACCCCCAAACGAAATAGCGCAAACACCCGCCAATTCCCGCTATAGATATCTCGCTCCGGCCATTCTACAAAATAGGTTTGGCTCAACGCTTGCCCTCTGGATAACAATATCTATTATCCTTTTGTCTTACCTTCCTTGAACATCCTACGTAGACACCCGTCGAGACTGGTATTGATATTTCTTTTTTTTGACCATCCATCATCAGGTTGTATCGGCTGTTCGATACCTCACCGATATTGGCAGGGCTACTGATCGGGGCTGGATAGTATGCTTGGGCTGAGCAACACATGGTTCGAGGATGGACATAAGTTTGTCCGTTGGACACCTGCCACCGCAACCCTGCTCAGACACGCCAAGACAGCCCTTCACGACGATTTGGCACCCCACCTGAGCCGCAGGTGCTCTCACATCAAAGGTCATGGCGGGGTTAAGCTGTCCGTCAATTACAGCCAGAGGCTCTGTAATCATTTCGCCTATGTGGCTCGGTTTGATGTGAGGTCATATTACAGCAGCATGGACCATCAGATCATCCTCGACCTCCTCAAGCAGTGTCGGGCTAGACCGGCGATCACGTGCATTGTCGGGGAGTATTTGTCTCTCCCAGATCACAACTCAGGTGGGAAGGGGATGGTCGCAGGAGGTGCCTTATCGCCACTCATCGGGGCTTTGTATTTGATGCCTCTCGACAAGCTGATGAAAGACTTACAGGGCAGCCTTGGGGTGCGTTATCAGCGATACATGGATGACTTTGTTATCTTTGCTCCGACACGACATAAGCTGCGCAAGGCTATCAAGCAGATGTATGGGGTGTTGGATAATCTGAAGGTGCATGTGCACCCAAAGAAGCGGTTCATAGGACCGACAAGAAAGGGGTTCGACTTTCTGGGGTACTGGCTAGAACCAGATAAACCACTGACTCCCTCGCCGGTCAGTCTATCCCGCCTGATAGAACGTTCTCATCAGCTTCATGAGCGAACAGCCGATTTACATCAGCTGCGAGAGTACGTCTGTAGGTGGCACCAGTGGCACCATGGTGGGCTACGCGGACTGACGGCACGGACCAGCAGCTTTATCTGGGCATGGCAGTACGTAACAAAAGCCCTAAGGCTTAATTTGGCACCAGAAATTATTAGATAAACTATCCGGAATCATGACCCGGGCGGGATCAAAACTGATTCTGAGAAGGACAGACCGGCGCTTTTCTCTCTAAAACGCTTGTTGTTTCCGATCGGCTCCCCGTCAATGGCTGCTCGAAAATGGCTTCCCAATACCATTCGCATCAGTTGGAATATTGTTCAACATAGTAAACAGTATATTCGTGTGCCTAACGGGTACCTGCCTGGGTCAATAAATAACGATGCGTTTTTAAAAAAGTTCGATGAGCCTAGATCCGTTCCCACCACGGCTTTTACCCGATAAACTAAGGTTTTTCCGCCCGACGGCGCTGCGGCGCCTGTGATAACGACCTCTGCCTCCCGGACTGTGTCTCCCAAAACCCACGTCAAAACTGCATTGGGCGGATCTGCCTTGAAGCTGTCGCCTTTGTCGTCTGCCCACAGCCCGGCAAACTGCTCGGCTGTCAAGTAAGCGTGGCGACGGTTCGGCCTGTCGGTAAAGGCGAAAATGTCTCGTTCCACCGGCATAACGAGGGTCGTCGGGGAGGTCATTTCAGCCGTTTGCGCTGTATGAACGAACAGCCACTCTGCCGGTTTGGCATCTTCAGCACCTGCTGAACTGGCAACGAACAGGCTCATGATAAACGCTATTGAAATAGAGATTAGGTGCTTCATCAAATCAGACTCAATTGTTTCGGGAAAAAACCAAAGATATTTCGGCAACCAACAAAGGCGATAAAACTACTAACAAATTAATATAACTCTGTAACCGATTATCGGTCTAAAAAGGTGTGCCAATGCTTGACGGCAGAATAGCAGAGAACTAACGTATAGGTCCTAGCTATCTGACTCTAAAGAGATTTTATTGACTGTCTAGGTGTACAGAGATGGTTATCACCTGACAGTTGCCGCTCCGGGGCTTGGATAGTTTAAGCGGCTTTTTTGGTTTTTGTCTCCTTCATTTTCGGTTTCGTGGATTTGGGTTTGGGCAGGCCTTCAAGGAAGACCATTATCGGCGTCCTGCCGTTCATGTTGCGGCCCTGGTGCGGACGCTTGGTGTTGTAAGTGACGAGATAGGTTTCCAGGTCGCCCTGCATCTCATCGACGCTCTCCATATTAAGTCTTTAGTGGAACGCGATCGGCGGCCTACAGTAATTTTTGCAACGCCCTCAACTCTCTTAACTTTTCAGCCCTAACCCTGCGTTTCTCACGCGTCTCCCATCCATGAATGGTTTTTGCCGCTGCGCAGCGTTGCCTCCCTGCATCTGTTTTCGGCCCCGTCTTACCGCTGTGTATTGCGCATAAACGTTTTTCCTTCATCGCTGGTGCTCTACAGCGCTGTTTTGTGAGTTTTGCCGTTGCTTCGCATCGTGCACAGGTAATCCGTCCACCGAGAGTCGAGATATATGACTGCTTTTCGCAGGTCATGGATGGTGGCACCCCCTCACAAACTGAATATCTGAATAACTGGCATATCTGGCGGAAATGCGGGACTTTTTCGGGTTTGCAGCTGGCTGGTGTCGGTAGTTATCCAGTTTTCCCAGATATCCAGTTTTTCCAGATATCTAGTTATTTAGTTTTTTGTGTGTGGGTAGAATTTCATATACGTGCCGGTTGTGAGCTTGCTTGCGGGTCCTCCATCTGTGCCCCAGCTCAAAAATCTCCCCTGTGCGTTTATCGAGGACCTTCCGCACGTTGGCACTGCTCTTGCCTCTCAACTCGTGCGCCTTCTGAACGATTTTCGACTTGCTGACCGTTCCGGCCGAAATCACCGTGCATATCGCCTCTATTATGGGAGCGTCATGCTCGAGCTCTGACTCAACACTGGCTTTGCCCTTGATGTCATCAAGGTCGTTACGCTCCAAACGCTCCACTGTGTCGATAAGAGCTCCGTAGGACTGGCCATGCCGCCTCTCGAACGTGAATCCAACCGTGCTAGCAACATCCCCTCTAGCCTTGATGTTGTTGAACTCAACTGTGTGGGTCGTCACGCCATTCCGCTCTTCTGATGAGACCTTGTCGATGACAAAGCAGCAGTCAGAGTCATCAACGATATCACTTGTTCCGGAATACACGCGTTTTCCCTCGGCATCGGGATGCTTATTTGTATGCGCTAGAGCTATTAAGGTGCCTCCTGCAGATACGAAGCCACGCGCTACCTGGCCAAATTCGGACGCAGCTCGTTTGTCCATCAGATCGGTAAACTTCTTCAGGGTGTCGAGAATGAACACAGCGCCTCGAGCGGTCCCACCATGTCCCATCTCGCTCATCAGAGCTGCAATCTGAGCTATGTCAAAGCCGTTATGATGTGGGGCGATAACGTGCATTCCCCAAACTTCTGCTAACTCGATCTTATCGACCAGGCCTCGATAGTTGTCGTCTGCATTAATGTAGTAGAGGCTCTCGCCGTCGATTTCGTCGGATAATAGAGCTTCTCTGAGGAGCCATTTGGTGAGTAGCGTTTTGCCAGAGTTTGGAGCCCCGTAAATTGTTGTCCACTGTCCCAAGATAGCGATCTTATTGAGGACGAACTTATCGACAAGCATCTGTCGCCGGAGGCGTGCACTTTGGCCTGTCAGAGAATACTGGTTCAGCTGTTCGATGGGACTTGGTGCACCGACGTAACTCGTCACATGCTGATATATCGGGACCACTTTTTTAGGCTGACTAGATATGGGGGAGGGCTTAGTTGGGGCCAAACCCCCTTCCTTATCCCAGTCGGCAACGATTTGGTCGAGGATAGGGTCGCTCATGCGCTGTCCTCCCCCACGTAATTCCAGGCAGGCATATCCTTGGCCGCTTCCTCAAGGCATTCACCTACCGCTTCGAGCTGACGTTTCTTGAGTATTGATGCGATTAAATATGTTCTGCTGTATGGTTTAGCTCCCGCGGCGGAATCCCAAGAGCCGCAATAAGGGGCGATATTTGTTTGTACCTCGATCACAGCAAACCGCTCTGGATCAAAATCGTCCAAACTTCCGCGCCAAGGGTAAGGCTCGGTCATGACCACCGCCATGTTTCCCAAATCGAGATAGGTGGTGTGATCCATCGGAGCGTCACTTTGTTTTAGAGCAGCTACTAGGTCGCAATGTTTTGGAGATAGCAAATTCAGGTTTTCGACAAAGCCGGTTGCTGCGATAAACGCTTTCCAGCGTCTTCCCCGTGCTTTCCTCTCATCAATATCATCTGGGAAGACATAGCGGTCGGCATAGTTCGATCGTTGGTTGAGAGAGTTATAGTTTGGTTGCTGGTTGAGGGTGATCATCACGCGTCTCCCGCTATAGCTTCAATGCGGTTGTCGCTATCACCGTTTAGAAGTGCGTTAAGGCTGTCTGCCGGGATAACTGTCCGGCCACCGATGCGTATTGCTCTAAGTCTCGACGCGGCGATTAGTGAGTAAATCGTTGTCTTACCCAGGCTTGAGGCTTCACACGCCTCACGGATGCTGTAGGCGAGTTTTGGATAGATTTCTGTGGCGGGCATTTCCACCTCCATTCGTTTGTGAATGAGGCGGTTCTATCCGAGCCTATATTATCCGGTCGATCGATCCGTTTAGGGCTAACCAGGCTAACCCTAAATTCTCTTGCTTATTCGGTTCCAGGCGTCCCACACGCGGCTATCCAAGTTCCTGGCCTGCAAGGTTGATCCATCTTTATGTCGGTACTCATCTCCGATGAGCTTGATGTCTGGATCCTCCAACAACATCCGCCCGACAACCTTCGCCGCGAGCTTCGAGGTCTCCTTGCTCATAATACCTTCAATCTTTCGCGTGATGCTGTCCCGTCCTCTCGGGCGTTCCTTTTGAGCAATTTGCGACTGCTTCGATCTTCGCTCTGTGTCGTAGGCATCTACATACCCAGCCGCTGCTTCTGGGTTAGGGACCAGGCGGCGGAAAGCGGCTTCAGCAATGCTATGTTCAGGCCCCAGCTTGAGTGAGTTTTGGAGTGCGGCAATGGTTTCCGCGTCCCGTCGGTCTCGATCTTCCCCGGGCTGGGTAACGCCGTGCCTCAGCCGCTCCGTTTCCAAGATCAGGGTAAGGACGGCTTCTCCAGAGTCTTTGTCAGACTTCTCACCCTCACGTGGGGCCCCTGCAAGATAGCGATCAATGAGACCCTGACGGTCGGCTTCGAAGGTGCTCTTGCCCATAATCAACCTTTTGCTTTCCTAATGGGGATGACGTGGGCCTGAGTGGCCTGTCCTTCGTCACAATAATTGGCCCAATCATCCATTAGCCTTCTGCGTTTCTCGAATAGATCACCGCGCCTGTAGGCGGCTTCGGCCTTGTTGCCGATGGTATGAGCTAGAGCCATTTCACAGACCTCATGGGAGTAGCCCGTACACTCGGCAGCCCAGTCTCGGAAGCTCGACCTAAACCCATGAACGGTGATGCCTGGCTGCATTCGCCTCAGCAGCATGAGCATAGCCATACTCGACATCGCGCCACCCCTCAGGCCGGGGAATACGTGGGTCTTTCCCAACTTCTGAGCCAAACGAAGAATGCGGATCGCCTGGTCCGAGAGAGGAACGCGGTGTTCCCTGCCAGCTTTCATTCGATGGGCGGGGATAGTCCAAGCGCGCTTCTTAAAATCAATCTCCTCCCACGAGGCCCCAAGGACAGCTCCCGTGCGCGCGGCTGTGAGGACGGTGAACTCTAAAGCGAGAGCGCTGACTGCGCGGTGAGAGCGAAGGGCGCTAAGCAGTGCGGGCACTTCATCATAGGGCAATGCCTTGTGGTGGCCCCGAGACAACTTCGGTCTGGCAGGTAAGAGGTTGGCAAGATGACCCCGCCAACGCGCAGGATTCTCTCCAGACCTGTATTCCCGCACTTTGGCTGCATCAAGGATCGCCTCGATACGCCCTCTTATTCGGCCCGCTGTCTCGCTTTTAGATCTCCAGATGGGTTCGAGGATCTGCAGCACGTGAGGGGTTTCGATATCGCCAACCCGCATCTTTCCTATTATCGGGTAGGCATAGGTATTGAGCGTGTTACGCCACTGCTGACGATGCTTGGCGTTACGCCAGTTAGCCTCGTTCATCGAGAGAAACTGTTCGGCCATCTCTTTAAATGTCACGGCTGCTGCTTTTTCAGCTTGCTTAGCCGCCGCTGCAGCCTTCTCCGCATCTTCACGCTCGGTCAGTGGGTCGATACCCCAGTTTGACCTTCGTTCGATAAATCGACGCCACATCGCGTGCTTGGGCCAGGGTTAAGTTTCGCCTCCAGTCTTCTGCAGAAGTGCGAGAGCCTCTGGGACAGCGCGATAGCCCGATATCGCGGGCTCTTGCCATTTAGCATGAAGCGATAGACCCAAGACTGCGCGCCGGATCGTTTGACCAACAGATGCAAGCCTTCGCCATCTGCATGTCGTCCAGGCTTAGCGTTTTTTACCTGCAGTGGTGTAAGCGCCTTGCTTAACTTTTTGGGCATGATCTGCGTCCTCGCGAAATTACCGTACCGGTTTCGGCGTTACCAAAACCGTTCCCTAAAGATAGGTTGGTTTTATGGGAACGCAAGCGGTCGGGCGCGAACAGATCAAAATTATTTTTAAAATATAACATGTTTACATGTACTTATGAACAAGCTCGACCTGATGCGGTCGAATGTTAGGCGGACTGCTTTTCCGCCATCAGCGGCAGGGCATGACGGATGTCCTTTTCGGCAACGTCGTGGAACGCGATGTCGCGAACGACGTCTTCCGAAACCGTGGCGTAGCTTTGATCTTGTGCAAAGGTCAGCCGTGGCAGGTATTCGCCATCCGGATCACGCTGCATCGCCGCCAGCACATTGTCGCCATCCTTCAACAGGAACGCCGCGACATAGACAAGCCGTTCAATTTTCTCCGGTAACAGTTCCGCCACCGCAGAGATAACGGCGCCCCCCATGCTGTGCCCCGCCAGAATCACAGGGTGGTCCAGCGCGATGATCGCATCGGCCACGGTTTCGACATAGCGCGCCATCGTCACGTCTGGAATCGCCTGTTGGTTGCCATAACTGCCGGGCAGGTCGATGGCCGTGACCGTATGGCCGGCCTGTTCCAGTGCGATCCGTGTGTTGTCCCAACTCCAGGCACCTTCCCAGGCGCCGTGTACCAAAATGTAATGTGCCATTGTCATGTTCCTTTTCGGGACCGGGCGATCTTTTGATCATCGCCCGGTCCGCTTGAAATGTTTTCGGGGTGGTTCGGGTCGCGCTAGGCCGCGATCCCCATGGCTTCCTTGATTCCCGCAAGCGGGAAGATCTGTCCGCTGCCGGACCAGCTGCCGTCATCAACCTCGTACAGCATGGTCCACTGGTTCAGCCGGCCTTCATACGGGCCGACGATGTCATCGACGATAGCGCCGATTTCCGCGACGAGTTCCCGGCGCGTCCCGGCGTTCAACGCCCCTTCCGGCGTGGTGACCGCAATACGAAGTGGCGGCTCGGGGATGTTTTCACCGCCGATATAGACCGCCCCTTCCGGCTGTTCGATGAAATACGCCCAGGTGAGCGCCTGCGCCCCGGCATGGTCGATGGGGGCGCGCTCCGCCTTTAGCACAGCATTGGATATGCGGGACATCAGCGCGTCCTGTTCGGGCTTGTTCAGGGAACCTTCAGCGGCAGTGACTTGAATCAGTGGCATGGTTCTTTTCCTTTTTTCCAACCGCGGAATGCGGCGTTGATTACGGGTGAGAGATAATATATAACGTTCGTTATAAAAATATTTATATAGCGATCGTTATGATGTCAACAATAAATATAACGTTCGTTATTTTTTAATAGGGAGCCGTCATGGAAAAAGCGCCGACCAAGAAGGAACTGACCCGGCAACGCATGCTGGTTGCGGTAGGGCAGGGGTTTAGAAGCAGTGGATATGCGGGTGTCGGCGTTGACGGCATCGCCAAGGCCGCAGGCGCGACATCGGGCGCGTTCTATGCGCATTTCGGGTCAAAGGACGGCGCGTTCGATGCCGCACTCGCGGCAGGCCTGGATGAAGTGATCGACGCGATTCCAGCATTTCAGCACGAGCACGGCACTAAATGGGTAGCGGCCTTCGCGGATTACTACCTCGGCACGCCGCACCGCAACGATCTGGAAAACGGCTGCGCCATGGCGACGCTTTCACCGGAAGTCGTTCGTGCCGGACCGGATGTCCACGCCGCCTATGAAAAGAAAATGATTCTAATTTCGACATTGATCGCCGAAGGTCTTGCCGGCGGCACAGAAGACACCCGCCGCGCCCGCGCCTGGGTTTTCCTCAGCACCCTGATTGGTGGCCTCACCATTACCCGGGCGTCAAAGTCCAGCAAGACCGCCACCGAAATCGCCACGGCAACCCGCGCCGCCGCCATCGCCGCCGCCGGAAAAACGCGGAAAGTATGAAACAGAAATACCGATAGCGGCGGCTGCTTCACGTTGCGACACGATGGGCCTGCTCAGGCCCTCCCCGCACCGCTACGCCGCCGCGATATCCACCCGCGCGCCGTAATCCGATTGGCCGACGGAAAAATGGAACAGCGCCAGCGCTTCCTGCGGCACAACGGCGTCGCCCGAGGACAGCCCATTCAAACCGTTCCAGCCATCGCGGATCCAGACTACCCCGGCAGGGACATCCGCGGTGACATGCGCCGCGGCAGCGAAATCACCGCGCTCGTTATAGACCCGGATCGCGTCGCCATCGTTCAACTGCCGCGACGCCGCATCCGCCGGGGAAATCCACAGCTTGGGTTCCGGGTTCTGTTTTGCCAGCGAGGGCAGCGCCCGCCCCTGATCATAGAAGGAATGGAAATGGGTCAGGGTCCGCCCATAGGTCAGCACCAGCGGATGGGATGAACCCTTGGCCGGCGTGTTGACAGGCAGGGGCGGCAGGCCGGATTCTTCGGCCCGCGCGGAATGGAATTCGATCCGGCCGGAAGGCGTATCGAACGCGCCGTCCGTGTAGGGCACATGCGGCACCTGCAGCGGCACAAACCCGCCGGCTTCGCGCAAGGACGCCACCGTGGCATGGCCGGTCGACGGATGATCGAACAGCGCATCGAGCAGCGCTTCATGGGACGCCCACGGGAAATAGCCCTCCAGACCCACCGCCACCGCAAGATCGCGCAGGATGCGGGCCACCGGCCGGGTTTCACCTTCGGGCGCCAGCGCCGGTTCCATCAGATAGAGATGCGTATTGGTCGCCTTGAAGCCGAGTTCCTCCAGCCAGGCGGTGCCCGGCAGGATCACATCCGCATGTTGCCGCGCGGTATCGTTCATGAAGATATCGACGCTGACGACCAGGTCCAGCTTGTCGAGCCCTTTCGAGACCTTGCCCGCATCGGCGAATGACGACAGCATGTTTGTACCCAGCAGCAACAGGACCTTCACCTGCCCGTCAGTCAGGGCGGCGGTAATATCGGCCATCTGGTTGGGGATGTAATGTCCCGCCGGGCGTTTTTCCGCAGCGGTAATATTGCCGAAGCCGATGCTGTTCGCGCCATGACGCGGGCCAAGCCCCCCGCCCGGCACACCAAAATTTCCGGTCAAAGCGGGCAGGCAGCTGATTGCCCGGGCGGCCTGCCAGCTATTGGCCCCCTTGTGCATGGAACTGCCTCCCAGCAGGATCATTGCCGGATCGGTCGCGGCGAGTTCGCGCGCAAAACCCGTAATCTGTTCCGCGCTCAACCCGGTTTCCCCTGCCCCCCAGGCGGGGTCGAACGGTTGCACATGGGCCGCCAGTTCCGCAAAGCCCGCGGTGTTGTCGGCAACGAAACCGGTGTCGTACAGGTTTTCCGCGATCAGGACATGCATGACGGATAGCGCCAGCGCGGTATCCGATCCCGGCCGGATGATCAGCACGTCGTCGGACTGTGCGGCTGATTCCGTCCGCCGGACATCAATGGTAATCACCTTCGCCCCGCGACGCCGGGCCGCGACCAGGCGCGGGGCGGTGTTGGGCTGGCTGGCGATATTTGCCCCCCACAGCACGATCAGGTTCGAATTTTCCGACATGTCGTCCATCGTATGCGTCTTCAGCGCGCCGGTCAGTCCGACACCCAGCCCGCCAAGCCCCCAGCACACCATCGCCGGGCTCCATGTCTGGCAGCCGTAGAAATCGGCAAAGCGCTGCGTCAGTTGTGCGGTAACAGCCGACCCGGTCGTGAACGCACCATGACCGGCCCACAACCCAACCTGCTGCGCACCGGCGGCTTTCATCCGTCCCGCGATCAGCTCGTTCGCTTCCGCCCAGCTTGCCGGGCGCCAGGCATCGCTGTCGCGGCTGTCGCGGATCAGGGGCGTCATCAAACGCTCGCCATTATTGAAAACCTCGCCCGTGTTGCGGCCGCGCACGCACAGGAATCCCTTGCTGTCAGGATTGCCCTTGTCGCCCGAGATGCTCTTGAGCTTGCCGTCCTCGGTTTCGACCATCATGCCGCAGAAGGTCGGATGGCAGGTCATGGGGCACATGGTACGCGTCGTTGTGGCGGCTTCTGGCATGGCGGGCTCCCTCATGAAACAAACTTGGTGCAGCATAGCATAGCCCGGAACCTGAACGAATTCGCAGCGAAAACAGCCCCGGGCGGGGGGGCTTTTCGACGTGCTTTACTGTGTTAAGCTTTCCGTAATACGCGCGTTCCGGTCGGGCCGCGCCACCTGCATAATTCTATTCCAGGGGAGGAAATGACGATGGCATATGAAAGCATGATATGCGAAATGATCACCATCCGGGGCGACAATGACGATCCGGTTTCAGCCTATACGGCGCGGCCGATGGGCCCGGGGCCGTTTCCCTGTGTGGTGCTGATCCATCATCTGCCCGGTTGGGGCGAGTTCTACCGCGAACAGACCCGCAAGTTTGCCCATCACGGTTACGCGGCGATCAGCCACAACCTGTATGAACGCGTCGGCCAGGGCGATGCCGACGATGTTGCCGCGAAGGCACGGGCCGAAGGCGGTGTGTCGGACAGCCAGGTCGTCGCCGATACCGAAGCCGCCGTGCAGTGGATCAAGACGCAGCCCTTCAGCAACGGAAAAGTCGGCGTGATCGGCAGCTGTTCGGGGGGACGGCAGGCCTTCATGTATGCCTGCAACACCAGCAGCATCGACGCCGTGGTCGAACAATGGGGTGGCCGCGTGGTGCAGGCCGAAGACGACCGGCCGGAAAAACAGCCGGTACAGCCGCTCGACATGACCAAGGACCTGTCGTGTCCGATTCTTGGGCTGTTCGGCAATGACGACCGCGCGCCCAGCCCGGACCAGGTCGACCTGCACGAAGCCGAATTGAAAAAGCACGGCAAGGATGCCGAGTTCCATCGCTATGACGATGCGGGCCACGGTTTCTTCTACTACCACCGTCCCCTGTACCGCGTGGAACAGGCGCTGGATGGCTGGGAGAAAATCTTCGCCTTCTTCGGCAAGCACCTGAAATAGGAGGGACCCCGCATGTGCACGTCGATTGTTGAAATCGCCGAAGCCGAGGGCGCGGCCCGCAACAAGGATGGCTGGTTCAAGCTGACGCATTCGGTCATTGCCTATGACCATCCGCAACGCGCGCTGGACGAGGATGCGGTGCTTCTCGACTTCACCAACCGGGATATGGACCCCGGCGCGCGGGCGGCGGTGGAGCTCAGCCTTGATTCCGCCAAGGCGCTTTACGCGGCACTGGGCAAGGTAATCGCGGAAGCCGATGCAGAAGAAGGGATGCGGGTCGAATATGCCGGGCCTGCCCATCCCCGGTTCCGCAAACAGGCGCTCGCAGCGGAGTAATTTTTCGACGCTGCAAACGTAGGCTATGGCCCTTAGGGAGGGAGAACCATGTTTGACCTGATTATCCGCGGCGACCAGGTGGTCACATCGGAAGGCACGGGGCGCTGGGATATCTGCATCCGCGGGGAGACAATCGCCGCCATCGCAACCCCCGGCACCTTCGGCGACGAACAGGCGGGACGCGTGATCGATGCGACCGGTAAAATTGTCATCCCCGGCGGTATCGATCCGCATATCCATTCGCTGTGGCATATCCCGGCCCTGGAAGAAGGCGGCGAGGCCAGCATGACCGACGGCCCGGACACCGTCAGCCGCGCCGCCATCCACGGCGGCACGACGACCCTGCTGGATTTTGCCACCTGGCAACCGGGCCAGACCATCGAAGAGGCGATCAACATCCGCAAGCAGGACTGGACCGGCAAATGCTACGCCGATTACGGCTATCACGTCATGCTGCAGGGGGCGATCCCGCCGGAAGTCCTGCCGCAGGTCGGTGAAGCGATCCAGGACGGTTACCCATCGATCAAGATCTTCACCACCGACATCACGCCATCGCGCCGGGGCCGCAAGATCACGCATGGCCATATCTGGGAGATCTTCAAGATCCTGAAGCGCGAGGGCGGGATCGGCGCCATTCATGCCGAGGATGACGAGATTGTCATGCATATGTACGACGTGCTGACGCGCGAGGGCCGCACCGGCTTCGAGAACATGTCAGAAGTGCATAATTCGATGTCGGAGGACCTGTCTTTCCGCCGCATTATCCGCCTGGCCGAACATGTCGACGGCACGCCGCTCTATATGATGCATGTCTCCGCCGCGACCGGGGTCGCCGCCATCGAGTCCGCGCGGGCGCGGGGCTTCCCGATTTATGGCGAAACCCTGCACCAGTACCTGATGTTCACCCATGACCACTACAAACGCCCGAACGGGCAAATCTATCATACCTATCCCAGCCTGAAGGAAAGCTCGGACCAGGATGCGCTATGGCAGGGCCAGATGAACGGCGCGATCAGCACAATCGCCACGGATGAAATCTGCTGCAATCTGTCGACCAAGACCCAGGGGCACCACATCGACGACGTTACCGGCGGCAATGCCGGCTGCGAGCCCCGGGTTTCGGTGATGTATACCGAGATGGTGACCAAGCGCGGCTACAGCCTGCGCAAGTTTACCGACATGGTATCGACCAACGCCGCGAAAATCATGGGCATGTATCCGAAAAAGGGCGTACTGGCAGCGGGCAGCGATGCCGACATCACAGTGCTGGACCCGGCGGAACGTCGCACCATCACCGCCGCCCGGCTGCACGAAAGCGACTACACGCCCTGGGAAGGCTATGAGGCGGAAGTCTGGCCAACCCTTACGGTGCTACGTGGCAAGGTCATGATGGAGGCCGGCGACTTTCATGGCGACGTGAAGGACGGAAAGATGCTGAAACGCAAGGTTGCCGAGGATATCCGCAACCGCCCGGCGCTCTGATCGCTGGTTTCGGCATATCTTAAAGACAGGAAGGAAACGGAACAGCATGCAGATCGTCGATGCCCAGATTCACGTATGGGGCAGCGGGTTGCCCAGCAACCAGTCGCACTGGCAGATAACCTCATTCACCACCGAAGAAGCCGTCGCGCTAATGGACGAAGCCGGGGTCGACGCCGCCGTGATCCACCCGCCGTCCTGGGACCCGGGCAGTCACGACATGGCATTCAAGGCGGTGGCGGATTATCCGGGCCGCTTCGCCATCATGGGTGCGGTGCCACTGGATACGCCGGAAGAATCGGCGGCGACACTCGCACGCTGGAAGCAGCAGCCAGGCATGCTCGGCATTCGCTATACCTTCCTGAATGACGCCATGCGCCAGCCGCTGGAAGACGGCACATTCGACTGGGTGTGGAAAGCGGCGGAGGAAGCGGACATTCCGGTCTCGGCGCTGGCGACGGATTCGCTCAGCACATTTGGCAAACTTGCCGAACGCCATCCGGGGCTGCGCTTCACCATCGACCATCTGGGCGGTCGTGGCGGCAATACGAGGCTGAAGGATGCCGAGGCCATGACCCATCTGCCGCAGCTTCTGGCGCTTGCCAGGCACCCCAACATTGCGGTCAAGGCAACCGGTGCGCCCGGCTATTGCAGTGAGCCCTGGCCGTTCACGCCGATGCACACCTACCTGCAGCAGATCTACGACACGTTCGGACCGGAACGAATGTTCTGGGGCACCGATATATCCAAGATGCCGTGCAGCTGGCGCGAATGCGTGACGATGTTTACCGAGCAACTCCCCTGGCTCAGCGAAGCGGACAAGCCGCTGGTGATGGGTGAATCGATCTGCAAATGGTGGGGGTGGAAGCGATGAATACGAATACGACGAACAGGCCGGTCGCGGTGGTGGTCGGCGCGACCTCCAAATGGCAATCGGATGGCCGCAACACGAAGCTCGCGCATGGCCATGCGGTGGATGACAGCGCCCTGCCGGTCGGCAAGCGCTGGGGCATCGGCGGCGCCATCGCCCAGAAATTTGCGGGCGAAGGGTTGTTCACCGTGCTGACGACCCGCACGGCGGCCAATGCCGAACCGCTGGCCAATGCGATCCGCGAGCAGGGCGGGGAATGCATGATCGTCGAACTGGATCTTTCTTCGGCGGAATCCGTCGCCGCCGCCTTCGCCACGATCCGCGCGGAAGCCGGCGACCCGGATGTGCTGATCTATAACGCCGGTTACCTTGAAGGCCGCGACCTGCCGCCGGATCAGGAACTGCTGGAATTTATCCCGGTGGAAATGTTCGACACTGCCCAGCATATCGCCAGCCGGGGCCCGTTTCTGGTGGCGAAGGAAGTGCTGCCCGCCATGCGCAAGAAGCGCGCGGGCTCGTTCCTGTTTTCCAACAATTCCAAATCGCTGCGTGGGACCAAGCGCAACACCGGCGAGTCGCTGTACTACCCCCGCGTCATGATGCGCACCCTGTCGCAGGTACTGACCGAGGAATATTCCGAACACGGCATCCATGTGGCCAATGTGGTGATCGACGGGCTGATCGATTCCCCCGGCACACGGTCACTGCCGAAGGCGCAGGCCAACCCGGATATCGTGATGAACCCGGTCAAGATCGCCGAGGCCTTCTATTACCTGCACAGTCAGGACCGGTCATGCTGGACGCATGAACTGCAACTGACACCCTTCCCGACCAAGCCGAGCCATTAAGGTGACGCAGTCGGCGCACTGCGCCCCAGTATCAGGTCCGCGCCCTTCTCCGCGATCATGATGGTCGATGCGAAGGTGTTCGCCGAAGGCAGCCGCGGCATGATAGAGGCATCGATAACGCGCAATCCCTGCACGCCGTGCACCCGCAGTTCGTCATCGACAACCGCGCCGCGCGCCGGGTCCGGGCCCATGCTGCAGGTGCCGACAAGGTGATAGCCCGTATTGCCGCGGCGGCGGGCGAAATCGAGCAGTTCATCATCGCTCTGGGCTTCCGCGCCGGGCAGGGTTTCGGCGTCGAAAAAGGGCGCCATCTGCGGGCTGTTCATCAGGGTGCGGGCAAACCGTACCCCGGCCAGCGTGATCTGCCGGTCGACTTCCGCTGACAGGTAATTCGGCTGGATGACCGGCGGGTCGGCGGGGTCGGCGGAGCGGGCGCGGATATAGCCGGTGCTTTCGGGGCGTGGCTGGGCGGCGCCGAAGGTCATGCCGGGATAATCATCCAGCACGTAGGTCTTGCCGTCCTGATAACTGCCCGGCGTAAACAGGATACGCATGTCGGCTTCTTCCAGCGCGGGGTGCGATTTGGCATGTACGAAAGCGATGGTCGGGCAGAGCGCCAGCACGCTGGGTTTGCCACGCAGCCATTTTATTACCTCCAGCGGCAGGCGGGGCCATCTGGCATATTCGTTGATGGTCAGCGCATTCTTGGCCCGCGCCGCCATACGAACCGAGTAGTGATCCCGCAGGTTTTCCCCAACGCCGTCCAGCGCGACACGCACCGGCACACCGATTTCACCCAGAATCTTCGCCGGGCCGATGCCGGATATCTGCAGCAACTTGGGGGAATTCGCCGCACCGGCGCTGAGGATCACCTCGCGCCGCGCCTGCAGAATCTTTTCCGTGCCGGACCCGTCGCGATAGCGCACGCCAGTGACCCTTGTGCCCGCCATTTCAATATTCACGACCTGGGCGCGGGTGCGCAGCGATACGGTTTGGCGCTTCAGCGCCGGGCGCAGGAAGGCCTTGGCGGCGCTGACGCGCTTGCCTTCATGGATGTAACGCTGGAAATAACCGGCGCCGAACTGGAAGCCCGAATTATAATCCTTCGCGCGCGGCACCCCCGCTGCGCCCGCAGCGTCGAGGAAGGCTTCGGCGACCGGATTGATCCAGTCGCTGTCAGTGATCGGCAATTCACCATCGCGGCCGCGCACCCTGTCGTCGCCTTCGCCCATCCGGGTTTCGGAACGTTTGAAATAGGGCAGCAGGTCCTCGAACCCCCAACCGCGATTGCCCATCTGCGCCCAGGTGTCGAAATCCGCCTTCTGGCCGCGGTTATAGACCATGCCGTTGACCGAACTGGATCCACCAACAACCCGGCCCTGCGGCATGGCGAGGCTGCGGCCCCCCAGCGAATCCGAGGGTTCAGTCACGAAGGGCCACAGGAACCGGTCACCATACAGGGTTTTCACAAAGCCACCCGGGATGGCGATAAAGGGGTGGCGGTCATTGCCGCCCGCTTCCAGCACACAGACGCTGGTCGTGCCATCCGCGCTCAACCGGTTGGCCAGCACGCAGCCCGCCGCCCCCGCGCCAATGACGATGTAATCAAATGTGTCCATGCCTGTCCCTTGCCTTTTGTCTACCCGGCGGGCATCCGCTACGCGTCACCCGAAACATTATCGAGCCACGCGTCAACCGCAGCAATGCCCGCCGCTTTAACCGCAGATGTCTTCATTCCCGACATGGAGATCAACAGAGCGGAATCCTTCCGCGTTACCGACAAGCTGAAGAATGGCAAACGGCAGGACATCCGTCAGGCATAGATACCGACAAGCCCGTCATAGACGATCAATTTCAAAGCAAGGGCGGCCAGCACAATCCGGAAGGCGAGCAGAAAGTAGCGTTCGTCCAGTTTGCTCAGGACAGCGCGGCCGACCCTGGTGCCGATCACGGCTGCCGGAATCATGCACAGCATCGTCACGCCGTATTCTGCGAAACTGAAGCCGATCAGCGTGAACCCGGCAATCTTCAGGAGGTTCCCGATAAAACCAAAGAACCCAAGGGTTCCGACGATGCTTTCTTTTGAAAGATCACTGCGGATCACCAGAACACCAAGGACCGGCGCGATCACCCCGACGATCATATTCAGAACACCCGTTACAAACCCAATCGGCACGAATGCCCATAGCGGAAGATCCGCGTTTCTGAATTTCGCAATTTGCCGGGTGCCCAGAGAGATCAGCACAAAACAGCCAATCAGAATCTGAATGACTTGTGTCGGCAGCCCCTGGAACAGTTCGAGCCCCAGCCAGACGCCCAGCGGCATCAGCGCGGCGAACCGCATGATGATCGGCCACGACATATGTTTCCACAGCAACCACACCCGTGTTGTGTTGGAGGCAAGCTGGACCGCGCCATGCACGGGGATTGCCGCCGCGGGCGTCATGATTTGCAGCATGATAGCAATCAAGGCTGTTCCGCCACCGGCACCGACGACCGCCGTTAATGCCGAGGTACAGAACGCGGCGGCGGAGAGCAGGCCAATTTCAAGGGGTGACATGCGGCACGGTCTGGCACATCAGCGTCGGGCGCTGGAAACAGCCAGCGGCGATGACGGCGGAATCGAATGTACCCATACCTGTCCCCTGCCTTTTACCGTCGTTAACTTGCGGCTTTACCTATGGCCTGCCCCATGGCGATGTTTTGCCTGATTTCCACAAACATCGAATCACCGATCATATCGGACAAACGGATGATATCGGCCCCCAGGGCCTGAAAATCATCCAGCGCCCGACGGTTTGAGGGATCGAGTTCGTGTTCATCGCACCATTCAAGAAAATCATCACATTCGTCATAAAACTGGATTGTCACCATCGCGACATACAGCAACTCGACCGGGTCCTGGCGGAGACCTTCGGGTTTCCACGGCATCGGTATACGGAGTGCGGCCGCTCCCCGACCAATATCAATATACGGATATGGACCCGGCACCATTTCAGGGTCACAGAGGCGCAGGGTGAGCGACCGGGCCCGAATCAGGTTTTGTAGTGTCGCTTCCATATCAGACATCACCGACAAACCATGCAAAAGACTCACGATTGAGCCCCGGCCTGAGGGTTCGTCAATTCCAGTAGTTTTGTGACCGTATTCCAGTTACGGGCGGTTCCATTAACGCCCAACCGCCTTTCGATCAGGGGCAGGGTCAGTTTTGTATTACCCGAACCCTGCGTGCAGTAGATGTAAAGGGCATCATTGACGACCTGCTTCTCTTCCGGCCCGTCATGCGCCAACAGGCTTTCGACCGCTTCCGGCGCCGGTCGGCCGGACAGCAGCACCGCATGCAGGAATTTTGCTTCCCGGTGCGGCGTTAGGGAAAAAGGGCATGCAGCGGCAGTAACCCTCAATTCGGCTGGGCTGCGCAGGATGACGGTTGGCCGTACGCCGAGATTGCTTTCATACGCATCCTCGATTTCCCGGATCAGAACCGGCCGGGCGGATTCATCGCATTCAAAGATAACATTTCCGGATTGCAGATAGGTAACCACTTTCGTGTGGCCCATTCCTGCATGCACCTGTTTCAGGTCGGCCATGCGAATCTTGCGATGGCCACCGACATTGATACCGCGCAGGAAGGCAATCAGAACGCCCATATCCGAAAACCCGCGAAACGCTCAGACCGGTACAGTTCCCTTGACCACCGTGCGGTGGAGCAGGCGCTTTTCCAGTTTCATGTCGTAATTGCGAACGGCGCGGTGCAGCAGGGTGCGATTGTCCCACATCACCACATCGCCGGGCCGCCATTGATGGTCGAACACGAATTGCGGCTGTTCGGCAAACTCCAGCAATTCGCGCAGCAGGGCGCGGCCTTCTTCGTAATCCATGCCTTCGATATGCGAGGTATGGGTGCCCATATACAGCACCTTGCGCCCGGTATCGGGATGGGTGCGGACCAGCGGATGGGTCACCGGCGGGCTGTCGGCGATTTCCTCCGCCGTGGCGGGCACATTGCCGGTGTTCCGGCGGCTGGCTTCCCAGCTGTGCACGACCTTCAGATCCGCGATGCGCTGCCTGGTTTCTTCGGGCAGCGCGTCATAGGCCATGCCGGTATTGGCGAACTGCGTATCACCGCCCGATGACGGCACTAGCTTCGCGTGCAGGATCGTCGCCAGTGACGGAGCCGGCCGATAGGATTTGTCCGTGTGCCAGAAATAATTACCGTGGGTCGGGGGTGTTTCGGTCGGGTTGCCGCTGTCATCCATGTTGGTAACCAGATTGACCAGCGGCGCCAGCTTGCCGGGTGCCAGCCGCCGGACATTGCCTTCCAGGTCGCCGAAATTTCGCGAAAATGCTTCCTGCGCAGCAGGGTCAAGGTCCTGATCATGAAAAACGATGATGAAATGTTCCAGGAAGGCCGCGTAGATCGCGTCCCGCGTTTCAGGACTTAACGGCTGCGACAGGTCGACGCCGGAAATTTCCGCGCCGCCGATTTCCGCAATCCGCCGAACCGACATGCCACCCGGCATACCGGAAACGGCGGCGCCAGCCTGCATTTCGCTATGGGTCTGGACCATGGCATTCCTCCCGGTTGATCGAATAAGCTGAAAGCAGGCTAGCCAATGTTTCGGCGACGCGCAAACCGGGACCGGGAGTCGCCATAACTGACAAGAGGCGCTATCGTTTCCACCGGCACGGGAACAGGGAGCGCGAAACATGACCTATGAAACCATCACGGTGGCACCGATAAGCCCGGTACTGGGCGCGGAAATTTCCGGCGTAGACCTGCGGCAGCCATTGGGCAACCAGGCCTATGCCGAAATTCACCAGGCGCTGCTGGACCATCAGGTCATATTCTTCCGCGATCAGGATATCGACTGGGACCAGCACAAGGCATTCGGCCGCCGTTTCGGGGAGCTGCATATCCACCCGACCTCACCACCCCCGGAAGGGCATCCGGAAATTCTCGTCATCCACGCCGATGAAAATTCAAAGACGATCGCCGGCGAAAACTGGCACTCGGATGTTACCTGCGACGCGGAACCGCCGATGGGCAGTATCCTGCACCTGCACGAGGTACCCAGCCCCGGCGGCGATACGATGTTCGCGAATATGTACGCCGCCTATGACGCATTGTCGGAACCCATGAAAGCATTGCTGGACGGGCTGCATGCAAAACATGAATCACGGCATGTCCATCGCGGACGGTTGGGCAATAGCGGCAAGATGCGCGATGGTGTCGATGCCTATCCGGAATCGATTCATCCGGTCGTTCGCACCCATCCGGAAACCGGCCGCAAGGCGCTTTTCGTGAATGCGAACTTCACAACCGGAATTGAGGAATTGAAGAAAGCCGAAGGCAAGGCGTTGCTGGAATTTCTGTACCGGCATACCGAAACGCCCGAATTCCACTGTCGGTTCCACTGGCAGCCGAAATCCATCGCCTTCTGGGACAATCGCTGCACCCAGCATAGGGCCTTGTGGGACTATTTCCCGCAGACCCGGCATGGCTACCGGGTAACGGTTTCGGGCGACCGCCCCCGCTGAGAACCCACGCTGCCGCCGGGCGCGACCGGGGCCGCGAGCCATGACATGCATCAACGCCCGAAGTGACTGCTGCCGCTAACATTGCGGCAATCAGATCGCTAACCCCCGGGGGACATCATGGCACTCAAGAATATTCTTGTTCACGTTACCGATTCGGATCAATCAAAACGGCGGGTCAGCGCGGCGCTGGATCTGGCGATGCGGCATGATGCACATCTGACGGGAATCGCTGTCGCACCTACCATTGATCTGCCCACCTATGCGGCGCCGGAAATTCCCGAGAATGTCCTGCAGGATATCAGGGCACAGCACCGGGCGCGGGCGGCGAAGGCGCATGAACATTTCGAAACAGCCGCGCAACGCGCAGGCTGGGCCGAGCGCATCGACTGGCTGTCGACGCAGGGCGACCCGGTTGAGATCCTGTCACTGATGGCCCGCTATTCCGACCTGACCATCGTGGGTCAGTCATCCCCGCCCAATACACCCAATGGCGAAATGACGATCGCCCATGAACTGGTTTTACAGGCCGGCAGGCCCATTCTGGTCATCCCCTTTGCCGGCACCCCCTGCCCGATCGGCGAAAAAGTTGTCGTTGCCTGGAACGGCAGTCGGGAAGCGGCCCGTGCTGTGGGCGATTCCATGTCGATTCTGGAACGTGCCGGACAGGTTGACGTCCTGTCCATACAGCCTGAAGGGATCGGCGATGAACCCGGGGCCGACATTACGCATCATCTGGCGCGGCACAACATCAAGGCCACGTCACACCGGTCCGTCGCAGCCATGATTGATGCCAGCGACGTGCTGCTGAATTATGTCGCGGATAACGGCACCGACCTGATTGTCATGGGGGCATATGGCCACTCCCGGATGCGGGAAATCATTCTGGGCGGGATGACGCGGCAAATTCTCGACCACCTGACCGTTCCTGTCATGCTCTCCCATTGATCGGCTGCAAGGCATGCCACCGACAATCTTTCGCTTGTATACTTCGAACAGGCCACACTAATTAATTGTATGTTAAGGCTATCGGGAAAGCCGCTATTAATCATTCGCGCCTAGGGTAGACGTCTTGCGGGAAATGCTCATAGAAAGCGTTTTCGCGTTCGTTACCAGAAGGTTGGAGACAGCGGATGGCGCTACAGGATACCAAGCCCGAGGCGGAGGAGGCCCCAACAGACGACTTTATTGATTTGGAGGATGTCAATCACCGGTTCGATATGGATTCGCTCCATATCCTCCCGCTCAATCAGTTGCCCCTGAAGACACCCAGCCTGAAACGCGCCCGACTGGTAAAGAATGTCCGGCTCGAAAGCGTTATCGAACTGTTCAACGACAAACATTCGGGCAGCGGACAGGTGGATACCAACGACCTGGGCGGTATTTTCAACTGGCCTTCCGGCACGAAACACCCCGATGAGCGGCTGCTGGCCTTGCTGTCGCGGATGAAGAGTTTCGATATCTATACCTTGCGCATCCAGCTGCGGGAAATGCGGATCGATATCGAATCATACGATTCGCTGCGCCTGTCGCCGGAGAAAATGACGGAACTGACCCTTTGCATGAAGGAGTTCACGCAACCGCTCATCATGCGGATTTACGGTCAGTCGGAAGTCAATATCTCGAATATGAGTGAGCTTATCGGGATGTTCACAACGCCGAAAAAGGATGAGGCGCTCAAGAATCTGCGCCATATGGCGGACAAGCTGAATATCTCGCTGCGTGAAGTTCCCAAGTTTCTTGAGGATTACGGCGATATTTATCTGTCGCTGGCCTATTTCAAGGATTGCCTGGACGCGCTTGTACCGCAGATCCTCTCATTCGAAGAATCAATGAACGATCTGATGCGGAATCATCAGCTTCGAAATGATCGGCGCCTGACCCATAGCATCCAGCATATTTGCGACAAGGTTTCGAATGTCACGCAATCGGTCCTGAACCGGTTCAACAGTTTCGACAGTCATTCCCGCTCGCTGTGGGAAAACATCAACGCGGAGAATTTCGCCAAGGTCAAAAAAGAGATTCAGAACGATCACGTCGCTATCGGCGCGGTCATGTGCGGATTGTCGGTCAAGATGAATGGCTGGCAGGAAAAATTCGGTACCGGCGGCAGCCTGATGCGACGCGCCAACTTCGTCATGTCCGACATGATGCAGGGCATGGACCTGATCAGCGCTATCGACAACAAGGATGAAGACGAAGATTTTGTATAAGCAAATTCAAAAGGTTGAATGCGTTGTCAGGATATTTCAGGTGGAGACGGTTTAACCCGTATTGCTGCCCGGTTTCGGCAATTCATCGCAGCATCAGACCCGGTCGGAGGCTCAGCCACCTTGACGCGTTAACACGATAGGCAAGGAACCGGAATGACGACCGGACATCAAGTATCAGACGATCATTCTCTTGGCGAAGACCTCGTTCTTCCTGAAGACGCGGCCACCGAACTTGAGATGGATACAATGCATATTCTGCCGCTCGGTGTTCTGCCCATCCGGACACCGGCGCTGAAACGGGCGCGGCTGGTCAAAAACATCAAACTTGAAAGCATGATCGAGCTTTTCGGCGGCGACTCCACCGGCAGCGGGCAAATCGCGCCCAACGCGCTGGGCACGGCATTCGATTGGCCCAAGGAACACGGCAACAAAGATGAGCGTTTGGTGCGGTCGCTGGCGAAGCTGCCGAGTTTTGACGTGTATTCGCTGCGCGTCCAGTTGCGCAAGCACGGTATCAATACCGATTCTTCCGAAGCGCTGAAACTGTCGGGCGCGAAGGCGGAAGAACTGACGCTATACATGACGGTTTTTACAAAACCGCTTCTCGAACATGTATATGGCAATTCAGACAGGCAGATCGACTCTGTCGGCGCGTTGATCGGGATGTTTTCCGCACCGGACAAGCAGGAAGCCCTTAAAAACCTGCAACATATTGCGGCTCGTCTGGGTATCGGGCTGCGGGATGTGCCGAAATTCCTGGAAGAGTTCGGCGATGTCTATATGTCGCTCGCGTATTACCGGGATTGCCTGGACACGATTATCCCGCAAATCCTGGCCTTTGAGGAATCGATGGCCGATATCAAAAAAAATCAGCAGCTGCGCAATTACCGGCGCCTGATGCATTGCATCGAAATAATCTGTGAGGTTGTTTCAAACCTGACGCAATCCGTTCTGAACCGGTTCACCGAATTTGACCAGAATTCCGCAGCCATGTGGGAGGACCTTTCGGCCGTATCGTTCAACCGGATCAAGGAGTCAATCCAGCGCGACCATGTCGCCATCGGCGGCATCCTGTGCGGTCTCACGGTGAAAATGAGTGGTTGGGAGAATAAATTCAAACCCGGAAGCGGCGTTGTCCGCCGGGCGGAGTTCATTATGTCCGATATGGTCCAGGGCCTCGACCTGATCGGCCGGATCGATGAAAACGACCCGGACAAGTCTGGAATATCTGAAATGCTGCTCAAAACACCAGCCGCATCCTGATCGCGGTGCCATGACAACACGCAATAGGCAAAATTCCCCACCAATGCGCGCCTTTCCAAACGCGCAATCCAGTCCCTTTAACGACTTTTGAACTATTCCCGGCGATATTTAACCGCGTAACGGCGGCAAAAGATCGCCGACGACACGGGCATTTGGAAAGAACTATGGCCACAGAAGCGTTGGAAAAAGCAGACAAGACATCGGCACAGGCGGAGGAGTCGCGCCCGTTAACCGCCGAAGAAGAGCAGGATATCGACTCCCTCTATGTCTTGCCGCTGCATATGATTCCGCTTGAAACACCCGGCCTTAAACGCGCAAGGATGATCAAGAATGTCCGTCTGGACAGCGTCATTGAACTGTTTCGCGACGCCGAAACCGGCAGTGGGCAGATTGAAATTCCTGAACTCGGCGCCGCGTTCAACTGGCCGGCGGATGCCCAGCATCCCGATGAGCTCGTCCTGTCGTCGCTAAGCCGACTGCACAGTTACGACGTGTACACCTTGCGTATTCAGTTGCGCAAACTGGGCATCGACGTCGACAATTCAAGCACTTTGGCGCTGTCGCCGACAAAGCGGGCGCAGCTCACCGTTTACATGAAGTCCTTCACGATGCCGCTGATCCGCCAGATCTACGGCGATACAGATTCAGTCATCAAGGATGTCAGCGAACTGATCGCCATGTTTGCATCGCCGGACAAGGGCGATGCGCTGAAGAACCTGAAGATTATGGCTGAGAAACTGAAGATCGAACTGACCGAGGTTCCAAAGTTCCTGGAAGATTACGGCGACGTCTTCCTGTCGCTCGCCTATTACAAGGACTGCCTGGACGAACTGATTCCCCAGGTCATGCTGTATTCCGAAGCGACCGAAGAACTGAAAGACAACATGCAGATGCGCAGTGACAAGCGTCTGATGAACAGTATCGATTCAATCAACGGCCAGCTTACAGACATCACAACGTCCATCACGGGCCGGTTTGAAAGTTTCGAGCGCCATTCCGAATCCATGTGGGACAACATCACCGCGGAATCTTTCGCCAAGATCAAGAAGATGATCCACAGTCATCATGTCACCGTCGGCGGCGTGTTATGCGGATTGTCGGTGAAAATGAACAGCTGGTCCGAAAAATTCGCCAATGGCGGCGGCATCGTCCGGCGCGGGGATTTCGTTATGTCCGACATGATGCAGGGCATGGACCGGATATCACAGATCGAAGCTTCTGCGCCGAAAATGTCGGACTAGGTCTGGTTGGGGCGGCTCAGCTCCGCCACCGCAATTCCTGGGCGGTAACCGGGTTTTCAAACGCACGCCCTTCTTCCATCGCGCGGCGCCATTCCTCCTTCAGCCGATAATACCATTTCGCCTGCATATCGGCGTCATTGATCAGCATCAGATTCGGATCGTAGCGCAACCCCTTCTGCTGCTGGACAACCACGTCGCGATCCTGCTTCAGGAAGGCGCGAGCAAAGGGCGCCAGCAACGGTTTCAGGGGCGTCAGCCAGGGCTGCGTCCAGTAAATTGCATTGTTCACCACGGTTTCGTTCTCACTGACCGGGGTTACCGCCGTCAGATTGCACAACACATGTTTGCCGGCGCGGATGTGTTCGATGCGCACGCCGGGAAGCTGAAACGAAATTTCCGTCGTCATGTCGCCACCCAGCAATTTATACGCCGCTGAGTTCGAGGAAGGTGGATGCCGCAGCATGGTAAAACCGCGCGGCGACGGGCCGAAGGCCTTGGATTTTTCGTGGATGGACCGCCGCGACCGCCACCACCAGGATTGATGCACGAACGGCCCGTGCGCCGGGTCCATCAGCCCAACGACCGCGTGGTCAATATGGCACGGAAATTCTATGGTTTCGCTCAGGCCCGGCACCCGGTCGCCAAGTTCCGGCACGATGGGCGGGTCACCCGGATCAACGCCGTCATCGCCGAAAAAGACCCAGATATTGCCCTGCACTTCTCGGCAAGGGTAGGTCTGCACCTTCACCCGGTCGATATTGAACTTCTGATCCGGTACCAGCGAGGGGATGGCCGTGCATCGCCCGTCGCCGCCAAAGCGCCAGCCATGGTAACAGCATTCGACTTCCTTGCCGTCGAACGAACCGCAGGATAACGGAATGCCGCGATGTGGACAGATATCGCGGATCGCGAAGGGCGCCCCCGTATCGTCACGCGCAACCAGCACCGGTTCGCCCAGCAGCTTCCTGGCGGTCATGGCGCCGCGTTTCAGCGCATGGCCCGGCAATGCGAAATACCAGAGATTCTTCAGAAACATTCCGTCTCCGCCCTTTGGGCGCTAATCTTGTGCTGCGTCTGTTTAACACAATCGGAAAGCGCGCACATGACTCCAAAAGTCGCAGTGTCCTGGGGCGAGTTGATTGACAAGATCACGATCCTGGAAATCAAACGTGTCCGGCTGCGCGATCCGGCGCAAATTGCCAATGTCGAAACCGAACTTGCCGCGCTGGCCACGGCGCGCGACGACGCCCTGCCTGCCGATGCAGACATTGATGCAGATACAAACGCGCTACGCCGGATCAATGAAGCACTGTGGGAAATCGAGGACGATATTCGGGACTGTGAGCGGCGCCGCGATTTCGGTGACAAATTCATTGAACTGGCCCGCGCCGTCTACCGCACGAACGACCGACGCGCCGCCATCAAGCGCCGCATCAATGACACGCTGCATTCAGGCATCATCGAGGAAAAATCCTATACCGATTACGGCTGACCATCCGATAACCCGCCTATTTCGGCAAATCCCGCGCTGACGGCACGACATGGATGGACATGGGCTCGCTGCGGCCACGGATTTCAATGCTGTGCTTCTCGAAGGCCGACAGGTCCAGCCCTGCGCGTTTTACCGTCCAGTCCGATACGACGAGTTCCGCCCCGTACGCCTTGGTCTGGGTTTCGAGCCGGCTGGCGGTATTGACGACATCGCCGATGGCGGTCACCGAGGTTGCTGCGCCATATCCCATCCGTCCGACAATGGTCGGGCCGCAATGGATGCCAATCCCGATCCGCAAGGGTTCCTCAAGATCGCTGGCCAGGGCACGGTTCAGTTCGGCCATCCGCAGCCCCATCTCCCGCGCGGCGGCCAACGCCCCCCGGCTTCCGGATTCCGGGCCGGATTCGATCCCGAACAGCGCCATCACCCCATCGCCGATAAATTTATCCAGATGCCCCCCACTTGAAGTCACGGCTTCGCCCATCACGTCGAAATAGCGGTTGAGCAGGAAAACGACATCATAGGGCAGCTTTTTCTCCGACAATTGGGTAAAGGCGCGCAAATCCGCGAACAGGACGGCGATTTCCCGCTCCTCCCCCTGCAGGTAGCCCGGGCGGGCGAAACCTTCTTCCGGGCCAGCGGTCGCGGGCAGCAGCCGGATGACATCGACCTCGCCGCCGGTCGGGCATGCCTGGCAAGCCAGGCGCACCTGCACACCGGCGCGAACCCGGTCCAGCACCTTGCGTTCATCCGGCGAAGCCGGGGTCAGGTTTTCGATTCCCCGGGTCACCCGCACGCGGCATGTGGAGCACCGGCCGCGGCCGCCACAGACACTCGCATGGGGGATATCGGCGCCACGGCTGGCTTCCAGGATGGAGCGACCGGGCGGAAACTGAATGCATAATCCGTCATCATAGGTCATCCGAACCATGCCGCGCCGGCGTTCCCAGAATGCCCGCAGCGCCCGCAGCGCCAGCGTCACCGCCAGAAGCGCCAGAAAGCCAAGCGTGAAGAAATTGGCAATCTGCGACATCGCCGCACGCTCGTCATTATCCGGCCAGCGGATTCGCTCCTTGAATGCTTCGAACCAGACCGGGTCGGCCACCAGCAACAGCGCTTCCTTCGATCCCTGCCAGAATCCGACCAGCGACAGGGTCGGCAATAACAGCGCAAGCGAAAACAGGACTTGCCGCCATTTCAGGAACCATGGCTTTACATGCAACCAGTGATACAGCCCGACACAGCCATGGGCCCATGCCGCGACCAGCACGCCGATTTGTTGAAACCCCAGCACCGGATTGACGTGCCACAGCACGATCAGAACCGACAGGTAATCGACCTTCACGTCATACAGGGCAAAGGCTGTCCGCGTCCCCAGAACGTGACCGACAAGCATCACCGGAATAGTCAAACCAAAGAAAAGCTGCATTCCTTCGGTCAGGGTGAACCGAAACCGGCGACGTTCGTAAATCGCGTAAAAGGCCAGCGACACATGAAGAGTCAGCGCACCGTATAACAGGATCGTCCCGGGCAACGACCACCACGGCGCATGAATAATGTCCCGGACAGCATTCATCGACTGCAGCGACCAGAGTCCGGCCGTATGGTTGATCAGGTGCAGGGAGACATAGGTAAAAAGAATCAGCCCCGAACCGAGGCGCAGTTTCCGAATCACCCAGAACACTCCACGGTCAATATCGGCAGCAAAAATTTAGTTAAAATACCGATATGGGAAAAATAGCACAGCGTCACGACGATTGCAGCACACGAGATGACGTACTATAGGGGCTTGAAGAATCGCGGCGGCTGCCTACATTGGGCCGAAAATGCGCAGGCAAACAGGGAGACCGGTGCAATCATGAGCATGATTGAGATCAAGAACCTGACACGGCGGTTTGGATCGATTACCGCCGTCGACAACATGTCGTTTACCGTTGATCGCGGTGAAGTCCTTGGTTTTCTCGGCCCGAACGGTGCCGGCAAGTCGACCACGATGAAAATGATAACGGGGTTCCTCGCACCGTCATCGGGTTCCATCACGGTGGATGGGTTCGACGTGACGCGCGATCCCATGGCGGTCAAACGTCAGATTGGTTACCTGCCGGAAGGCGCGCCGCTATGGCCGGACATGACCGCGGCAGGTTTTCTGGAGTTCATCGCCGGTATCCGTGGCCTTTCCGGGGCGGAAGCGACGACACGGATTGCCGATGTCGTCGACAAGACGCAAATTGCGTCGGTGCTGACCCAACCCCTTGATACCCCTGTCGAAAGGCTTCAAGCGGCGGGTCGGATTGGCGCAGGCACTGCTGCATGATCCGGATGTCCTGATCCTTGATGAGCCGACGGACGGGCTGGATCCGAACCAGAAGCACGAAGTACGCTCGCTGATCGATGCGATGTCCAAGGAAAAGGCCATCGTCATTTCCACGCATATCCTCGAAGAAGTGGAAGCAGTCTGCACCCGGGCAATCATTGTCGCGAAAGGCCGAATTGTCGCCGACGCAACCCCGGCCGAACTGCTGGCCCGGTCCGATCGTCACAATGCCGTGTCGCTGCGTATCGGCGGCGATGCCGAAGCCGCGCGTGTCGCACTACTTGAATTACCGGCCGTCGTATCGGTCGAAGCCGTGCCTGGCAACGGGCTGTTCGTCTGCGCCAGGGATGGCGCATCCATCCTGGGTGATGTTGGCAGCGTATTGCGCGACCGGGACATCCAGGTTGAGGAAATCCACGTCACACGCGGGCATCTCGACGAGGTGTTCCGCAGCATCACAACAGCAAGTTAGACAAAACCGTGTCTTCAATCCGAAATACGCTACTCGTCGTAAGGCGCGAACTCGGGGGTTACTTCGCAACACCCGTCGCCTACGTTTTCATCATTATTTTCCTGGCCCTGATCAACGCGCTCACATTCTTCATGGGCAACTTTTTCGAGCGCGGCCAGGCGGACCTGGCGTCATTTTTCCAGTTCCATTCCTGGGTCTACATGCTGCTGATCCCCGCGATCTCGATGCGCATATGGGCGGAGGAACGCAAGTCCGGCACTGTCGAACTGCTGATGACGCTGCCGCTGTCGCTGATGCAGGTCGTGCTTGGAAAATACCTCGCCGCCGTGATTTTCGCGGCGATTGCCCTGGCGCTGACCTTCCCGCTGTGGATCACGGTCAACTATCTGGGCGATCCCGATAACGGTATCATTCTGGCCGGTTATGTCGGCAGCCTGATGATGGCCGCCGGTTTCCTGGCCGTCGGCTCGTTCATTTCATCACTGACCAAAAACCAGGTCATCGCCTTTGTCATGACGGCCGCCGTCTGTTTTATCCTTATTGCGAGCGGCGCACCGATCGTATTGAGTTTCTTTTCCGACTGGGCACCCAAGGCGGTTGTCGATTTCATCGCCTCGCTCAGCTTCCTCGCGCATTTCACCGACATTTCCAAGGGCGTGCTGGACCTGCGCGACGTCGTTTATTTCGTATCGCTGATCGGCGTATTCCTGTTCGCCAATGCCGTGGCGATCGAACGCCTGAAAGCGGAGTGAGGCAAGGATGATCAACGTACTGCTGAATCGCAAAGGCGGCTGGATCGCCGGCATCGCCATTGCCGTCGCCATCTTCATCGCGCTGAATGCGGGACTTTCAACTGTCACCGGCATTCGCCTCGACCTGACCCAGGACCGCTTGTTTACCCTGTCTGACGGTACCGAGCGGATTCTCAAACGCATCGATGAACCGGTCGAGCTGGAACTTTACGTCTCCCAGCGACTGGTGGAGGAAGTTGCCCTTTACGGAATCTACGCGACCCGCGTCCGCGATATAGTCAATGAATTCGCCGCCGTATCGAACGGCAAGGTCACCGTTGTCGAGCGCGACCCGATTCCGTTCTCGGAAACCGAGGATACCGCAGTCAGCGCCGGCGTACAGGGAGTGCCCATTGATGCGGGCGGCGAACGCGTCTATTTCGGGCTTGTTGCCCGCGCCGGCGAGAAAGCCGAATCCATCCCCTTTTTCCAGCCCGCGCGCGAGGCCTTCCTTGAGTACGACCTAGCCCGGATAGTCGAAGGACTGACGTTGCAGCGCAAGCCCGTCATCGGGATTGTAACGGACCTGCCAATGTTCGGCGGTTTCGACCCGCGTAGCCAGGAAAAGCGCTGGATGCTGATCGACGGCATTGAGGAAAGCTTCGAAGTTCGCAATATTTTTGATATCGAAGCGGATCTGAACGAAGAAATCGATGTCCTGTTCATGGCCCATTCGACGCGGCTCAAGGACAAGCAGCTATACGTTATCGACCAGTTCCTGATGCGCGGTGGCCGGGCCCTCCTGATGGTCGACCCTTATAGTGAAATCGCGGCACTGAACACGCTCTCCGGCCGCCCGATTTCGCGGCATTCGACGCTGAACCGGCTGATGGAGAAATGGGGCGTGTCCGTGGTCGAGAAGATGGTCGCTTCCGACATCACGCTGGCCCGGATGGTCAATGCCGGCACGGCGGATAACATCCGGCCCGCGCCGTATCTGTTATGGCCGTCGTTCAAGGGCGTCAACATCAATACGACGGACGCCGTTACGCGCGACATCACCAGCGTGAATATGGGCAGTCCCGGTTCCATCATTGTTGCCGATGACGCCGCGGTTCAAGTCGAAACCCTGATTGAAACGACCGAAAAGAGCCATCTTTTCGACAGCGAAATAATTAACCCGCGCGAGCCGAATATCCTCGAATTCGTCGAGAAATTTCAGGCCGACGGCAAGAAGCTCATCACCGCCGTACGCATATCCGGTGAAATCGATTCCGCCTACCCCGATGGTGCGCCGAAGCCGGAGCCCAAGCCCGAAGAAGCGGCGAAACCCGGTGAGGAAGCGCCTGCAGATGCTGCGGTCCCGGCCACCCCGCCCGCAACCGCCGAAACCGCGGAAGAAGAGCCCAAGCAGCCGCATATCGCCCGGTCAGCAAGGCCGTTGAACGTTGTTCTGATTGCCGATACCGACATGCTGGAAACCCGCTTCTGGGCGACCGAGCAGGAATTTTTCGGGCAAAGGGTCGTAAAGCCATTCGCCAATAACGGCGACCTTGTGATCAATGCACTGGAAAACCTTGCGGGATCTGGCGACCTGATCACCCTGCGCAGCCGGGGCACGGCCCAACGGCCATTCACGCGTGTCGAGGCCTTGCGGGTCGCAGCCGACGAACAATACCGTGCCCGCGAACAGGCGCTGGCGACGCGACTGCAGGAAACCCAGACGAAGTTCGATGAAGCGCAGCAGAAGGCAAGCGCGGAAACCACCCCGGGCGGTGCCGCGCCGGTCCTGAGCGCCGAACAGAAAGCAGCACTGGAAACCGAGCTGGAGACATTGCGCGGCGATCTTCTGGGCACCCGCAAGGAACTGCGCGACGTGCAACTGAAGCTGCGCGAGGATATCGAATCACTGGACAGCAAACTGCGCTTTATCAACATCACGCTGGTTCCGGTACTGGTCGCCATTTTCGCCATCCTGCTGGGAATCTTCCGGATGCGTCGACGCCGGGCCGCGCACGCCTGACCTAAAATACCGGAACAGTGGTTGACGAAACCGCGTTTTGGTAACAGATACGGTACAGAGTTGATTGCTTTCGCAATCGCTGCGCCTGCCCGGCCATCATGGATTAACGATGTATCGATTTCTTGCCGTCCTGACGATTTTGTTTGGCGTATCGGTCGCGACGCCAATACAGGCAGCGGATCCCGCGCCTGACCAAAAGGGCGTATCCGCGCAAAATCTGGAAAATCTGGTCCAGACGCTGGAGAACCCTGACCGGCGTGACGCCCTTCTGGACGATCTCCGGACCTTGCTTGAAGCGAAACGGGAAGCCCAGCCGCCGCAAGCCGAAACCGGTGCCGGCGCGGCGTTGCTGGCCAACCTGTCTGAACGTGTCGGCGCGGTCAGCAAGCAGCTCGTCGCCGCTGCGTCTGTCCTGGTCGACCTGCCGCGCATGGCCGGAACCATCGTCGATGGCCTGGAGAATACTGAACAGCGCAACCTGTGGCTCGAAATGCTGGCGCGAATCGTCGTTGTACTGCTGGCCGGTTTCGCCGCCGCATTCCTGTTGCGCCGGGCGCTGCAACGACCCCGCGACGCCATTGAATCCCGCGCCGAAGACGATGTCAGCCTTACAATCGTCCTGTTGCTCACCCGCACTTTGCTGGATCTATTGCCAATTGCCGGTTTCGCAGCCGCAAGTTTTGGCGCCCTCACGGTTATCGGCCCCGATGGTGACGGGCGCATCGCGACCGTGGCGCTGATAGACGCGAATGTCATCGTCGGTGCGGTCCTGGCATTGTCGCGCATGTTCCTGGCCCCGGTCATTGCCGGTCTGCGGCTGTTCCCACTGGAAAATGAAACCGCCAATTACATTTTCATCTGGATCAAGCGGCTGACAATCCTGTCGGTTTATGGCTATTTCATCATTCAGGCCGCCATGCTGCTGGGGCTGCCCTTGCCCGCGTATAATGCGCTGCTGAAGTTGCTGGGGCTGGCGGTCGGCCTGCTGCTGATCATGATTGCCTTGCAGAACCGTCAGAATGTCGCCGAATGCATTCGGGGCGATGGGGGCGGACCGCTGCCGGTTTTGCGGCGGCGCTTTGCCGATATCTGGCACATCCTGTTCATCATTTACCTGCTGTGCAGCTTCGCATCCTGGGCGCTGGAAATTAACGGCGGGTTCGAATTCGTTGCGCAGGCAAACTGCCCTGACAATCGTCATCATCGTCGTCGGCAGGATTCTGGAACTGGCGATCCGCAGTGGCGTACAGCGCGCCTTTACCCTTGGCCGGGAAATGAACACCCGGCTGCCCGGGCTGGAAGCCCGCGCCAACCGTTACCTGCCAATCGTACAGACGGCGGGACGCAGCGCGCTCTACCTGTTCGCATTCCTGGGGGTTCTTCAGGTCTGGGGACTGGACGTCTATTCCTGGGTCGCCTCACCGTCAGGCCGTGCGGTCATCGGACGCGTCGTTACCGTGGCGCTGGTGGTGGTTGCCGCCATCGCCCATATGGGAAACCGTCAGCGCGCTGATTGAACGCAGCCTTACGGCCAAGGGACGGTGAAGGCAATACGGTGACCCGCAGTCCAGCGCATGCGCACGCTGCATGCCACTGTTGCGAAACGCCATCCTGGTCCTACTGGTGGTTCTGGTTACCATGACCGTCCTGTCGGAACTGGGGCTGAATATCGCACCGCTGCTGGCCGGTGCCGGGGTTGTCGGCCTGGCCATCGGTTTTGGCGCCCAGACATTGGTCAAGGATGTGATTACCGGATTGTTCATTCTGATTGAGGACACGATCTCGGTCGGGGATGTGGTCGATGTCGCGGGTCATTCCGGCGTCGTCGAGGCGGTTACGATCCGCACGATCCGGCTGCGCGACATTTCCGGCACCGTGCACATCATCCCGTTCAGCGATGTCACGTCGATCGAGAACCTGACGCGCGATTTCGCCTTCGCCCTGCTGGATATCGGTATCGCCTATCGCGAGGACACCGATGCGGTGATCGAGGTCATCAAGACGATCGGCGCGGAACTTCGCGAAAACCCGGATTTCAGCAACACGATCATGGAAGAAATACAGATCCTGGGGCTGGACCGGTTCGACGATTCAGCCGTCATCATCCGCGCCCGTATCAAGACCCAGCCATTGCAGCAATGGGCGGTCCGGCGCGGGTTCAACCTGCTCATGAAACGACGCTTCGACGAGCTGGGCATCGAAATACCCTTCCCGCACCAGACGATCTATTTTGGCGAGGACAAGGAAGGCAATGCACCGCCTGCCCCGGTGCGGCTGATGCACGACGCCGCGCGCAGCAAGGCAGCGGAAGAACCGTCTTACTAATTACCGTTTTTTTCGCAACACGAACAGGCCCTGCTGGGCAAACATGCTGGCAAACCGTCCTGTTCCCGAAAAGCTTAGGGGATTGCCGTCGCCATTCAGCGGAATTGCCTGTTCGATTTCAATATCCGCGTCGCGGCAGGTCTGCACGAAATCCTTGATCGTACAGTGATGGATATTCGGCGTGTCATACCAGTGGAACGGCAGGGTGCCGGTGACCGGCATGCAGCCCCGCAACACAAGCTGCGAACGAATGCTCCAATGCGCAAAATTCGGGAAGGAGACCACCGCACGGTGACTGATGCGAACCAGTTGTTCCAGCACATCCCGGGGACGGTGGGTGGCCTGCAGGGTCTGGCTGAGAACGACCCAGTCGAATGCAGCGGCTGGATAATCCTTCAGATCCGTATCCGCATCGCCCTGAATCACGGAAAGCCCGTTCCGCACACAATTGTTCACGCCCGCCATGGATAATTCGATGCCGCGACCATCGACATTCTTGTACCGCGCCAGATAGGCCAGCAACGCGCCTTCTCCGCAACCGATATCCAACATACGGCTGCCGGGCTCCACCATATCGGCAATCAGCCGCAGATCGACGCGGATCGAATCCGGCCGCTGGTCTACCGGAATGCTGTCAGACGACGACATCAGGCCAAACCCCTGTGTTCAGCGCAGCCGTTGATAAACCCGGCCAGCACCTCGAAAAATTCCGGTTCGTCGAGCAGAAAAGCGTCGTGCCCCTTGTCGGATTCGATTTCAACAAAGCTGACATTGGCCGCGACCGCATTCAGCGCATGCACAATGTCGCGGTTCGCAGACGTCGGAAACAGCCAGTCACTGGAAAAGGACACGATGCAGAACCGTGTCTTTGTCCCAGCAAAGGCCGCGGCCAGATTGCCGTCATGTTCCGCCGCCAGATCGAAATAATCCATTGCCCGGGTGATATAGAGATAGGAATTCGCGTCGAACCGGTCGACGAAGGTACTGCCCTGGTGGCGCAGATAGCTTTCCACCTGGAAATCGGCATCGAACCCGTAGGTCAGCGCATCCCGGTTCTGCAGCCGCCGTCCAAATTTCCGGTGCAGCGCCGCTTCCGACATATAGGTGATATGCGCCGTCATCCGGGCAACCGACAGGCCCCGGCTGGGAATGACATCGTGACTGTGATAATCGCCGCCATGCCAGTCCGGATCGGCCATGATCGCCTGGCGTCCGACCTCGTGAAAGGCGATATTCTGCGCCGAATGCCGGGCGGCACCCGCAATCGGGGCGGCGGCGAACACAGCATCGGGGTAGCGCGCGGCCCATTCCAGCGCCTGCATCGCCCCCATCGAACCGCCGGTCACAAGGAACAACTGTTCGATACCCAGGTGATCGATCAGCATTTTCTGCGCTCGAACCATGTCACCAATGGTAATGACGGGAAAAGACAACCCATAGGGCTTGCCGGTGACCGGATCGAGATCCTTGGGCCCCGTGGTGCCAAGGCAGCCACCCAGCACATTGGCGCAAATGACGAAGAAACGATCGGTATCGATCGGCAGGCCGGAACCGGCCAGCAATGTCCACCAGCCGGGCTTGCCGGTGACCGGGTGGGCGTCGTCCGCCATATATTGATCACCGGTCAGGGCGTGCGTCACCAGGATCGCGTTCGAACGGTCCGCATTCAGCGTGCCATAGGTCTGATAGGCGACCGTATACGGCCCCAGCTCGACACCGCAATCAAGCTGCATCGGCGTATCGGTGCCCAGCGTGACAATCTTTCCGCCAGCAGTTGAGCTCTGTGAATCGGCAATGCCGGTATTCATCGTATAAAACCCGTTTGACCCGTATCGCAGGGAGGGCATAAGTAGGTTTTGTGATTCATTAGTGTCAATGTTTTCTTTGCTTTCTCGGCGATCCCACGCTACGAGTATCGGCCCCATTTCAAGACTAAATATCGAACTTCGCCATGACAGAACGCAACATAGCGCTGGAACGCGCACGGCAGGAAATCGACGAGATCGATACTGCGATCCACGATCTGATCCTGCGCCGCACCGAAGTTGTCGCCGAAGTCGGCCGGGCAAAGGGCGGCACCAGCACCGCCAACTTTGCCCCGGGCCGGGAAGCGAAGGTCATCCCGCCGCCGGATGGACCATCACAAGGGATCCTTCCCGCGTGTCGCGATTTCCCGTATCTGGCGCGAAATGATCTCCGTCTTTGCCGCCATGCAGGGGCCGCTCGTTGTGGCCGCCTATGCCGATGGTGACGATCAGGGCTGCTGGGACCTAGCGCGCGACCAGTATGGCTGCCATGACCGAATGATGTCACTATCCAGCATCCGCGGCGTTATTGCGCAGGTTTTCAGCCGCGATGCCGCTGTCGGTGTTGTTCCCGTACCGGTCAATGATGGTTCCGTCGACTGCTGGTGGCGCAGCCTCTGCGTAGCAGACGCTCCACGGGTCGTGCAGCGGCTTCCCTTTGTAAATGGCAGTAATGCCAGGAACGGCGCGATTGACGCTTTCGCCGTTTCGCATGTCCTGTTGGATGATTCCGGCGATGACCGGTCGCTCATTGTGATCGAAACGAGCGAACAGATGCACCAGGACACCCTGCGCACCCTGCTGGAAAAAGCCGGCCTGAGCGCGGAAAGCATCGTATCCCGGCACGAGGACGTCTGGGTACACCTTGCCGATGTCGCGGGATTTCTCACCACGGACGGTCCGGAACTGAAAATGCTGGAAGGCGAGGAGGCGATCCTGCGCGCCTGCTCGATCGGCGGCTATGCAGTGCCGGTCACGGATACGGAATCCGGCGCATGAGCAAGCCCACCCCCCTTGCGGGCATCATGGACGTAAAACCCTATGTCGGCGGCGTTCACCACCTCGACGGTTTCGAAAAGCCGGTCATTCTGTCGGCCAACGAAACGCCGCTGGGGCCCAGCCCGGACGCGGTAAAAGCCTATCAACAGGCTGCGGGCGAGCTGCATCGCTATCCCGATGGCGGTTCTGACGAATTGCGCGCCGCACTGGCCGAGCGCTTTGGGTGCGACGCAGAACGGATTGTCTGCGGCACGGGTTCCGACGAACTTATCACCATGCTGATTCGCGCCTATGCGGGGCCGGGCGATGAGGTCATTCACAGCGCGCACGGCTTCCTGATGTACGCGATTGCCGCACGCGGCGCCGGCGCGACGCCGGTTGCCGCACCGGAAGCGAACTTCACGGTTGATGTCGGCGCCATGCTTGCCGCCGTGACCGAACGCACGAAGATGGTGCTGATCGCCAATCCAAACAATCCGACCGGCAGCTACATTTCCGCGGATGAATTGCAGCGCCTGCAGGAAGGCCTGCCCGGCCATGTCGTGCTGGTCATCGACGCCGCCTATGCAGAATACGTTTCGCGCAACGATTATACGGCGGGCGCCGGTATGGTCGAAGAATTCGACAATGTCGTGATGACCCGAACCTTTTCAAAAATATTCGGGCTCGCCGCCGTGCGGCTGGGCTGGGCCTATTGCCCCCCGCATATCGCCGATGTCCTGAATCGGGCGCGCAACCCGTTCAATGTAACCACCGCGGCGCAGGCCGCCGGCCTCGCGGCGCTTGGCGATATCGGCCATATCGACCGGGGACGCGAACACAACGATATCTGGCTGCCGTGGCTGACCGGCGAATTGAACCGGCTGGGCCTGACAGTGCATCCATCCGTCGGCAATTTCGTCATGGCGCGCTTCAGCGATGCCGATGCTGCAACCGCAGCCTATGATGCCTTGCTTGCCGGTGGCTTTATCACCCGGTTGATTGGCGGCTACGGGTTACCGGAATGCCTGCGCATCACGGTTGGGCTGGAAGAAGAACTGCGGCCGCTGGTCGCCTGCCTGGAACGCCATCTGGCCGACGCATCATGACGCAGAAGCCGTTGTTCAACCGTATCGCGCTGATCGGGCTGGGATTGCTGGGCTCGTCCCTGGCGCACGCGCTGAAACGCGACGGGCTGGTCAACCATGTCGCCGGCACGGCACGCAGCAAACCCACACGCGACAAGGCACTGGAAATCGGTTTCATCGATTCGGCCCATGAAACCCCGGCGGAGGCAGTCATCGACGCCGATGTGGTCGTGCTGTGTTCACCCGTCGGCACCTATGGCGACGTTGCCCGCGCCATGCGGCCGGGACTGAAGGACGGGGTAATTATCACCGATGTCGGTTCGGTCAAGGCGGCGGTCATTCGCGACGTTTTGCCGGAACTGCCAGGCAGCGCCCATCTGGTGCCGGGCCATCCGGTTGCGGGCACCGAGAATTCGGGGCCGGAATCGGGATTCGCCGAACTGTTCGAGGGGCGCTACTGCATTCTCACCCCGACACCCGGCACCAATGCGAAAGCGACGCAAACCATCACGGATATGTGGACCAGCGTCGGCAGCATTGTCGAACTGATGGATGCAAAACACCATGACCG
This sequence comes from uncultured Alphaproteobacteria bacterium, assembly GCA_943788635.1. Taxonomy (GTDB): domain Bacteria; phylum Pseudomonadota; class Alphaproteobacteria; order UBA8366; genus MarineAlpha4-Bin1. Next base: position 6,604 of record CALSRA010000031.1, on the reverse strand, counting down.
GGTGCTCGCCATCACATCGCATCTGCCGCATCTGATTGCCTATACCATTGTCGGCACGGCCAGCGATCTGGAAGAGCACCTGATGAAGGAATCAGCCCAGAACGGCGACATGGTGCGAACGGCGGAAGTCATCAAGTTTTCCGCCGGTGGTTTCCGCGACTTCACGCGTATTGCGGCCTCCGATCCGGTCATGTGGCGCGATATCTTTCTGAACAACCGTGAGGCGGTACTGGAACTGCTCGGCCGCTTTACCGAGGACCTGACCGCCCTGCAGCGCGCCATTCGCTGGGGCGAAGGCGATATCCTGGAAGACTGGTTCACGCGGACCCGGGCGGTCCGGCGCGGCGTTGTCGAAATGCGACAGGCCGGCAGTTTCAGCGCCGTGGAACCGCAATCCGACCCGGAATCACCGAACCGGAAGCCTCTCTAGAATTGGATCGGCGGAAGCCGGGCGATCCGGATCGGCCCGACAAAAAGCTGACCCGCCTGCGCCGTAATCGGCACGGTCAGCACGGCCTCACCGCCTTCGGGGGGCTTCTTCGCCAGCAATGCCAACCCGATTTTCGCCATGGTCACGGAATTGGGCTCGATCACGTTCGCCGCGGCAAGCGCATCCATACCCTGGGCAAACCCTCTGATATCGGCGGAAAACGAACCGGCCGGACGCCAGTCCTCATCCAGCGCGAGGGTACCCTGCGCCCGCAGGTCGACCCGGTTCCAGACCGTTCGCAACCATGGCACCTCCACCGTGCCCCCCGCCTGCCGCCAGGTATTCAGCGCCGCTTCAATCGGCCCACCGCCAATCGCGCCCAACAACCGAAAATCACCGCGAAGCGATTCGATCGTCCTGCCCAGCGGGGCATCATGCCCTTCGGGAAGCGTCACCTCTGCGCCGGATACCGACAGGGTCAGCGCGGTTTCCGTGTGAACCACCGGTGGCGTTTCGGGTTGGGTCACCTCGATCCAGACCTCCGCTGCCTGCCAAGCCCCCGAATCGCCGGAACCCTTTAATTCACGCAACAGAATTGAGACTGATTTCAGCTGGCCATTGGTCCAGAAACCGGCGACGGCCGTCGTCTCAGCCGTTTCCAGCGCCAACCGAACAGGTTCGCCGTCCAGCATGAACCCTATTTCCTGCGCGCCGTGGCTTTCCAGCCGATAGCGATACAGGTTCCAGGGCTGTGCTTCGAGCGCCAGTGACGTCCCCTGCCAGTGCCAGGCGTCACCCGGGGCGACAACGGACGGGGCCCCCAAGACGATGCGTATCGAAAATGGATAACCATCGACGCGCGGCGGTTCATGTCCGATGCGGAATCCGTCCAACTGCCGCGCGGAAACCCATTCTGCAATCCGGTCCAGCGCAACGTTTTTGGTGTAAAACCAGTACGCCGAATATCCGCCAGCCACGACAACAAGGGCAAAGGCAGTGATCAGAAGCGGTTTACCGATACGCATTCGAATCCATTCCGTAACCGGCGGGCGGAATTTACTGTCCCGCCACCGCGTGTTTCTGATAGTTCAGCCTGCAACGAATATAGGCGCAACGACCGATTCAGGGAATCGCTGTAACCGATGAACAACGGACTGCCGACCGAAGAACCACCGAACCCCTTTGAAGCGGAGCAGCGCGCATTGCTGCATTCAATCGACGAGGAGCCGGAAACCTGGGTCTTCGGGTATGGCTCGCTGATGTGGCAACCGGGTTTCGACTATCTGGAAAAACAACCAGCACGCCTGCATGGCTGGCACCGGTCGTTCTGTGTCTATTCCGAATATTACCGTGGCACGCCCGAACAGCGCGGGTTGGTGCTGGGGCTGGACCGGGGTGGCTGCTGCCGGGGGCTGGCCTTCCGTCTGCCACCATCCGAAGCGCATGACATCCTGGATTATCTATGGGACCGGGAAATGGTCACCTGGGTATACGAACCGCGCGTCGTCGACGTCCATTTGCCGGACCGGCGGGTACGCAGCCGGACATTCGTCGCCAATCGCAGCCATTACCAGTATGCGGGCCGGCTACCGGATGACGAGATCGTATCCATGATCAAGCTGGGCGTCGGTCTGACGGGCTCGAATATCGAATACCTGCAGAATACGGTCACACATCTTGATTCGCTCGGTATCGCGGATGGCCCCCTGCACAAGCTGTTGCGGGATGTCGGTCAGCCGCAGCGCGAATAGGCGCAGGACGTGCAGCTGTCACAGCCTTCCTGATGGGTCAGGGTCAACCCGCCGCATTTGGGGCACTGCTGCAAGGCACCGCCGGTAATTGGGCCAGCGCCCGAATCGGGCACTAGAAAGCCAATCTCGATCATATGCCGTTCGATCACGCCACCAATCGCCGCCAGCAGCGAGGGCACGTATTTGCCGTCGACCCATTGCCCACCGCGCGGGTCGAACACCGCTTTCAGTTCCTCGACCACGAAGGACACATCGCCGCCACGCCGGAACACCGCGCTGATCATCCGGGTCAGCGCCACAGTCCAGGCGTAATGCTCCATGTTCTTGGAGTTGATGAACACTTCAAAGGGCAGCCTGCGACCGTCCCGTTCGATGTCGTTCAGGGTGATGTAAATGGCGTGATCGCTTTCCGGCCAGCGGAGCTTGTAGGTCTTGCCGATCAGGGCATCCGGCCGGTCGAGCGGCTGCGTCATGTACACAACGCCAGCATCAAGTGATACAGGCGGCACGGCCATAGTCGCATCACCGGCAGGTTCTTCGGATTCCGACAGGCGCAGCACTGACCCCGTTACCGCATTCGGTCGATATGTCGTGCAGCCCTTGCACCCCATCTCATAGGCCTGAAGATACAGCGCGGCAAAGCCTTCGAATGGCGTGTCGGCAGGCACGTTGATCGTCTTCGAAATAGAACTGTCGACGTATTTCTGGACGGCGGCCTGCATGACAATATGGTCGCCCGGCTGCAGGCCCTGCGCATCGACAAAATAATCCGGCAGCGTCGCGGTATCCCCGAATTGCCGCCGGTACAGGGCACAGGCGTAATCGGTCACGGCCTCGTCCTGATGCGATCCATCGGGCATCAACACACTTTGGTCTTGTCCCGCTTACGTTCCGGTCTTTCAACTCATTTATGCGGCCTTTCGTTCGAATGCCAAGGGGCTTTTGCTATTCAGTGATGAGTGGCGGCGGCGGGAATTGTAGAACCCATTGATATACTGGAATATAGCTCCTTCTGCTTGGCGACGTGTATCCCAGCGGTTGCGCCAGATGAGCTCTGCCTTGATGGATTTGAAGAAGGTCTCAACCATGGAATTGTCGTAGCAATTGCCTTTGCCGCTCATCGATACCTTGAAGCCATTCTTCAAAAGGCGCTTCTGATAGTCGTGCGAACAATATTGCGACCCGCGATCCGTATGGTGAATGCAGCCCTCTGGCGGCTGTCGCAGTGCCACGGCCATGTCCAACGCCCGGATCGCCAAATCCCGCTTCATACGGCTGCTGACGGCCCAGCCGATAACGCGACGGGAATACAGATCAAGGATGACAGCCAGATACAACCAGCCTTCACTGGTCCAGATATAGGATATGTCGCCCGCCCATTTTTGGTTAGGCGCATCCGCTGAGAAGTTCTGAGCCAGCAAGTTGGGCGCGATGTTGAACGTGTGGTTGCTGTCCGTCGTAGCTTTGTATTTCTGGGTTCTGATAACCTTGATGCCGTTCTCACGCATCAAGCGACCCACGCGCCGGTGCCCCACTTCAAGCCCCAATTCTTGCAGCTCTTCGGTCATGCGCGGCCGCCCATAGCTTTGCAGGCTCAGACGGTGTTGCTCACGGATATGGGCCAGAAGCACCATATCATGACGTTGGCGTTGGCTCATCGGGCGCAGGCGCCAAGCGCGAAACCCACGCGATGTGACCCGCATAACGCGGCAGAGACACTCCACTGGCCATTCTTCTTTCCAGGCGTCGATGAAAGCGAATCTCATCGGCTTTGGCCTGCAAAGAAGATTGCCGCTTTTTTTAATATTTCCCTCTCCTCGCGAAGTAAGCGGACTTCCTTGCGGAGGCGTTTATTTTCTTTCTCCACCTCCTCGTGAGGGCCAGACATCAGATCGTCATGCTGATGCTTCTGGACCCACTTGTTCAGCGTCGATAGACCAACGCCCAAATCTGATGAAACTTGCGGTCGCGTTAAGCCGCTGCTGATCGCGATGCGCACTGCATCACGCCGAAACTCGTCCGTGTATCTTGTTGCCATTCTTTATCTCCTTCATTGCAAACATTGCTCGAAAGAGACCGGAACTAAACCGTGACAAGACCACTTCGGGTGTAGCTGTGGCTGTATACCGGCTCAACGCCCGAAGACACGTTGTCTGCCAGAAGCGAAATTGTGCCGGTTGGCGCAATCGACGTAAGCAGCGCATTGCGAATGCCATGCGTGCGGATTGCATCGCGCAAGTCGGTTTCCAGCGTCTGGATGGTTTCGCCCGCCAGATAGGGTTCAGCGTCGAATAGCGGGAAAGCACCTTTTTCCTGCGCAAGCGCAATAGACGCACGATAGGCGAACCGCCGGATCGCCGCCATCCACTGCTCGGTCAGAAACACCGCGTCGCGGCTGCCATACCGTGCACGGCACATGATCAGCGCATCGCCCAGCCCCGTAACGCCAAGCCCGATTCGTCGCTTGGCCTGCGCTTCCCGTCGCTGGGCGTCCAGGGGAAAGCCCGAAATGTCGATGACGTTGTCCAGCATGCGTACGGCAAGCGGTACAATTCGTTCCAGTTCGCGTTCATCCAGGCGAGCGTTTTTCAGTAAATGGCGCGTCGATCAACCGGGCGAGATTGATCGACCCCAGATCGCAGGCACCGTAGGGCGGCAAAGGCTGCTCGCCACATGGGTTGGTCGCCGAAATGGTCTCGCAATAGTTCAGGTTATTGCGCGCGTTGATCCGGTCGATGAAGACGACCCCCGGTTCCGCATAGGCATATGTCGCACGCATGATCCGGTCCCAGAGGTCACGCGCACGCGGCGTGCGGTATACGGTGCCGTCGAACCGAAGCTGCCAGGCGGCATCCTCCTTTACCGCATGAATGAAATCGTCAGTGACAAGGACCGACAGGTTGAACATACGCAGCCTGGCAGAATCCCGCTTGGCGTCGATGAACATTTCGATGTCGGGATGATCACAGCGCATCGTCGCCATCATCGCACCGCGCCGTGTACCGGCGCTGACAATGGTCCGGCACATCGAATCCCATACATCCATGAAGCTGATCGGGCCGGAGGCATCGGCGCCCACGCCCCGGACCGGTCGCCCCCTTCGGCCGCAAGAGTCGAAAAATCGTAACCGATGCCGCCACCCTGCTGCATCGTCAGCGCCGCTTGCTTCAGATGTTCGAAGATGCCGACGATATCGTCGGGAATCTCGCCCATGACGAAACAATTGAACAGGGTCCACCTGGCGGGACGACCCGGCCCCGCGCGCGGATACGTCCGGCTGGAATGAACCTTGAAATCGGCCCATTGCACCATGAAAACATTCGGCCCATTGGTCGGGATTTTTTTCGTTTGCTGCCAATGCCTTGGCAACCCGCCACACCGTATCGCCAGGCGTCTTGTCCACAGGGCTGCCATCCGCGGCCTTGAGGCGGTATTTCATATCCCAGATCTGTTGCGCAATCGCGCTGTCAGGAATCATGTATTCCGCTCCGATGCGGTACATTGCCAGCCCCGATTCGGGTGGCATGTCCATTTAATTACTATATTTCAAACACTTAATTATCTCGAACCCGTAATATGTTCCAAATTTACCGTCAACCGGTGAAATGGGAATCAAGGACGCCCGCTAACCTGTTGTCGAAAGTTATAACAATTTGTTTCCGATACAGTTTTTTTTCGCAGTGGTGCAGCGGGTAAACAGTGTCCACAACGTTATCCACAGGGCGATGAATCCTAATTTGTGGCAGGCGCGGCTTCTGGCGAACCCTCAGTGACGCTTTGTTCCAGACGCAGTGTCGCCGGATCGATCCTTGCTTCCAGTGCTTTCAGAAAATTCACGGCGATCCAGGCCCCGGCTGGATCGGTGGCAGGAATTCTATGGTGATCCAGCCCCGGCTTCTTTACAAAGGTACGACGCGGCCAGAATGTTCCGGAATTCAACGCGACGGGAACCACCGGGTAACCCGCACCGCGATAAATCGCCGCCGCACCCGGCAGATATGGCTGACTGTCCCCCGGTGCTGTCCGCGTCCCCTGCGGAAAGATGACAATGGACCGCCCCTGATCCAGCAGCGCCGTTGCATCCGTCACCATCTGCTTCAGCGCCTTTGCGCCGGCCGACCGATCAATGGCAACCATCCCGATACGCCAGACATACCAGCCCCAGAGCGGGATGCGCATCAGTTCGCGTTTCAGCACATAGGCGCAATCGGGAACAATCAGATTGTAGACCAGCACATCCCAGGCGGACTGATGCTTGGACGCAAATATCGCGGCCCCATCCGGAATGTTTTCAGTACCCTGCAATTCATACCGAATACCCAGGATGACGCGGACACAGAGCAGCATCAAACGGACCCAGAAACGCGCAAGTACGGAGAAACTCTGCCGGGGAAGGATGATGAACGGCAGATACAGCAACGCC
>CALSRA010000030.1 GCA_943788635.1 uncultured Alphaproteobacteria bacterium | reverse complement strand
ACAACGTTACCGTCCGGGCATTCCGCCCTACCGCGCGACGGATGGCCCTGTTACGCTTAGGCTTCAGCGTAACGCCAGGGCAGGAGCTCGTTGATGCGGGTGATCTTGTGATCTGCGATGCGGCCGAGCGTGTCGGTGAGCCATGCCTGCGGGTCGACGCCATTGAGCTTCGCGGTCTCGATCAGCGTATAGGCAATTGCGGCTGATCTGCCGCCGCCTTCGAAGCCCATGAAGAGATAATTCTTCCGGCCCAGGGCGATAGCCCGCATGCTTCTTTCTGCGGTGTTGTTGTCCAATTCCAGGAAGCCATGTTCCAGATACGGCCGAAGCCGTTTCATTCGTGTCAGGGCATAGCGAATGGCTCCGGCAAGGGGCGATTTGCCGGATATCCTGGTCAGTTGGGCATGCAGCCATGCTTCCAGGTCGTCGAGAACAGGCTTTGCCTTTTCCTGCCTTAGCCGCCGCCGTTCATCCGGCGGTGAACCGCGCGCCGCTTTCTCGACGGCATAGAGTTGGGCGATCCGTTTTATGGCCTCATCAGCAATCGCCGATCCCTGAGATTTGTGGATATCGACGAACTTGCGCCGGATATGGGCCATGCAGGCGACCTCCGTCACTTTGCCCGTGCGGTACAGGTCATTGAAGCCCGCATAACCATCCGCGTGCATGAAGCCCTCGTAGGCAGCCAGATGTTCACGCGGACGAACGCCCTTCCTGTCGGGCGAGAATTGATACCACGTGGCGGGATGCGCCTCTCCGGCCCAGGGACGTTCGTCGCGGACATAGGCCCAAAGTCGGGCTGTCCTGGTTTTGCCGAAACCTGGAGCCAGCAACTTTACCGGCGTGTCATCGGCGAAGAGAGCCTGTCCTTTCAGGACATGGCGCGCGATGGCGTCCGCCAAAGGTTCCAGCAGGGCCGTGGATTTACCAACCCAGTCGGCCAGGGTGGAGCGATCCAGGTCGATACCCTCGCGCTCGAATATCTGACTTTGCCGGTACAAAGGCGAATGATCGGCGTATTTATATACCAGAATATGGGCGAGCAGACCGGGGCCGGGACGCCCGCGCTCAATCGGCCGCGACGGCAGGGCCGCCTGATGGAACGTCTCGCAGCAGGTGCAGGCCAGGCGGGGGCGGACTATCCGGTTCACCACAAAACGTCCGGGGACATATTCCAATTCCTCGGTGACATCGTCGCCAAGCGTTTTTAGTTTGCCGCCACAGTGCCCACAGGCGTCGCCCGGCGACAGTGTAGTCTCGTTGCGCGGGAGATGACCGGGCAGCGGTTTACGCTTGGGTTTGCCCTTTGGCGGCGTTGCGGCTTGATCGGTATTGGCGTCGTCTGGCGCGGGTTCTTGCGCGGCTGCGGCAATCTCTTCGTCTTCCAGCGTCAACGTCAGTTGATCCAGGGCCTCGGAACGGGACCCGAAGCGATGTTGACGCATCCCGGCTAATTGATGTTTGAGCTTCTCGATCAGAATGTCGCGAGACTTCAACTCCGACGCCAATGTCGTAACCAAACCCTTCAGGGCGGCAGCGTCATTCGGGAGGTTCTTGGCGTTGTCGAGCATGCCAGTAATCTATCAGACGCCACCGTCCATAGGAATCCCCAAGGATTGGCAAACCTTTGCTGTGAAACGATTTTACCCAACCGTCAGCGGTCGCCACGTTCGTTGCGGCATGCGCCAGTCGATCCCTTCAAGAAGCATTGAGAGTTGTGAACTGATCTTCGAACCATGAAATTCCAACCGGACCCGTCGGTCAAAACTAAGCCGCGCACCATCCGTTTCGCTTGCACCCTTTGGGTGATCCATGATCCGCCGCCTTAAGCCCACTTAACATGCTGCAATATAACACATTAATTGTCGTCAGAGGAGTGACTTCTCCCTTTTACTTGGGAAATGCGAACTTAATGAACTTACCAGAACGATTACCGCAATTGGCACAAAGCGGACGGCTTGATCGACCCTGACCCGACCCTACCAGCGAATCCACCGCTTAAGGTTTAGCCGCTTGATAAAGGCGGGCGCAATCGACACCATCCGCACCCATGACCAGACTGCCCATCGACGAGATATTACCGGCCCTCTGTGCCAGCCTGGAGCAGGCCCCCAACGCCGTAGTCCAGGCGGCACCCGGCGCGGGGAAAACCACGCGGATTCCGTTGCGGCTGCTGGAGGCGCCGTGGCGGGCGGGGGGGCGGATCATCATGCTGGAACCGCGGCGGCTGGCGGCAAGGGCGGCGGCGCGGCGGATGGCGCAGAGCCTGGGCGAGCCCGTCGGCAAGACCGTCGGCTACCGGGTGCAACTGGATAACAAAACAGGCCCGGAAACGGTCATCGAGGTCGTCACCGAAGGCATCCTGACCCGCCGGTTGCAACGCGACCCCGAACTGGAAGGGGTGGCGGCGGTCATTTTCGATGAATTTCATGAACGGAACCTGCAGGCCGACCTTGGCCTGGCCCTGTGCCTGGACTGTCAGGCGGGGCTGCGGGAAGACCTGCGCCTTCTGGTGATGTCGGCGACGCTGGATATCGGGCCGATTGCCGAACTGATGGGCGATGCGCCGGTTCATGCCAGCGCCGGCCGGGCCTTTCCCGTCGAGACCCGGTATCTGGGCAAGCCGCCGGTGGACCGCTACCGCGACACGCTCTGCCCGGCGGTGTCCTCGGCGGTGACACAGGCATTGCGCGACGAGACGGGCAGCGTTCTGGTGTTCCTGCCCGGTGAAGGCGCAATCCGGCGCGTTGAGACCCTGCTGAACGGGTCCGCCCTGCCCGGTGATGTCGAGGTGTTCCCGCTCTACGGCGCGCTTCCCCAGAACCGGCAGGACCACGCCATATCCCCGGCCCCTGCCGGGCGGCGCAAGGTGGTGCTCGCGACCGCCATCGCCGAAACCAGCCTGACCATCGAAGGCATCCGGGTGGTGGTCGATGCTGGACAATCCCGCGTGGCCCGGTTCGACCCGCAAAGCGGCATGACGGGGCTTTTTACGGAACCGGTTTCGCTGGCGGGGGCGGTGCAGCGGCAGGGCCGTGCCGGGCGGCTGGAAGCCGGTATCTGTTACCGGCTGTGGGACAGGGCCGGGGAAGGGGCGTTCCGGCCCTTCGCGCAACCCGAGATTCTCGATGCGGACCTGGCGCCGCTGGCGCTGGATCTGGCGAGTTGGGGGATACAGGACCCGGACGCCCTGAAATGGCTGACCCCGCCGCCGCAAGCCCCCCTGGATCAGGCGCGCGACCTGCTGCGGCTGTTGCAGGCCATCGACGATCAGGGTCGGATCACGACCCATGGCCGTGCGATGGCTGGTCTGCCCATGCACCCACGGTTGGCGCATATGGTCATCAGGGGGGCGGAATCGGGGTGGGCGAAAACGGCCTGCAATGTCGCCGCCCTGCTGACCGACCGGGACATTGCCCAGCGCGATGGCCGCAACCCGGTCGCGGTGGATCTGACCCTGCGGGTGAGCGCCCTGAAGGGGGAGCGCACAAGCCTGCCCGTCAACCGCAATGCGCTTGGCCGGACCCGGGCGCTGGCAAAACAATGGCTGCGACGCGCGCCACAGAAAACTCGCGGCGATTACGAATTGGACCTGTCCCTGGAAGAACAGATCGGCGCGCTGGTCGCGCTCGCCTATCCGGACCGGATCGCCGAACGCCGACCCGGCGGCGAGTCCCGCTACCGGTTGAGCAACGGCAAGGGCGCGGTGCTGTCGGCGGGGGATGCCCTGCGCGATGCGCCCTTTCTGGCGATTGCTGCGGTCAGCGGCGACGCAAGGGACGCCCGCATCCGGATCGCCGCGCCCCTGTCCGCCGCAACCATTGAAACCCTGTTTGTGGAGGATATCAGCGAGGGCGAAACCGCCATCTGGGACAGCCAGAGCCGGTCCGTGATCGCCCGGCGGCAGAAACGCCTCAATGCGCTGGTGCTCAGCGATGCCCCGGCGAAAAACATTCCCGGCGACCGGATCGCAGATGCCCTGCTGGACGGTATCCGCGATATCGGGCTGGATTGCCTGCCCTGGAGCCGGGACGCCATCGAATGGCGGCAGCGCGCGCAGTGTTTTCATCAGGTCACCGGCAGCGGACTCGACCTGTCGGATGATGCGCTGCTGGCGACTCTGGAAGACTGGTTGTTGCCCTATCTGGCGGGCATGAGCCGTTTGCCGCATCTGAAGTCGCTGGACATGCTGGCCATCCTGAAATCGCGGCTGGACTGGTCCGCCCAGCAAGCAATGGACAGGCAGGTGCCCGGCCATATCACCGTGCCCAGCGGGTCCAGCATCCGGGTCGATTACGCCGATCCGGCGGCGCCGGTCCTGCCGGTCAAGCTGCAGGAAATGTTCGGTGCCACCGAAACGCCCGGCATCATTGATGGCGCGATGGCGCTGACCATCCACCTGCTGTCCCCGGCCGGGCGGCCCCTGCAGATCACCCGGGACCTGCCGGCCTTCTGGCAAAACGCCTACCCGCAGGTGAAGGCGGAAATGAAGGGCCGCTACCCCAAACACCCCTGGCCCGACGACCCCCTGACGGCGGCGCCGACGCGGCATACGAAGAACCGGATGAAGCGGGAATCATAAAAGATTGAATATCGACGGCATTAAAACGTCGTTCAAACGATCGTGACGGTGTTGAGATGCCTTGCCTCCCGGTGGTCTGGACGGGTAAGGTTCGTCCAGCTTTGCCATAGCCCGCTCCTGCCGCGCCATTCGGACTTTATCGGCGTTTTTGGCGCGCAAACGACCGGCTATCGGTGCCATATCAGTGACCTTTGTGGATAAGGAACGATAAGAATGAATGAAGTATCGCCTAAGAATAAATGGATCGGCCATAGTACTCCCCGGCCCGACGGCATTGAGAAAGTCACCGGCTCGGCGCAATACGCGGCCGATTTCACCATGCCCGGCATGGTCTGGGGCAAGTTGCTGCGGAGCCCGCACGCGCATGCGCTGATCAAGAAAGTCGATACTTCCAAGGCGGAAAAACTGGAGGGCGTGCTGGCGGTGATGACCGGCGCCGACCTGCCCTTGCTGCCGTTGGACGTGCCGCTGCCGACGGGGCCGAATGATATTCGCTGGATTTCCCGCGGTTGCATGGCCCAGGAGAAAATTCTTTATGCTGGCCAGCCCGTGGCGGCGGTTGCCGCTATCTCGCAAAGCGTTGCCGAGGCGGCGCTGAAACTGATCGAGGTCGACTACGACGTGCTACCGCATGTCATCGACGTCGACGAGGCGATGGCGCCGGGCGCGCCGATTTTGCACGATTGGCTGAAAACCGACGGGGTCGACGGGCCGACCAATATTTCGAACATCATGACGGTTGAAACCGGCGATGTCGAAAAAGGCTTCGCCGAGGCCGATCTGGTGATTGAGCGCGATTTCAAGTCGGCCGCCGTGCATCAGGGCTATATCGAGCCGCAGGCCTGTATCGTCAGCTACAAGCCCGATTCCCAGTCCACGATCTGGAGCAGCAGTCAGGGACAGTTCATGGTCCGCAACCTGACCGCTATCATCACCGGCATCGCGACCGGCGACATCAAGGCCATCCCGGCTGAAATCGGCGGTGGCTTTGGCGGCAAGACCATCATCTACCTCGAACCGGTGGCGATGGTACTGTCCCGGAAATGCGGCCGGCCGGTCAAAATGCAAAACAGCCGCGGGGACGTCTTTGACGCGACCGGGCCTGCGTCCGGCATGTCCGCACGCCTCAAGGTCGGGGTCACGAAGGACGGCAAGCTGACGGCTGTGGAAGGCGTCTACAACTTCCAGGCCGGCTGCTATCCGGGCTCTCCGGTTGGCCGTGCGTGTCATTTTTCGTTCTCCTGCTACGACATTCCGCATGCCAGCGTGAAGGGGCTGGACATTGTTTCCAACCGTCCGAACGTCGCTGCCTATCGGGGCCCCGGCGCGCCGCAAGGCAATTATGTGTTCGAAGCAATTCTGGACGAGATCGCCGAAGAGCTCGAGATCGAACCCTGGGAACTGCGCCTGCGCAACGCGCTGTCCGCGGATAAGCCGACCATTTACGGCGCCAAGATTGGTGAGGCCGGCATCCAGGAATGCATCGATTCGGTCCGCAATCATCCCAATGCCCAGGCCAAACTGGGCCCGAACCAGGGCCGCGGCATCGCCATCGGCTACTGGGGCAACGCGGGCGGCGAATCCAGCGCCCAGTTGCACATCAACGAGGACGGCACCGCGCTGGTGATCACCGGACACCCGGATATCGGCGGCAGCCGCGCCGGAATGGTCAACATCGTGGCCGAGAAACTGGGCATCGACTATCGCCAGGTTAATGCGCAGATCGGCGACACCAACAATATCGGCATCAGCGCCGTGACCGGCGGCAGCCGGGTGACCTTCGCGTCCGGCATCGTGGTCAACGAAGCCACCGACCAGGTCATCAATACCCTGAAGGCCCGGGCGGCGGGCATCTGGGACATTGATGTGGAAGCGGTCGAATGGCGCGATGGCGCGGCGCATCCGGCCGGCGCGAACGCGGGTGAATTTGACCCGCTCACCCTGCCGGAACTGGCAAGCAAGATGATAGCGACCGGCGGGCCGATTCTGTCGGCCGTTTCGAAGAACACGACCGGTCACATGGGCGTGGTCGGCGCCCATATGGTCGATGTCGAAGTCGATCCGGAAACCGGGCATGTCGAAATTCTGCGCTACACCGCCAGCCAGGATGTCGGCCGGGCGATCCATCCGGGCTATGTCGAAGGCCAGATCCAGGGCGGCGTCGCCCAGGGCATTGGCTGGGCGCTGAACGAAGAGTTCATCTATGACAAGAACGGTCGCCTGGAAAACGCCGGCTTCCTTGACTATCGCATGCCGGTTGCCTCTGACCTTCCGATGATTGACGCGGTGATTGTCGAAATACCCAATCCGAGTCATCCCTACGGGGTGAAGGGCGTCGGCGAAATCCCGCTGGTGCCGCCGCTGGCGGCGATTGCAAACGCAATTGCCGACGCCACCGGCAAACGCCTCTACGAACTGCCGATGTCGCCGCCCAAGGTGCTGAAAGCGCTGGGCGAGTAATATCAGCCAGATCAGGGTCGGTGGTCATCCGGGCGAAGGCGCTCGGATGATCACCGACACACCTGGCCCGACGGTCCGCTGGCGGCCGTGCCGACGCGGCATATGAAAAGCCGGATGAACCGGGAATAAGACAATCCGGGTATCCGGCTTTAGGGTATCCGGCTTTATCGCGACCTGCTTGGCCGAGCAGGCGCGGGCGATCCCGAAGAAAAATTCCGCGCTGTCATCGTACATCCATGCATAAAACGGGTGGCGGCGGCGTGTGATTGTTCCTATCTTCCGCCTCCTTTTGCCGCTGCCGGGTAGACCATGACAATCGACATCAAGCGTATCGCTGCGATCATCGCAGACGAGATAACCGCGAAACCCGAACAGGCCGAAGCGGCCATCAGGCTGCTGGATGAGGGCTCGACGGTTCCGTTCATCGCCCGCTACCGCAAGGAAGTAACCGGCGGGCTCGACGATACGCAATTGCGAAACCTGGCCGAGCGGCTGGTCTATCTGCGCGAACTGGACCAGCGGCGCGACACGATCCTCGCGTCGATCCAGGAACAGGGCAAACTGACCGATGTCCTGAAGGCGAAAATTGTTTCCGCCGATACGAAGGCGGAACTCGAGGATATCTACCTCCCGTACAAGCCGAAGCGCCGCACCAAGGGGGAGATTGCGCGGGAACGCGGCCTGGCACCCCTGGCGGAAGCGATTCTTGCCGACCGCACGATCGATCCGGCGGAACGCGCGCTTACCTACCTGACTGAAGATGTGCCCGACGCGAAAGCCGCGCTTGCGGGCGCGCGCGATATTCTGTCGGAGCAATTCGCCGAGAACGCGGATCTTGTCGGCCGGCTCCGGAATTATATGAAGGATCGCGCCGTGCTGCGCGCGCGTGTATCCGACGGAAAACAGGAAGCGGGCGCGAAATTCTCGGATTATTTCGACCATACTGAACGCTGGGCGACGGTCCCGAGCCACCGGGCCCTGGCGATGCTGCGCGGGCGCAATGAGGATATTCTGCAACTGCATGTCGATGTCGATGCCGACGATGCAGCCCCGGTGAAGCCGGCGGTCCGGATGGTCGCGGAGGCATACGCGATCGGGCAGGCGCTTCCCGCCGACAAATGGCTGATGGATGTCGCCGGCTGGACCTGGCGCGTAAAGCTTTCGCTTCATCTGACAATCGACCTGATGACCGATCTGCGCGAGCGCTCGGAAGAAGAAGCCATTCGGGTCTTCGCCCGCAACCTCAAGGATCTTCTGCTCGCGGCACCAGCGGGATCGCGCGCGACGATGGGGCTCGATCCGGGCATCCGCACCGGCGTCAAGGTGGCGGTGGTCGACGGGACCGGAAAATTTCTGGCGGCGACGACCGTCTATCCCTTTCCGCCCAAGAAAGACGTGCGCGGCACGCAAGCCGAACTGGCGAGCCTCATCCGCAAACATGACGTCGAGCTGATTGCCATCGGCAACGGTACCGGCAGCCGGGAGACCGAAAAGCTCGTCGCCGAGATGCTGGCCGATATGCCCGCGCCGAAGCCGCTCAAGGTCATTGTCAGCGAGGCGGGGGCCTCCATCTATTCGGCATCGGAAACCGCTGCGAAGGAATTCCCGACCCTGGACGTGTCGCTGCGCGGCGCGGTGTCGATTGCCCGGCGCCTGCAGGACCCCTTGGCCGAATTGGTCAAGATCGAGCCGAAATCCATCGGCGTCGGCCAGTATCAGCACGATGTCAGCCAGCCCCGGCTCGGCCGGTCGCTGGAAGCGGTGATCGAGGACGCGGTGAACGCCGTCGGCGTCGATCTCAATACGGCATCGGCGCCGCTGCTCTCCCGGGTATCCGGCCTCAGCACCGCGCTGGCCGAAGCCATCGTTTCCCGCCGGGACGAAGGCGGACCCTTCGCCAGTCGCAGGGAATTATTGAAGGTCAGCCGGCTGGGCGAACGCACCTTCGAACAATGCGCCGGTTTCCTGCGGATCCCGAAGGGCAGCGAACCGCTGGATGCGTCCTCGGTTCACCCGGAAGCCTATGACGTCGCCAAAAAGATCGTTGCCGCCTGCGGCCGCGATGTCCGCGCGCTGATGGGCGACAGCGCGGCGCTGAAGGCGCTGGACCCCGCATTGTTCGTCGATCAGCGCTTCGGCCTGCCGACCGTGTGCGACATCATCGCCGAGTTGGAAAAGCCCGGCCGCGACCCCCGCCCGGGTTTCAAGACGGCAACCTTCGCCGACGGCATTGATGATCTGAAAGACCTGAAGCCCGGCATGACACTGGAAGGCACCGTGTCCAATGTCGCCGCCTTCGGCGCCTTCGTCGATATCGGCGTACATCAGGACGGGCTGGTGCATGTGTCGCAACTCGCTGACCGCTTCGTCAAGGACCCGCACGAGATCGTCAAGGCCGGCGACGTGGTGAAGGTCCGCGTCGTCGATGTCGATATCCCGCGCAAGCGCATCGGCCTGACGATGCGCAAGGACAGCGGCGACACCGCAACGCCCCGCACCCCGGCGCGAGCGGACGGCAACAAGCCAAAACGCCCCACCCCGCCGCCGCATAAGAAGCCGAAAAAGAAGCCGGAAGAATCCCAGCCGCAGGCCATGGGCGCCCTCGGCGCCGCCCTGGCAGACGCCCTCAAGAAGAAATAGCGATGGGCGGGTTTGATCCCGCTCGGCCCCTGTAGCGTAACACCTGCCCCCCGGTAAGGGCCGGGATGGAAGGCGGCTATCCCAAACACCTCTGGCCCGACGACCCGGTGGCGGCGTGCCGACAGGGCTTTTGACCCAAGGCGGACATTTGCAGCGTCAACGGCAAGATATCTACTATCGGCCAAAAGCGGACGGTTGCCTTCAACTTCGCCCAATGCTTTTTAAATATAGTGTTTCATATATTCATAAAATAACGTCGCTATAAATGAACCAATGGCTCCCAATATTATGGCTGAAAGAGCGGATATTAAGAGTGACCAAATCGGGTGTTTTTTAATGAACTCCATAATTCGGTAAAAAATAGGTTTTTTGATTTTTCTTATTTCTTTCTGCGTCTTTGAAATTATTTCGTTTGAAATTTTTTCTTTCTTCAATCTCTCCACGCAGTCGGGACAAATAATAGGTTGATGACAAGAGTAAACAATATCCCATTTAATTCCATTCATATCAAAAAGGCAGCCACGGGTTTCATCGTGAGTAAAGTTTGTACCTTCATCATTAGGGGGAATTTTATTGCCAGATCTCAAGAATAAAAGTGTGTATGCATACAGAATCCGACATATAATGTTTTCAATCGGAATATTGGCTAGTTGAATAGCCCCGAGTTTTCTAGACACTCTCGGTTTTCATTTCCTTCTGCCTTTCGAACTCGACGGGCGACAGCATCCCGTTTCTCACATGCTTGCGTTTCGGATTATAGAACATCTCGATGTAGTCGAACACGTCCTGTCGGGCTTCGACCCTGGTCCTGTAGGTCCGGCGCCGTATCCGCTCGCGCTTGAGCAGATTGAAGAAGCTCTCGGCCACTGCATTGTCGTGGCAATTCCCGCGCCGGCTCATCGAGTGTTGCAGATTATGGGCTTTGAGGAATGATGCCCAGTCCATGCTGGTGAACTGGGAGCCCTGGTCCGAATGGATCAACACCCTGTTCTTCGGCTTCCTGCGCCACACGGCCATGAGCAAAGCCTGCAGAACCACATCCGTTGTCTGACGGCTTTGCATCGACCATCCGACGATACGACGGGAGTAGAGGTCGATCACAACGGCCAGGTAGGCGAAACCTTCCAGAGTCCGGATGTAAGTGATGTCCGTCACCCAGACCTTGTCCGGCGCGTCCACGTCGAACTGCCGGTCCAATGTGTTGTCAACGACCAGTGCCGGTTTACCGCCATAGCTGCCAGGCCGGCGCTTGTAGCCGATCTGGGCCTTGATGCCGGCTAGTGTGGCCAGACGTGCAACACGGTTCGGACAGCACGTCTCGCCCTGATCCAGCAGATCATCATGGAGCTTGCGATAGCCATACACCTTGCCGCTGTCCTTCCAGGCCTTGCGGATGAGCTCGGTCTGGCGCACGTCTTCGCAAGCCCGCTTGCTCAGCGGGTTCTTCAGCCAGGCGTAAAAGCCGCTGGGATGGATGCGCAGGCAACGACACATCGTCCGAACCGAGAACAGCGGGCGATGCTTGGCAACGAACGCGTATCTCACTTTGCATCCCTGGCGAAATACGCGGTGGCTTTTTTTAAGATATCACGCTCCTCGGTGACACGCGCCAGCTCCGTCTTCAGCCGTCGTATCTCGGCGTCCCTGTCATCGCTGGCGGAAGACCCTGAAAACTTCTTCTTCCACGCATAGAGCGAATGCGGACTGACGCCCAGCCGCTGTGAGACCTCCGCAACCGGATAGCCCCGCTCGGTGATCTGCGCCACCGCGTCCCTTTTGAAATCGTCGTCGAAATTCGCTTTGCCCATCATGGCCTCCTTGCCTCAAAATTAGGGAAGAAAGCGTCTACGAATCTAGGGGCTATTCAGAGGCATGGCTCCTGATCGCCAGCATTCAACTGCTCGCCCGACGATTGGCAAGAGCATGAAAACATGGATATCATTTCGAGTCAGACTCTTAGTCTTACCCATTCATTGATCTCTTTTCGATCATATCCGTATCCGACCTGTTCGAGAAACTCACTCAATTTTCTTTCCAAGCGTTTGTTGTTAAAAGGCATAGCAAATGCCAATTCGAGAAATCTCACGAACTCTCTGTACCTCCCAGAGTCCCCACCACCACTGAACGCCTCGGAAAGCATCGCGACTCCATCCATCCTATCTGAGAACGCGGCTGCGATCTCTGGTGTCCATTCAATATTCCAGCCGGCAGCAGACTCCGTTTTTTGAAGACCGAGAATGCCTTGGCTGGAATCAAGAAAGTCACGCTCAGCCTCATCCATAGGCTCAAGAGCAACACACCCTGTTGGCGAAGAAATTGTCCTAGAACAAGATTCAAGAACAGAAATTATGTTTATCACGTGTTCAGAAACGTCTTCGCACTTAGCCCTGACTTCATTTGGGATCAGAATACGCAATTGATCATCACGCTTAGGCAAGGTTTTCAAATTGATGCTCGCTGTCACGAGGCGTCGATCAGGATGTTCCGACTCCTCTTTCTTGGAACCTATCTTCACGACAATATCGTCGATTTCCGCTTGTCGTTTTTCCCAAGATTGGCTCAATGCTGGCCGGAAATAAGCAAGTGAATATCGATATAACTTCACGAAAACCTCCGTACGACAAGTCCGCTTTTGATCTTACTTCTTCCTCGTGATTGGTGGCCAGTTTAGCCTGGTTTAATGTCCCCTCATGGCACAAAGCAGACATTTTTATTTTGCCCCGCGTCAAAATCCTCTCCAACCCCTCCCCACACCCCTCTAAACCAGCGCCACCCGCTCCAGCGGATCGGCGCGCCCCTCGGGCACGTTATCCCGCATGTCCGCCAGCAGGTCCGCCTTCACCCCCGCCATGGCCGGGTCGTCCCACAGGTTGCGCCATTGCTGCGGGTCGTCGGCCAGCGCGTATAGCTCGCCCTCGCTGCCGTCATACTGGTTGGTCGGCGCGTAGGCGGTGACCAGGTAGCCGTCGCGCACCATGGAGCAGCATCGTGACCTCGTTGCCGTCGTAATCGTCATACCATTCGGTGATGACCCGTTCATGCGACCCGGCGTCCGGCGTCTGCGGCAGGGGCGCGCCCTGCATGTCGGCGGGGATATCCATGCCCAGCGCCTTCAGGATGGTCGGGGCGATATCGACATGGCCGACCGGGTCCGGAATTTCGGCGGGGGCGATGTTGCGGTTCGGCGCGGGGCGCCAGATCAGCGGCACCTTCGTCAGCGCGTCCACATGATAGGGCCCCTTGAACAGCATGCCGAAATCGCCCTGCAATTCGCCGTGGTCGGCGGTGAAGAAGATGTCGGTATCCGCATCCCAGCCGCGTTCCGCCAGGTAATCCATGACCTGCCCGACGGCTTCGTCGATCAGCTCGTTCTTGGCATGGACGATGGCGTTCACCTCGCGGATCTGGTCCGTCGTGGTGGTGGCGGGCACGTAATCGGGCGGTACCTCGAAATTGAACTGGCCCTTGCCCTGGTACCAGTCCAGCCAGTGATGCGGCTTGGTGGCCAGGATGTCCTCGCAGGCCGCGCGGCTGCCGGGATAGCCCGCGGGCAGCGGCAGGTCGCGCCAGTCGAACCGCTTGCGGGCATCGTCCGGCACGTCCCAGGGATGGTGCGGGTCGGGGAAGCTCATCCAGCAGAACCAGTTTTCCTCCGCTTTGCGGTTGGCCAGCCAGTCGATGCTGCGCCGCGCGGTCCAGTGCGTGTGGTAATGCTCGACCGGCATCGGGTTATGGGCGACCTGCGGCGCGCCGGTATCGCCGCCGCCCAACCCGCTCGGCTTGCCTTGGGCCGTGTATTCATGGAACCCGGCGACTTCGTCGGGGTGGGTTTCGGCCAGCCATTTCGGGTAATGGAACAGCGAGCGCCCGGCGCGGCCCGTATGCCCCGCCAGTTCCATGTAATCGAAGCCGCGATGCGGCCCGTGCGATCCCGCCCCGGCGGCGGTGTTTTCGAAATAATCGGTGGCGGCATGCGGTTCGAAATGCGCCTTGCCGATCAGCGCCGTGGCATACCCCGCATCGTTCAGCACATGCGCCAGGCTGGGATGGTCCGCCGGCAGCGGGATGCCGTTCGAGCGCACGCCGTGCCGGCGAATATGCTGCCCGGTCAGGATCGTCGCCCGCGCCGGCATGCACACCGCGCACTGGTCGCGCGCCTGATGATAATTGATCCCGTCGCGCGCCAGCCCGTCGATCACCGGCGTCGCCGCGATCTTGCCGCCATTGCAGCCCAGCGCGTCATAGCGCTGCTGGTCGGTGGTGATAAGCAGGACATTGCGGGGCATGGGGCGCTCCTTCGTATTGGGAATCCATCGGCAAGGGATCGTGCCCCGTCGCCGTGGCGCTGGCAACCGGGGGGATTGTGTTGTTGCAGGGCCTGGACAAATTGACCGGCTGGGTGCTGAATTCGAGAATGGCTGAAAATGACCCGACCGGAACGAACTGGAGCGATAGGGAAGTCGATTTAATCGTCGCCGATTATTTCGACATGCTTCGGCTTGAACTGGCTGGTGAGCACTATGTGAAGTCGCAGCGGAATGCGGCGTTGCAAGAATTGACTGGCCGTTCCAAAGGTTCGATCGAGTTCAAACACCAGAACATCAGCGCCGTCCTGCATGAACTCGGCATGCCTCGGATCATTGGTTACAAGCCCATGGCCAATTATCAAAAAGCCCTGATAGACGGCATCGAGCGTTTCTTGGACCTGCGGGGAGAAATTTCGGTTTCGGTCGGCACATCATCGCATGAATCCGTTCATGTAGGTCTTAGTGAAGCCGAACCGTTATTCATCGGGGCCGCACCACAACAGGCTTCTGTCTCGCCGGCAGAAAACCAAATTCTGAATCGGCTGGTGCGAAAATTCGATCCGGCGGCGCGCGATGCCAGAAACCGCGCTTTGGGCAAACGTGGCGAGGAACGGGTATTTCTTTCGGAACGTGCCCGCCTGATCGCCGAAGATCGTGCCGACCTGGCGCGAAAAATTCGCTGGGTGTCCGAAGAAGATGGCGATGGCGCGGGATATGACATCTTGTCGTTCAACCGTACGGGCGGGGAACGACTGCTCGAGGTCAAAACGACGACAGGTCACGAATTGACGCCGTTTTATCTTTCAGAGAACGAGCGACAGGTATCCGTGGAAAGGTCGGACGTTTTTAATCTGGTGCGATTGTATGATTTTGCGCGCACGCCGAAGGCCTTCGAGTTGAGGCCCCCGCTTGAAGAATCCGTCATGTTGCGGCCTATCAACTATCGAGCGTCGTTTACGTAGCCGCCCGGTATTCTTCCCACGCCGCCTTGCCCATTTCCCAGATTTCCTGTTCGGTATAGCGCGGATCGACGAAGCCGCGGGGGCGGATGTCGATCAGCCGGGCGCCGGTTTTTTCCTTGATGCGCCGGGAGCGGTCATTGCCGACGGCGTTGGAAAAGGTCAGCTTCTCGAAGCCCAGCTCGCCGAAGGCGAAGTCGAGGGTCGGGGCGATGGCTTCGGTCATCAGCCCCAACCCCCAGTAATGGTGACCGAGCCAGAACCCCCGGTTTTCCGGATTGCCGTGGCGGTACAGGTCGATGGCGCCGATCATTTCCGATGGCTGGTCGCGCGGAAACAGGCCCCACAGCCAGCGGTCACGGCCCTGGCGCGGGCGGACCTCGTTGCGGAAGAAATATTCCACGCCGCCTTCGGGAAACGGCCAGGGCACCGTATCGGCAAGGTGGCGGATGACTTCGTAATCGCTGAAGTTCCGGTTCCAGGACGACAGGTCATCCCGGGTCGGCGCCCGCATGACCAGCCGCGCGGTGTGGAAGATCGGAACGCCGCTCATCGCGCTTACAGGCGGCGCGGGGAATGATGGATTGATTTTTCCATGAAATAGCTATATAATCCTATTATGGTTGATGCAAGCGGAAACGGCAGGGCATGCGCCGTCCCGGGATGCTTATCGATGTCAATCGATGTCAATCAATGTCAATCAAGGACAATGAATGTCCAGGGATGCGCATGAACAGGCATGTTGACGGGGCGTCGGTGCCGCCTCGTGATGGCCTGAAAATGTAGACAAATGTAGTCATTTTTCGGCGAATACTGGCGGGTATATAATAAAATCAATTGGTTGACCCGTTTTTACCGGTGCGGAACCGGTTATTTTCGTGCAAAAACGCATCGAAACAGGTGCATTTCCGGCGAAAAAATGCCGATATCGTCGGCGAGCGCCGGGTGCGGCGACATCAATCCGACAGGACAGGGAAGGACGACACATGGGAACGAGGCTGGATGGCAAGCGCGCGGTGGTGACCGGCGGGGCGCAGGGGTTCGGACACGCGATTGTCACGCGGCTGAAGGCCGAAGGCGCGGAGGTCTGCATCTGGGATCATGACGCGGCGATGATGGAAAAGGTCGTGGCGGATTTCGGCGGCGGGGTGCGCGGCGTGGCCGTGGATGTCACCAGTACGGACTCGATTGCCGCGGCGGTGGCGGAGTCCACAGCCGGTGGCGGCCGCATCGATATCCTGGTCAACAATGCGGGTATCGCGGGACCCAGCGCGAAGGTGTGGGATTACCCGGTGGACGAATGGCGGCAGGTGATCGAGATCGACCTGAACGGCGTCTTCTATTGCTGCCGCGCGGTTGTGCCGGTGATGCGGGAACATGGCTATGGCCGGATCGTCAATATCGCCTCCATCGCCGGCAAGGAAGGCAACCCGAACGCCGCCCCCTATAGTGCGGCGAAAGCGGGCGTGATCGCGCTGACCAAATCGCTGGGCAAGGAGCTGGCCGATATGGACGTGCTGGTGAACTGTGTCACCCCGGCGGCGGCGAAGACCCGGATCTTCGACCAGATTTCGCAGGAGCAGGTGGATTACATGCTGTCCAAGATCCCGAAGGCCCGGTTTGTCGAGCTGTCGGAACTGGCGGCGATGGTCGCCTGGCTATCCTCCGACGACTGTTCGTTCTCCACCGGTGCGGTATTCGATATTTCCGGCGGTCGCGCGACTTATTAATTACCGGGAATCAATCAGCCTGGTCGGCGGTGACGACCCGCGCGAAGCGAATGGCCCGCATGCCCTTCGTCGCGCGGGCGTTCGGCATCACCAGGATACAGTCGTCATGCGGCGTGACGACATCCGCACCCCCGTCGCGGCCGATGACGGTGCCGGCGTCGGGGAAATGTTCCAGCCCGTGAAATTCATCGGTGAACGTGAAATCATCGCTTTGCAGTTCGACCGACCCGGTGATCCGCAGCAGGCGCTGGGGGGCCCGGGCGGGGCTGCTGACATGCTCGGCGAAGGCGGCCGTGTCGATGACCGCCAGCCCGCGCAGGAAACGCAGCGTGGTGTCCAGCGCATTCACCGCCGTCTGCCGCGCCCAGTGCTGGCCGCATTCCGCCAGCAGCCCGGTGCGATGTGTCGCCGGGTCGGCGAAGGGTGTGTAATCGATCATCCGCTTGCGGCTGCGGCGCTTCTGGCCCAGTACGATATGGGCGGGGAAGCCGATAGCGCGGGCCAGTTCGGTTTCCTTCGCCTGTCCCGTACACAGCAGCAGGGCCGGGCAGTTGGTGCCCAGTGAATGCAGGTCCAGCAGGTGGTCGACGGTTTCGACAATGGGGCGTAGTTCGCGGGCGCGGCGCAGTTCCAGCGTATCGCCCGGGCCGTCCAGGACCTCATCGGCCCAGACGCGGTTGATGTCCTGGTCGATGCGGCGGTTATCGCGTGGCCGGGCGGGATCGAAGCGGCGATAGGCGGCGTGGTTGACGAAGGCCAGTGTCAGTTTGCCCCGTACCGGGCGGATGTCATGGCGGAACAGGTGGTCCAGCGCGATGGCGCCGCAGATTTCATTGCCATGGGTGACGCCGTTGACCATGGCATGCGGGCCGGGCTTTCCGCTGTCGAAGGTCGTGACGTAGTCGACGCCGGTATTGCCCGCCCGGTAGGGGGCGATATCGGGTGCCGTGACCTCGATCGGGAAATCGCGTTTGGCCAAGGGCTCAGACCATGTGCGAATACATTGGCTTGCCGGGCCAGGGCATCTCCGCCCGCAGCACCGTATTCGATTCCGACTCGGTTACATAAAGGTAGCGGTTGCCGGGACCGCCATAGGCGCAGTTGGTCGTCGCCAGTCCCTCGCAGGAATGAATCCGGTACAGTGGCTCGCCCAGCCGGCTGAACAGCCAGACCGACCCCATGCCGGCATGGCAGACGGCGAGGTTGCCTTCGATATCCAGCGCCATGCCGTCCGGGCCGCCCAGCCCGCCGGACAGGCGGATAAAGACGCCGACCTTGAACGTGCCGCCTTCCTTGGGCAGGGGGATGCGCCATACCGCATTGGCGCGGGTGACGGCGATATACAGCAGCCCTTCGTTCAGGTCGGGTACCAGGCCGTTCGGGCTGGGGACGGTGTCGATCAGGCATTCCAGCCGCCCGTCCAGGTGGCGCCGGTAGACGCGGCCGGTCGGGTCATGCATGCCGGTCAGTCCCTGATCGGTGAAAAACATCGTCCCGTCCTGGGCGAAGACCAGGTCGTTGCAGCCCTTGAAGCTTTCCATCTTGTTGCGCACGCAGAAATCGCTGACCGTGCCGGTATCGGGATCAAGCGTCAGGATCCCGCGGCGGTAATCGGCAATATAGATCGTGCCGTCGGTATGGATCTTCAGCCCGTTGGGTTCACCGTCGTAATCGGCGACGACATCCCATTCACCGGTATCTGCCGCCAGCCGCAGGACACGGCCAAAGGGGATATCGACGAGATACAGATTCCCGTCCAGATCGAAGGATGGCCCTTCCAGGAAGCCGTCCAGTTTCGCGCCGTTCATGCTGGCATCGGCCCAGTCGGAGCGCGCGTTCTTACGCAGATGGTCCGGCATGCGGGCGAAAACTTCGGTTTGGATGTCCTGCGGCGGCGGAAAAAGGCTCATGACTCGGCTCCTGATACTCGATGGTGGCGATACACCGTTCGGCACGGCGCAAATCCCAGTATCAACGTGGCGTCTTTCGGCGCAAGGGACACAATTTTTTTCTTCGGGGGGAGAACCTGAAGTCTTGCGCCGGGACCGTTTCGCGGCGCTGCGGCCACAACGGCGGGAATGCCAAGCGTATCGATGCCGTTATCGGACCCCTGGACCATCTCCCGCGCGGTGACGGTTCTTACCTGAAAAGAAGTCGATGTGTCGAAATGCCGGTCACGGCGAAAATATATAATGCATTGAAAAATAGAAATAATTCAGCCATGTCGAGAGATTTCATAAAAGTTGATCAATAATAGAAAATTAATTTGTCGAAATTATAATGAAATACAGTTCAAGTTAAACTAAATAACGGGAGCCATTATACTAAGTTTTTATAATAATTGAAAACGATACTTGTTGACGAATTAAGTAAAGTTAGTAGTATTCGGGTCACGTTCGTTGTTGAGAGTTATCGAGCAAAACGTTTCACCGGCCTGCAGTGCTTGAGGAACAGGCCATTCAAGATCGTCAGATCGACCACTGAGGAGTGTTCAAGATGTTGCGCAAGAATTTCACACAGCTGTTAGCCGATGAATCTGGTGCCACCGCTATCGAGTACGGCCTGATTGCCGCTCTGGTTTCCGTTGCCGCTATTGGTGCCCTGAGTGCGATGGGTACGTCCCTTGAAGGTATTTTCACGACCGTTTCCGATCAGCTCGGTAATACCGTTGATGGTGCTGGCGAAGGCGGCGGCGAAGGCGAAGGCACATAAGCAACGCCGACGAAATGTCACAAGTGCCCCCGCCCGGTTAGGGCGGGGGCCAGACGGACAAATACCCGGGGCGGCGGCCTTGCCGTCCCGGATATTGCCGCCTCAATCAACGTGTAATGCAGGTAACCGAGGGCCGCGCGATGATTGCCGACAATATGTTGCAAACCTTGGTCTTTGGCGTCGATTTGGGCACATTGCTGCGCCACGCCATTATTTTGATATTTTCCGGTTTACTTATTGCTGCGGCGGTTATCGATCTGCGGCGTTTCATTATTCCCAATACGCTGGTTGTGACCCTGCTTGCGCTTTGGCCGTTCTGGGCCATCGTCAACGGCGCCGGTCCGATTGGTTACACATTGCTGGGCGCCCTGCTGATGTTCGGCGTCGGCGCCGTCCTGTTTGCGCTCGGGCTGATGGGAGGCGGTGACGTCAAGCTGTTGACCGTATTGGCCTTATGGGCCGGTCTGGACGGGTTGCTTGGCTTGGCCCTGCTGATCAGCGTCGCTGGTGGCATTCTCTCTATTTTCTGGGTTTCCCGCTGGCGTATGAAAATTGCCGTCCTGATTGGCTGGGCGGACGGGCTTCGGAACAACAAGCAAATTCCCTATGGCGTAGCGATCGCCGCAGGCGGCCTGTCGGTCGCCCGGCGTCTCTGGATCGGCTGAGGAGCGTTGGACCATGCGTGCACGGACATTATTACTGCTCACACTGGCGATGGTTGCGGCCGGGACGACCTTTGTTCTGGCGCAGAACTGGATCGAAGCGCAGCGCGGCGCGCTGAGCCGGACGGCTGAGAAGCAAAAACCGAAACTGGCCGAAACGGTTGAAGTTCTGGTTGCGGCCGGTGAGCTGACGGCCGGCCAGTTTATCAAGAAAACGAATCTGAAATGGCAGACCTGGCCGAAAAAGGGCGTTGCTGACGCCTATTTCGTCAAAGGCCGAAAGTATGAGAGCAAGAACGAAAAAGGCGAGAAAATCCAGCAGGACGTTATGGAAGCGTTCCTGGGGTCGGTGGTCCGCAGCCGGATTTCGGTCGGCGAGCCGATTTCCGACGGCCGGGTTGTCCGGCCGGGCGAGCGCGGGTTTCTGGCGGCGGTCCTGGCACCGGGCAATCGGGCAATCTCGGTTCCCATCAATGCAACGACGGGTATTTCCGGCTTTGTCTTTCCGGGGGACCGGGTCGATCTGCTGCTGACACATTCGATTTCGGAAAGCGTCGACAGCGATGTTGTTCGCCGGGCGACCGAAACGGTGTTGAGCGACATCCGGGTACTGGCGGTTGACCAGCGCACGGATGATTCAGAAAGCAAGGCGGCACTGGCGAAAACGGCGACACTGGAAGTAACGCCAAAACAGGCGGAGGTGATCGCCGTTGCCAACGAACTTGGCCGCTTGTCCCTCTCCCTGCGCAGCCTGGCGAATGATGTGGCGGCGGATATCCGTCCGGCCAGCCGGGCCCACACCTGGGATACCGAGGCAAGCCGATTGCTGCCACGCAAGCGCAATTCGAACGTCCTGTCCGTCAAGGTGGTGCGCGGCGGGGCGACATCTGCTGTGAACTTCCAGCGTGGCGGCGGGGGCGGCGGCTATATCGCAACCGGCGGTGCCGTGGCGCAGAACGGCGCAACAATCGGAAATGCGGCGAACCAGTCGCTGACGAACAGCGCAAATGCGCCGATTAACCTGACCAGGAAGGTGAATTGATGAAACGTTACCTGCTGACGTTGATCCTGGTGCTGTTCCCGGTCGTTGAGGCGATCGCGGCGACGGAACTGCCAAGGGTACGAATTGTCGACGCGGATCCGGAGCCGGTATTCCTGGAAGCGAACAAGGGCCAGTTGCTGCGTCTCGTTCGCCCTGTCGATACAGTATTCATCGCTGAACCCGGTGTTGCCGATGTCCAGCTGAAATCACCGACGCTGATTTACATCTATGGCCGGCGGCCGGGCGAGACCACCTTGTTCGCCGTCGACAAGAAGGAAATGGTGATCCTGAATACGCGGGTCGTGGTGTCACACAATCTGAGCCGCCTGAAGGATATGATCGACAGCTTCCTGCCCGCCGGCATGATTGATGTGCAGTCGATCGAAGGGACTGTTGTCATGCGTGGCGCTGTCAGCAGCGCCGAAGAAGCGGAAAACCTGCGCCTGCTGGCAACACGGATTCTGGGTGAGGGCGGTGAGATCATCAACCAGGTGCGGGTCACGGGACCGAACCAGATAAACCTGCGCGTCAGGATCGCCGAAATCAGTCGTGAGCTGAACAAGCGGCTTGGTATCAACTGGGACATCATCCGCTCGACGGGAAATCTTGCGGTTGGCCTTGTCGTCGGTAATCCCGCCGGTGCCCTCGGCGCGCTGGCCCTTCAGGCGCCAACGTCAAACAACCTTCAGGGCAGTTTCTCGAGCGGCGGCTATGACATCAACGCGCTGGTCGATGCACTGGATGACGAGGGGCTGATTTCTGTCCTGGCCGAACCGAATCTGACGGCGATGTCCGGCGAAACGGCAAGCTTCCTCGCGGGCGGCGAGTTCCCGATCCCGATTTCCCAGGATGCCGATACCATTACGATTGAATTCAAGAAGTTTGGCGTCAGTCTTGCTTTTACACCAACGCTCCTGAACTCCGGCCGAATCAATGTTCATGTCCGGCCCGAGGTGAGCCAGCTGTCAGAAGCCGGGGCGATACAGATCGCGGGGTTCAGTGTTCCGGCCCTGACGACGCGCCGTGCGGAAACGACGGTTGAACTCGGCAGTGGTCAGAGCTTCGCGATCGCCGGCCTGTTGCAGGCAACCACGAACCAGACGGTTGAGGAGTTTCCGGGGCTGGCACAGCTTCCGATCCTGGGGCCGTTATTCCGGTCAACGGAATTCCAGAAACAGGAATCCGAACTGGTGATCATCGTGACCCCCTACATCGTCCGTCCCGTCAGTACACAACTTGCGTCACCGACGGATGGCTTTTCGGCGCCGCATGACGCCGAACGGGTTCTCTATGGCGCCAGTCATCGCTCGACGCCGTCCGGGCCCAGTTTCTCACCGTTGGATAGTGAAGGTTCCCCCAGCCTTGTCGGGCCGGCCGGGTTCATTCTGAATTAGGGAGAAAGCGATGCGTATTCTTGCAGCGATATTCGTGTTGCTCGCCCTTGCCGGGTGCAAGGCGACGGCCGACCGGACCGTGACCGAATACAAGAAGGTCAACAAGGTGGAATTCGTCCGTTTCGACCATGACGTTGTGTACCCGAACGGCGAGTACCGGGCCTCTACTGCAGAGATGGAGCGGTTGACAACATTCCTTCGGGATATCCAGGTCGGGTCGGGCGATGCCGTTTTCGTCGCCGGCGGGTCGCCGGACCAGCGCAAGGTTCTGGGCGCGCATCTTGCCTATAACCGCCTCGATGTTCAGCAGGTTGGTGAAAATGGAACCCCGGGACGGGTTCGTGTCGTCGTCGAACGGTATATCGTCACCCCGCCGAATTGCCCGGATTGGAGCAAGCCGATGGGGCATGACAGCGAGAATACCCCGGGCGCCAATTTCGGCTGCGCCATTACGTCAAACCTCGGCATGATGGTCGCAAATCCGCGCGACCTTCTGCGGGGACGAAATCCCGGACCATCCGACGCGACAGCGGTTTCCGCCGCGATTGCCCGTTATCGGGCAGGCGAGACTCGCGATCTCCTGGATGACGAAAATGTAAAGGGTTTCAGGAAGGAATAGTCATGACGGCTTTAGCAGGCGCCGCTCGGGACGTTACGGCATACGGCGCCGGTGGCAAGGTTGCTGCGATTGGTACGATCGTGGCGTTTACCCAGGATGGGTCGACCCAGGAAGCCCTGACCCGCCTCGCCGAGAAGGGGCTGGCCCCGCAGGCTTCGGTCGTGCCGGGCGGGTTGTCCACTGCGGTGACCGCAGGCGCGCCCGATTGCGCCGTGCTGCTTGTCGATATTTCTGATTCACCCGACCCGGTCGCGGATATCGCGCACCTCGCCGAAAAAGGCGCGAAACATATTGTGGCCACCGGGCCGGTCAATGATGTCGCGCTATACCGCGCCTTGCTGGCGGCGGGAGCTGCGGATTACGTCGTATCACCTGTCGTTCCCGAAGAACTTGTCCGGGCCCTGCGGGCCAAACCGCGTGATGAACGAACCGACGCGGTGACCGAGACATCCATGGCCACCGCCGTGATCGGCGCGCGTGGCGGTGTCGGGGCGACAACCATTGCCGTCAGCATGGGCTGGCTTCTGGCGCATGAGTACGGTCAGCGGACAGCGCTGCTGGATCTGGATCTGCAGTTCGGAACCTGTGCGCTGGCGCTTGATCTGCTGCCGGGCCGGGGCTTGCGCGAAGTTCTGGAAAGCCCCGACCGGATCGACTCGATGTTCGTTTCCAGCGCCATGGTGAACGAAAGCGAGAATCTTTATGTTCTGGGCGGCGAGGAACCGCTGGAAGAAACGCTGTTTCTCAGCCCGAACGGCATCGGGACATTGTTCGCAGCGATCCAGCCCGATTTCGCCAATATCGTCATAGATCTGCCGCGGACCATGGTGACCGGCCAGCGCACGCTGCTGGAACAGATGACCCATATCCTGCTGGTCAGCGACCTGTCCCTGTCCGGGATGCGGGATACCGTCCGCCTGAAGTCCCTTGCGCGCGATGCCGCGCCGGACGTGCCACTGGATATCGTTATTGTCGAGGGACAGGATCGTCGCAATTCGATCAGCCAGTCTGATTTCGAGCGTGGCATCGAAGGCAAGATCGCACATGTCGTTCCCTTCGATGCCCGCACGGCAGATGAAGCAGCGAGCAACGGCAAGGCTGTTCCGCAATCCGGTGGTACGCGTCGTCCGCTGGTGAAGTCGCTACGCCGGATTACCAGTCAGGTCGCCGTGGATGACAAACCGGCGAAAAGCAGGAAGTGGTTCGGAAAATGACCGATGGCGCTGTAGTTTCATTTCCCACCGAGGCTGCCGGCACGCCGAACGGCATGTCGCAGGATGCCGCCCGTATCCTGGCCACGGTCCGATCTGAAATTCCTCCGGAATCACTGCCGGGTATGAATCGCGGTGTTGTGGCCCGGCATATCAAGACGATCATGGAGCGCGAGGCTGAAAGTTCCGGCATTGTCCTGAACCTGTTGCGGCAGCGTGACCTGGTGACCGAAATTGTGAACGCAATTTATGTCGAGGCGCCGGCCAAGCCGCGTGCGCCGGAATCCGTGGGGAAACGTTTTCCCGATGCGCCAGAGGCGCCGCCATCGCGGGCCACGTCGATTGCGAGCCTGATGGCCGATCCTGGCGATGACCCGGTGGTACCGGAAGGGTCAGGCAATAAAAACAAAAGCAAGGAAAGCGTTGAAGAAGCCGCGCTGCGCGTTCGTCCCATTTTGATGGAACGGATCGATCCGGCAGCGGCAATGAAGCTGACCCGCAAGGAACTGGCGCGTCAGGTGGGCGAAATTGTCGGCGAGTTGCTGCGTGAGGAAAACATCCAGCTTAATCAACTGGAACAGCGCGATCTGGTGACCACGCTGGTCAACGATATGCTGGGCCTCGGCCCGCTGGAACAGTTGCTGGCGGATGAGAAGATCACCGATATCATGGTGAACGGGCCCAAGCAGGTTTATATCGAAAAAGGCGGCAAGCTGACGCTGACCGATATCACGTTCCGCGACAATGCCCATCTGCAGGGGATCGCGTCGCGCATCGTTACCCGGATTGGCCGCCGCGTCGATGAAACCAGTCCGATGGTCGACGCCCGGCTTGAGGATGGCAGCCGCGTCAACATCATCATCCCGCCGCTCGCAATCGATGGCGCGTCGATCTCCATCCGGAAATTTGCGAAGAAGAAAATCACACTGGATACGATGTCACGGCAGAACAATATCTCGGAGTCGATGGCGACCGTCTTCAAGATCGCGTCGCGCTGCCGGCTGAACATCCTGATTTCCGGCGGTACCGGTTCCGGGAAAACAACCTTGCTGAATGCGTTCAGTCGCATGATTGACCAGGGGGAGCGCATCGTGACGATCGAGGACGCGGCGGAACTGCAACTGCAGCAGCCGCATGTCGTCCGGCTGGAAACACGCCCCGCCAATCTGGAAGGGCAGGGGGAAGTGACGATCCGCGATCTGGTGCGGAATTCCCTTCGTATGCGTCCTGATCGCATCATTCTCGGTGAGTGCCGCGGTTCCGAAGCGGTCGACATGCTGCAGGCGATGAACACGGGTCACGAAGGGTCGATGTCCACGATCCATGCGAACCGCCCGCGTGAATCGCTGACCCGGCTGGAGAACATGTTCGGCATGGCCGGCATGAACATGCCGATCAGCGCGGTGCGTACCCAGATCGCCTCGGCGCTGGACCTGATCGTGCAGGTCAGCCGGATGCGTGATGGTATTCGCCGGGTCACACATGTCACCGAAGTGGTCGGTATCGAAGGCGATACGATCACCACCCAGGACCTGTTCACGTATGAATACGAGAGCGAGGACAGGGACGGCATTCTGGTTGGCACCTTCAAACCGTCCGGCCTGCGGCCGGCATTTGCGGAGAAGGCAGCATATTTCGGTCTCGACCGACCGCTGCTTGAAGCGATATGACGGAAATTCTTGAAGCCATTGGCCTGGAAGACTGGCGCGCGGCAGCGGTCATGTTGTCGGCGATGCTGTTTGTCAGCGCGGTGATTTTCCTGGTCGCGTCCGTGACAAATCGTGCGCGCAAGCATCGCGAAAAACGGCTGGGCCGGGTCTCGGCGACAGCGCTGGTGAAACATCAGGTGACTGGGGTTGCGAGCCTGCGCCGAACAAATGATTCCGGGTCAATGGTGTCGGCTTTCGGGCGGCTGGTGCCGAAACCCGAAGAATTGCGCCGACGCCTGGCACAGACCGGCTGGTCCCTCAGGATCGGGCATTATGCCATGCTGGTTATTGGCATTGGCGTTATCAACGGGTTCTCTGCCTGGGCGTCACTGGGGATGCCGGTTGGTGTCGCGGTGCTTTTGGGCGTTGCGTCCGGAATAACGATCCCCCATTTGCTGTTGAACACGATGATCAAGCGCCGCCAGGACAAGTTCACGTCGGAATTTCCCGAAGGCATTGATGTTATCGTTCGCGGACTGCGTGCGGGTCTGCCGGTTTCCGAATCCATCATCAATGTTGGACGGGAATTGTCCGGTCCGGTCCGTGAAATATTCGCGGCAATCAGCGAGAGGCTCAATTTCGGCGACCCCGTTGAAGAGGCGGTCAGCGAGGTGACCTATCTGATGGATACGCCGGAGCTGAAGTTCTTTGGTATCAGCCTGTCGATCCAGCGGGAAACGGGCGGCAACCTTGCGGAAACGCTTTCCAACCTGGCGGATATCCTGCGCCGGCGGCGGCAGATGAAACTTAAGATCAAGGCGCTGTCCTCCGAAGCGCGCGCCAGTGCCTATATCCTCGGGGCGTTGCCCTTTGTGATGTTCATCCTGCTGTATCTGGTGAACAACACCTACGTCATGCAGCTGTTCGAAGACCCGCGCGGAATTTTCATGGTCAGCTTTGGTCTGTTCATGATTTTCTGCGGCGGCTTCGTCATGTTCCGGATGGTGAATTTCGAGATATGAATATCGAGGAACTTCTTGCCCAGGGGCCGGTGACGGTAACCCATATTGCGCTGGTTGCAGCGGTCGCGGCCTTTTTCGCCGTAATGACCTTCTGGCGCACCCTGATGGAACGCACGCCGGTGCACCGGCGGATCAACGCGCTGTCAGATCGCCGCGAAGTTTTGAAGAACGGCCTGCTCGCCTCCGACCGTCGGGGTACGGCGTCGTCGCATAGTCTCGGGCTTGCCCGCAGCCTCGTTGAGAAGCTGAAGCTGAAACGGGGCGAAACCGCGGAACAGGCGGCAAAAAAACTGGTGCGCGCCGGCTATCGGTCAAACGACGCCGTTGTCATTTATCTCGCGCTGAAGCTCTGCCTGCCGCTTGTTTTCGGCGCCGGCGCTGCGGTTCTGTTTTACAGCCTCGACTTCATGTCGCTGGGCAAGTCGATGAAACCGGTTGTGGCGATGCTTTCGGTCGTCGGCGGGTTTTATCTGCCCGAACTCTATATCCGGAATGTCACCGACAAACGCCGGGCCAAACTGGTCCGGGCCTTGCCGGATATGCTGGATCTGATGGTGATCTGTACCGAAGCGGGATCGAGCCTGGATGCGACACTGCACCGGGTTTCGCGGGAAATTCGGCATTCCTCGCAGGAAATGGCGGACGAGGTTGAACTGACTGGAATTGAATTGGGATTCCTGCCCGATCGGCGTCAGGCGCTTGAGAATTTTTGCAGCCGGACTGGAATGAAGCATGTCGAAGCGCTGGTCAGCACATTGGTCCAGACCGAAAAATACGGGACGCCGCTGGCGCAGTCGCTGCGAATTCTTGCCCGTGAATTACGGGATGAGCGTTTGATGCAGGCCGAAGCCAAGGCCGCCAGACTGCCGGCGACACTGATGATTCCGATGGTTATCTTCATCCTGCCGACCCTGTTTGTTGTGCTGATCGGGCCCGGTGCCTTGCGAATTATCGATGGCTTCACCAGTCTTTAGCATCGGCAAGCGTCAATGAACGTCGCGCTGCATCAGTTGTGAAACCCCGGTGATGCCGGCTGCGATGGCGAACAGCCCGTAGGCGAGCTGGTAGCTGCCACCCGCCGCCAGGATGCCGCTGAATACCAGGGGCCCTGTCACCACGGCGGTAAAGCATACAAAAAGATACCCGCCCATCATGTAGCCGACCTGGTTCGCCGGAATAGCCCGCGATACTTCCGCCATGCCGACACCATTCCAGCCGGATGCGGTGGCGCCGATCAGCAGTGTGACGGCATAGAAAGCGACAAGCGGCGTGTCCTTCGTGAACAGCGCCAGCGCAATGCAACCGCCGCACATCAACAGCCCGGCGATACCAAGCAGACGCACCGGCGGGATGAACCCGTCGGCGATGACACCCAGCGCCGGCCGGGCGACAACCCCGGCCATATGGGCGGCGGCATATATCGTGGCGGCTTCGGACCCGCTAAGACCGATTTCCTGATACAGATAAGCAACAAGGAAGGTCGATAGCGCGAACTGGATATAGATGAAGGACAGCGAGGCGATGCACATCAGCCGGGTCCGTCTTTCGGCCAGTACCGCCCGCAATGGGGCGAGCGGCGAGGCCCGGGTCCGGGTTGTACCACCCGCCACGCGACCCGAATCCCAGTTCCGCTTCATGCCCTGCATCAGAATCATCGCGACCACGCCCACCGCGCCGATGATCAGCAGCGTAACCCGCCAGCCATACGGTTCGACCAGCACGACAACCGCCCCGCCGGCCAGTACGCTGCCCAATGGCATGCCCGACTGTTTCAGCGAGAAGGCAATGTTGCGGAACTTGTCCGGCGTGTACCGGGCGAGGATTTCCGAACTTGCCGCCGAATTCGGGCCATAGGCGATGCCCAGCAGCAAGCCCCCGGCAAACAGCGCGAACACGCCCGACAAGGTCACCATCGCGATGCCCGCCGCGCCCAGGGCCAGGCAGATCTGAACGGCGCCAACCGCGCCGAACCGTTCGATTATCGCGCCGCTCATCAGCGAGCATATCATCGAGGCGCTGAACATGACGCCGGTGAAGACGCCGATTGATTTCGCCTCGACGCCCAGTTCCGCGCCGGCGATGGGGGCAATCACCGGCACGACCAGGACGCTGAGCGACAGCAGCCCCTGCACGCCGAGCAGCGCCGTCATCGGGATGACGAATCCGGTGCCCTGTGGCCGGGGGCTTTCGTCTTTCACGCTGGTCTACCCTTGCCCCTCAATGGCCTGCGAGTATCGCATCGGCGATTTTCTCGGCCGTCATGATGGTCGGGATGTTTGTGTTGGCGCAGGGAACGCGCGGGAAAATCGAGGCGTCGACAACGCGCAGCCCCTGGATATCGCCGCGCACCTTGCCCGTGGAGGTCGTGACCGCCATCGGGTCGCCATCGCTGCCCATCTTGCAGGTACACGAAGCATGCCAGACCCCGGTGACCGTGCGCCGGACATAGGATTCCAGCGCGTCATCATCGGTCATCAGCAAATCCATGCTGTCGCCTTCGGTGATCACTTTTTCAATCAGCGAACTGCGCATCCAGGATGGACCATCCATCAGCTTGCCGGCGACGCCGGTGATGAACTTGTTGCGTGGCGTGACCACGCCGACCTTGCGGACCTTTTCGCTGTAGCTGGAGGGAAAGGTGTTGCTGCTTGCCGCCTGCATTGACGGTGTCGCATAAACCCGCCCCAGCATCCGTACCGTATTCATCAGCCGGTCGACATCGCGCCGATCCGACAGCATGTTGAATTCGACCGTCGGTTCCGCCCGCCAGTCTGTCGAGTTCAGCTGCACCTGCCCGGTGGAATAGGTCTTGTTGACGAAGGCAAGCATCGATCCCAACCGTTCGCCCACCGGGTGCCACGCGGATTTTGCAATTGTGGCGACGAACATGTCGCCCTGCGGGCAGTCGTCAACCTGCGAGGAAAAGCGCAAGCCGATATGGATATGCCGCCGCGTCGCCGGGTCCAGCCGTGATTCCGGCGGCAGGTAGGCGGAAATCGCCACGGTCGGGTGTTCCATCAGGTTCTGGCCGACCCCGGCCAACGCCGAGCGGACCTCGATGCCCATATCCTTCAGATGCCCGACCGGGCCGATGCCGGACCGCAGCAGCATCGCCGGCGAATGCAGCGCGCCGCAGCACAGGATGATTTCCTTCGCGTGGATGGCTTCTGTGCCGCCCGGGCTCTGGATCACGACACCAACGGCCTTCGTGCCCTCGAACAGGATTTCCTGCACCCGGGTTTCGGCGCGGATTTCCAGATTCTTGCGCACCCGCGTGCCGGGATCGAGATAGCCGATCGCGGTCGATACCCGCCGGTCATAGGCGTTGGAAATGGTGATCGGGAAATAG
This sequence comes from uncultured Alphaproteobacteria bacterium, assembly GCA_943788635.1. Lineage (GTDB taxonomy): Bacteria > Pseudomonadota > Alphaproteobacteria > UBA8366 > MarineAlpha4-Bin1. The sequence goes on along the minus strand of CALSRA010000030.1, from coordinate 31,294 downwards.
CCGTCACGGAACTCGCCGTTCTGGTCCGGCAGGTAATCGAACCCCAGGGCCTTGTACCCTTCCGCCGCCGCCTTGGCGTAGCCGGACCACAGGTCGTCGAACAGCCGGCGGATCGGTATACGGCCCTGTGTGCCGTGATACATTTCGTCATCCGGGAAATCCATGTCGCGCTCAAGTTTGCGGAAATACGGCAGGACATCGTCCCAGCCCCAGCCTTCCGCGCCCATGTCGCGCCAGTCGTTATAATCATGCGGTGCGCCGCGATTGGCCATCTGCCCGTTGATCGACGACCCGCCGCCCATGACCCGTGCCTGTTCGTATTGCCGCAGCGGCGGCCGCTGGCCCGGGTCATTATGGCTGACCGGCTGGATATGGACCTTCAGGTCGTTCCATATGAATTTCGGGTTGAAAAAGGCCGTGCCCGGATAGGAATCGAGGATATCGGCCGGCACCTTGCCATGCGGCGTATCGATGCCCGCTTCCAGCAGCAATACCTTGTTGGCGCTTTTCGCCGACAGCCGGTTCGCCATGACCGATCCCGCCGAACCGCCGCCGATGATGATGTAATCATAACTCATGACTATCGTCTTTCCCTGCTGCTCATTCCCGGGGTGCGTCCCTGAGCTGCCGCGATCATAGGATGTCGCGCAGCCCACGCAAACGCCGCGCTTGCATTGTCGTACATTCTAAGGCTCGCCAGGGTAAGCAGCAGCCGGTCGGTTTGGTGAGATCAGGCAAAATCAGGTTCGAGGACCGGTACCCCGGGCGTAACCTGATGATAACCTTAACGGGCATTCACCATATTAAGTAAAAACATTGGTTTAAGGGCCTGTTAATGGCTGCACTGCTAGTATGGTCTTTGCACTCAATTTTGGCAGTGGGCGCTGCGGCCCCGGGTAAGAATATGACAGACCTGAACCACGAACTGGAAAACCCGATCCGTCTCACACGGCGCTTTGCGGTCGTCTGCGCCGCGATTGTACTGGCTGCCGGGGTCGCGATTTCCTGGCTGCACTGGTCGTCGTCGATCAGCCAGCTTTCGCGGATGGCGGAACAGAACAATGTCGATCTGACCATCACGATGGGCAACAGTATCTGGCCGCGCTACGCCGGGTTCGTGAGTGATGCCCACCAGATGACGCCGGACGATATCCGCGTCCATCCGAAAACGATCAGCCTTCACCGTGATGTTGCGGAGTTGATGCGCGGCACGCCGATATTGAAGGTCAAGATGTATGACCTGAGTGTCCGGCCCGAAATGAGTTGAGTGATTTCAGTAAGTTGTGATTCTCTCGTTTGTGTTGAAGCAAATGAGGAGACACAACATGTGGACTGAGATCACCCGCCCGCAGTTTGATCGTTCGAGCCTTCGTTACGCAAGCGACTTGACGGATAAGGAGTGGCGTTTGATTTCGCCATTATTGTCCCCGCCGCGTCGATTAGGCCGCCCGCGAACCACGGATTTTCGAGAAGTGGTGAATGGGATTTTTTATGTGGCGCGCACCGGTTGCCAATGGCGCATGGTGCCCCGGGAATTTCCGCCACGCAGTACGATCCAGCGATATTTTTACGCTTGGCGCTCGGATGGAACCTTGCACGTCATCAATCGCCAACTGGTGATGTCGATGCGGGAAACCTCTGGGCGCACGACCAGCCCGACCGCCGGGGTGATCGACAGCCAGACGGTGAAAACCACGGAAAGCGGCGGTGTTCGGGGCTATGACGCGGGAAAGAAGGTCAAAGGGCGCAAGCGTCATATCGTGACCGACACAGGCGGCTTTCTGGTCGCCGTCATGGTTCACGCCGCCGATATCCAGGATCGCGACGGCGCGCCCGCGCTGTTGGCGTCGATACGCCACGCCTTTCCCCGGTTGCGCCATGTTTTCGCCGATGGTGGTTACGCGGGACCGAAGTTGCGCGACGCGCTGGCCAAACTTGGGAAGTGGACCGTGCAGATCGTCAAGCGCTCCGACGCCGCCAAGGGGTTCGTATTGTTGCCCCGCCGCTGGGTGGTTGAGCGCACCTTCGCTTGGCTCGGTCGTAACCGCCGTCTCGCCAAAGATTTCGAGGAAACCATCGAAAGCGCGGAGGCATGGCTCCTGATCGCCAGCATTCAACTGCTCGCCCGACGATTGGCAAGAGCATGAAAACATGGATATCATTTCGAGTCAGACTCTAAACGGCCTGACGGTGTTTTCAACCGAGACGTCGCAGATCGGTGGCGATTACCGGGAAAACCTGCGCTACCAGGAGGCGCTGGGTGGTGGCAACGCCACAAAGCTTGAATACCGGGAACGCTTCAATTCGATATCCGGCACGGTCAATAACCGGCATGTCCTGTCGAGCTATCTTCCCGTGCGCCCGGGCGGCAGTAGTGGCCGGATCGAGGGCGTCGTTGAAATTTACAACGATGTCACGGGCTTCCACGCATTGTTGATCCGCGAGGGCATCATCCAGGTCGTGATTGTCGCCGCTGCGCTGGTTGTGGTTTACGGCCTGTTGCTGTTGGCCGTCTGGTTCGCGGACCGGTCGATTGGCAGGCATCACGCCCGGACGGTGCAATTGACGCGGAACGTTGCCCGTGCCGAGGCCGCCAACCAGGCCAAGTCGGAATTCCTGGCGAATATGAGCCACGAACTGCGCACACCGCTGAACGCGGTGATCGGCATGTCCGAAGTGATCCACCGCGAAATGTACGGTCCCATCAATATTGCGAAATACAAGGAATTCGCGGGCGATATTCATGACGCCGGCGGCCATCTGCTGGGTGTCATCAACGACGTGCTGGACATTGCCAAGGCGGAATCCGGCAAGGTCGATGTCGCGCCGGAAATGACGAATGCGGCAGAAGTTGTTCGATCCGCCAGCAGGCTGATGGAAGAGCAGGCGCGTGCGGGCGGTATCGATCTTCAGGTCAATTTACCATCCGACCTGCCGGATATCCGGTCCGACCCGACCCGCGTGCGGCAGATTGTTATCAATCTGCTGTCCAACGCGCTGAAGTTCACGCCGAACGGCGGGTCGGTCAGTGTGACACTGGCCCAGGTCGGGGTGACCGACTCGGTAATGGTCACTGTCAGTGATACCGGTATCGGCATATGCGAGAATGATATTCCGCTGGTATTGGCGCCTTTCGGACAGGTCGATAGCGCGTATTCGCGTCGCTTCGAGGGAACAGGTCTTGGTTTGCCCCTGTCGAAGGAACTTGCGGAACGTTGAGCATCCGCAGCGAGCTGGGAGTGGGAACGTCCGTCGAGGTCGTCCTGCCGACGGACACAGAGGCCGTTCTGGAAGACCGGCTCAGCGACGAGCCCCCGCATCTCGCCGTTGCCTGATGGGATACTGCCAGGCGTTCGTTATTCGGTAATCGACAAGGCGCCCCCGCCGCGGCGGGGCAGGCAGGTTACCGCTCATTTTATATGGGGATTGCATTCGCTCATTCATAGCGGTGCTTGATCTCGCCCTTGCCGAATCCGTCCTGATGGAAGTAGTTTGCCTTCGAATATTCCGTGATGAGTTCCCGGTAGGGCACCGGCGGGTATTTCGGGGGATTGTCCGCATCGGTGCAGGACGGGGCGACACGGATAGTCCGGTCCACGTTCTGGCTGTGGAAATAGGACATGGAATAGCGGTCGGCGCCACCATCGACGATGACGCCATGCGGGGTCGACAGGAAGCGGTCGTTCGACATGCGCCGCAGGATGTTGCCGATATTCACCAGGAAGGTACCGGGCAGCAGGGGCGGTTCAAGCCATTCATCTGATGGCAGGCGGATCGCCAGCCCCGGCACTTCGTCGCGGGCCAGGACCGTCATGAAGGAATTGTCGGTATGCGGCCCGGTTCCGAAATCATTGTCTTCGATACGGGTTGGCGGGTAATGCAGCATGCGCAGCTTCGCATTGTTCTCGTCTGCGAAGTCATGCTCCAGTCCATCGGGTTCCATGCCCAACGCCACGGCGAATGCCGGCACAATGCGCTGGCACAGCGTGTTCAGAGCATTGAAATATGCCATGACGCCGTCCCGAAACCCCGGCAGGTTTTCCGGCCAGTAATTGCCGCCGCGCAATGGTGTTTGCGCGATGACATCGGGATGGTTCGGGCCCCGGTCATGGGTGACGAAATAGGATTCATTCTGATTCGGCCGCGTTGCCTGATGCACGGTCGAATGGCGCTGCATGCTCGCATTCATCGGCAGGTAGCCGATATTATGGGCGTCCTGCGGGATCTTCTTCTTTTCCGCCAGCGGCAGGGCATGGAAGCGCCGTGACTGGGCGAATGCTTCGGTAACCAGCGCATCTGGAATGCCATGGTTTGCGATGTAGAAAAATCCGACGGTTTCGCATGCGTGCCGAATGTCATCGGCGAGTATATCCAGCGCGCCTGTTTCCCCGGCGAGATAGGGACCGAGGTCGATACGCTTCAGTTGCGCCAGCGATGCGCCCGGGTCCTTCGGCGCGTTTTCATGAAACAGGTGTGCGACCATCTTTGCCTCTCTTCAGCGGCTCATGCTTTGCGTAACCCGGCTTCCTGCATCAGCGGCAGAACGTTCCGGGTAAAATAGGCGAGGTCGGGTTCGTAATCGAAGAAGTTGATCTGCAACCCGTCGCAGCCTGCGGCTTTCAGCTTGGCGAACTGATCGACCACCTGTTCAGGGGTGCCGAAGACATGGACATTGCCGCCGATGATACGCTGATGCCGCTGATGGCCGCGCCAGGACTGGGCGTCGCTCGATTTCTGGGTGCCGACCATCGTGTCGACAGCCTCCGCGTCCTCGCCGTCCACGATGGCCTGCACGATCTGCTGCACTTCGGCTTCCGTATCGCGGCAGATCACATGCGGGTTGATAATTGTGTGCACGGTTCGTCCCTCCGCCGCCGCCAGCTCCTTGATTCTCTTCGTGTGTGGCGGCAGGGTTTCCACGGCGGCATTGATATCCGCGCCGCCGGGGCTGGTGATGAAGATGAGGTCGGAATGCTTCGCGGCATAGGCAAGGCCGACATCGGACGCGCTGGCATTGACCATGATCGGTCTGTCGTTGTTGACCGGCTTGGGCGAAGCGTAGGCGTCCTTCAGCTGCCAGTATTTTCCGTCCCAGGTAAGGTTGGTGTCCTCGCGCCACAGGGCTTCCATGATCTCGGTGAATTCCGCTACCATGGCGTAGCGTTCGTCATGCGGAATCGGGGCCAGCCCGAACATACCAACCTCGTTCGGCCGAAATCCGGTGACGAGGTTCAGCCCCCAGCGACCATGCGACATGTGATCCAGCGTCGCCGCCATCTTGGCGAGTTGCAGCGGATGCCAGCCATACAGCACGTGGACCGTGGAAATCAGGATGATGTTGCGGGTCAGCGCCGCAACGCCGGATGTCATCAGCAACGGGTCGATGGTATTCTTGCGGTATTTCGTGCGGCCGCCATGCCCGTCGGCGCCGAGCCATTGCGCCAGCCCGAACGCGAGTTCGAATCCCGCTTCTTCCGCCTGAACGACCAGCCGCGCATTGTAGTCGAACGACCAGTCGGTACCGCGCGGCGCGTCGGATGGCGTCCAGCCGCCATTCTGGATCGGTAAAAACAGGCCCAGCATCAGCGGTTGGCGGACCGCGCGTTCCAGCGCAGTGAGCCCATCCTGCGCAGAAAGGTCAGGTGCGGTACTGGGTAAAAGCGGTGGTGCGGAATTCATTGAAAGTATCCGGGCCCATGAACATTCCTGAAACTCTACTCCTGATCCACCCTTGTCGGGAAGGTGTGGTCCGGTTTCCGCCTGTATTGGTCGTGCCGGGGGGAGGCGCTATAGTCATGTCAAAATTAACGCATAACACAGGGGGAACGGGTCATGGACCTGCAGCTGAAGGGTAAATCCGTCGTCGTTACCGGGGGGAACCGGGGTATCGGAAGGGGCATCGCGCTTGGCTTTGCTGCCGAAGGGGCCAATGTATCGATCGTCGGCCGGGATACCGGGGCGCTGGCCCGGGTGAAGGCCGAAATCGAGGCGCTGGGTGTGAAAGGCAACACTGTTGCCGCCGATCTGTTTACGGCGGAAGGCTGCAGCCGTGCGGTTGACGAAACGGCAGCGGCGTTCGGCGGTGTCGATGTGCTGGTGAACAACGCATCGACGTCGGTTAGCGGCACGCTGGAATCCCTGAGCGACGATCAACTGATGGAACGGCTGAAGGGCAAGACGCTTGCCTATATGCGCTGCAGCCGCGCGGCGCTGCCGTGGATGCGCAAGGGCGGTTTCGGTCGCGTGATCTGCATCGGCGGGTCGGCGGCACGCGCGGCGGGCAAGGCTTCGCTGCCCAGCGGCCTTGGCAATTCGTCGATTACGGCTTTTGTGAAACATCTCAGCAATGACGTCGCGCCGGAAAACATCACCGTCAATGTGGTTCATCCCCCTTTCACCAAGACCGACCGCTATCCCGGCCGGCTGGAAGCGCGGGCAAAGCAGCTCGGCGTCAGCCTGGAGGAAGCGGAAGCGACCTTCGTTGCCGATTTCCCGATTGGCCGGATTGTCGAGCCCAGTGACATTGCGCCGATGGTGCTGTTTCTGTCCTCGCCGCAGGCTTCCGCGGTCACGGGGCAGGCCATCGGCGTCGATGGTGGTTCCGTGCCCGGCATCTTTTACTAAGAGGAATTCACATTATGGCGACATTCTTGCTCATCCACGGCGCGTATCAGGGCGGTTGGATATGGAAGCCGGTGGCGACACGTCTGCGCGCGGCGGGCCACCTTGTTTTTGCGCCGTCGCTGGATGGCTGCGGCGAACGGGCCGACCAGATTCGCGCCGGCATCACGGTTGAATCGCAAGCCGAGGAACTGGCGAAGTTTCTGTTTTTCGAAGACCTCAACGATGTCGTTCTGGTCGGAACCTCCGCCGGCGGCATGATCATGGCGAAGGTTGCGGAACTGGCGCGGGAACGGGTCGGCCGGCTGGTCTTCGCCGATGCGCTGGCATTGTTTGACGGTGAGAAAATCCGCGATATCGTGACCCGACCCGCGGCGATCAACACCGAGCTTTCGCTTGGCCCCTCCCGGGAGGATGCGGCCGGCCGTTTGCTCAAATCGCTCGATCCGGAAATCGGCACCTGGGCCGTGGACCGTTTCACGCTGAACCCGATCCTGGTGTTTACGCAGCCGGTCCAGCTGCCGACGTTCTGGGATCAGGAATGGGACGCCGATGTCATTTATTGTCCGCAGGCGGAAAACCCGGGCGAAGCGCATCAGCGCCGCGCCGCGGACCGGCTGAAGGCGCGCTGGCATGTCATCGACACCGGGCATTACCCGATGTTGAGCACGCCGGATGAACTGACGCGTATTATTATTGGCCAATAGTACGAATTAACGGGACGGGGGATACGAAGCCATGAAAATCACGATCTTCGGTGCGGGGGCCATCGGCGGCCATCTGGGAGCGCTGCTCAGCCGGAATGGTGTCGATGTCAGCCTGATCGCGCGGGGCGCCCATCTGGAGGCAATGCGGGATAAAGGCCTGAAGCTGACCATGAAAGGGGAAACATTCGTCACCCATCCCCGGGTCACGGATGATCCGTCAACGCTCGGGCCGCAGGACTATGTCGTCGTCTCGCTGAAATCGCATCAGGCGCCCGGGGTGGTGGATGCGATGCAGCCGCTGCTTGGTCCCGATACGACCGTGGCAACGGCGATGAACGGCGTGCCGTGGTGGTATTTCTACAAGCTGGCGGGCGCGCATGAAAATTATCAGATCAAGGCCGTCGATCCGGATGGCAAGCAATGGAACGGCATCGGACCAGAGCGCGCCATGGGCTGCATCACCTATGTCGCCAGTGAGGTCGTTGCGCCCGGCGAAATCGAATCCGGCGGCCAGATGCGCTATTACATCGGTGAGCCCGACAACTCGGAATCCGACAGGGCGAAACGGTTTCAGGAAGTGGTCGACGCAACCCCTATCGATGCCCAGCTCCGCACCGATCTTCGGCGGGACATCTGGGTCAAGATCATGGGGAATGCCGCCTATAACCCGATCAGTGCGCTGACGATGGGGACGATGGGCGATATGGTCAACGACCCGGGCGGCGAAGACCTTTTGCGTAAGGTCATGGGCGAGGTCATGGCGGTCGGCCGGGGGTTGGGTGCGGAACCCAATGCGTCGGTCGATGAACGGATCGAAGGGACGCGGCACGGTGCCGCCAGCCACAAGACGTCGATGCTGCAGGATCTGGAGCGGGGCCGGATGATGGAAATCAACCCCATCGTTGGCGCGACGTCGGAAGTCGGGAAAATCATCGGCGTGGATACGCCGACCATCGACACGGTACTGGCGCTGGTCAGGCTGCGGGCAAAACTCGCGGGTTTGCTGCCGGAATAACCGGCGTTACCGGGCCTCCGCCTGCACGATTGTCCGCACGGCGAGCGCTGCGGCGGCGGTCCGGTTTTCCACGCCCAGCTTGTTGAAGATCTGTTCCAGATGCTTGTTCACCGTGCGCGGACTGAGCCCCAGAATTTCACCGATATCGCGGTTTGACTTGCCTTGCGATATCCATAGCAGCACTTCGGCCTCGCGGGGTGTCAGCGACAGGTCTGTCTGGAGGGAGTCTTTTTCGTTCGGGCTTGTGGCGTCGGAAACCCGGAACAGGAATTCGTCGGCGCCCGTATGCCCGCTGAAGACAAAGCGCAGGTTTGCGATTTCCAGATCCGACCCGACTGCCATATCCATTCGTCCCGATCGTTGCGGGGCGACCAGCCGGGTCATCCAATCCTTCATTGCCGCTGGCAGGTCGAAGGTGCCGTCGGCGCGCGCCAGCTGCGCCCGTTCGCATCGCGATGCGGCCAGCGGTGTGCACCATAGAACTTCGATGTCGCCGGTGACCGCCAGAAGTGACCGGCCCTCCGCATCCAGCGCCGCGCGGGCACTCTGGCCCAGCCGGGCATTGGCGATATGGACACTGATCCGGGCGATCAGCTCATCGGGAACCAGGGGTTTGGTGACGTAGTCGACACCGCCGGCGCCAAGCCCGTTGACGATATGTTCGGTCTCGCTGAGTCCGGTCATGAATACGACCGGGATATGGGCCAGGTCGTTACGTTGTTTCAGGCGGCGGCAGGTTTCGAACCCGTCCATGCCGGGCATGATGGCATCCATCAGGATGATATCAGGCATGACCCGGCCGGCAAGGTCTAACCCGCGCTCGCCATTCTGTGCGACCACAACCATGATTCCCGATTCCTCCAGAGCGTCGGTCAGGACCATCAGGGTTTCCGGCGAGTCGTCCACGACAAGGACGATATCGCGCTTATCCGACTTGTTCACGCTGTATTTCTCCCAGCAGGGTATCAAGGCCTTCGAAGTCGAACCGGTTCACGTGTGACCTGAGTTCGGCAGTGAGTGTTTGAAGTTCCGGGTGTGCCAGCTCAATGGCGGACAATTTTTCCTGGACCGCGCGGGCATGGCCTATCTGCACCAGGCTGCGCAATTCACGCAGGTCATCTTCAGGTAGTTCGATAGTGTCGGGTCCCGCCAAGGTGAAACTGCGCTGCACGGGGGGAACTGGCATCTCGTGGATCCATTCGATTTTCAGTAACTGACCGATGCGGGTCAGCAATTCGTCGATCCGGATCGGTTTGCTCACGATGGCGTCGTGATGATGCGTCCCCAGCGCGTTGATGGATTCACCGCCGGCGACAGCGGATACCATGACGATGGGGGTGTTGCGGTGCCCTATCCGGCGTAGCTGCGAGGTCACTTCCCAGCCGGTCATGCCCGGCAACGAGATGTCCAGCAGGAAGATATCCGCCTCGTGTTGTTTTGCGAATTCCAGGCATTGCGGGCCATCGGACGCGGCGAAGACGATAAAACCAAGCGGCGAGAGGATTTCGTTCATCATTTCGCGATGGTCCGGCTCGTCGTCCATGGCGATAACTGTGAGGCGACGGCCCTTGTAACCGTATATACGCTGCATGCTGGTTGGTTTTTGCGCCGGGGTATGCGGTGTCGCCAGCATCATTTTCACGTGGAAGGCGCTGCCCGTGCCGTAGGTGCTTTCGACCGTGATTTCACCACCCAGTACCTCGGTCAGCAGCTTGGTGATCGTGAGACCAAGCCCGGTTCCCGGGGGCGCCTGGCGACCTGGTTCATGGATGCGTTCGAATGGGCGAAAAATCCGCTCCATGTCATCGGCGCGGATGCCGCGTCCGGAATCCTCGACAATGAAATCGGCGACTTCGCCGCTATACCGCACCGTGAATGTCACATGGCCGGCATCAGTGTATTTGATGGCGTTGGACAGTAGGTTGATCAGGATTTGCCGCAGCCTCTTTTCATCTGAATGTACCGTAACGGGCAGGAATTCCGGACGATGGAATTCCAGCTTGATATTGCGCGCCTCGGCCTGCAGACGAAACATGTCGACCAGTTGCGACAGGAAATCGCCGAGCCGGAATTCATCGCGGTAGATGTGCAACTGGCCCGCCTCGATTTTGGAAATATCCAGCAGCCCCTCGATCAGACCGGCCAGATGTTCGCCGCTTTGCCGAATGGTTCGGACCGAGCCTTCCCGATGGACGGGCAGCGCTGGGTCATTCTCAAGAAAATAAACGCCTCCGCAAGGAAGTCCGCTTACTTCGCGAGGAGAGGGAAATATTAAAAAAAGCGGCAATCTTCTTTGCAGGCCAAAGCCGATGAGATTCGCTTTCATCGACGCCTGGAAAGAAGAATGGCCAGTGGAGTGTCTCTGCCGCGTTATGCGGGTCACATCGCGTGGGTTTCGCGCTTGGCGCCTGCGCCCGATGAGCCAACGCCAACGTCATGATATGGTGCTTCTGGCCCATATCCGTGAGCAACACCGTCTGAGCCTGCAAAGCTATGGGCGGCCGCGCATGACCGAAGAGCTGCAAGAATTGGGGCTTGAAGTGGGGCACCGGCGCGTGGGTCGCTTGATGCGTGAGAACGGCATCAAGGTTATCAGAACCCAGAAATACAAAGCTACGACGGACAGCAACCACACGTTCAACATCGCGCCCAACTTGCTGGCTCAGAACTTCTCAGCGGATGCGCCTAACCAAAAATGGGCGGGCGACATATCCTATACAGAATCTGTGCGTAACCGAGAATCGTGTTCAGCGGGGTTCGCAATTCGTGGCTGATACCTGCCATGTAGCGGCTCTTGGCATCGTTCGCGGCCTCGGCTATTTCCTTCGCCTTCTGCAATTCTTCGTCGGTCCGTTCGTGGGCACGGATTTCGCGCATCAGCAGGTTCGTCTGCTGGGTAGATTCCTCCTGTGCGACGCGGCGGCTTTCCGTGGCCAGGACAAACAGCCAGCAGGTCACACCCGCCAGCAGTGCGGTGACGAGAAACACATTCCACAATGTGGTCGCGATCGCGTCCTTCGGCGCAACAGGATCCAGCGTTGCCTGGATATAGATAAGGCCAAAAAATAATCCGGAGATGCTGCAGACCAGGGCCATGAGGCTGACGTAATGTCCCAGCCTTGTATTCAACCCGGCGACGATTCTCTCAGGCAGGAAAGCGGACAGGAAGGCGAATATCTGCTCCTGGAAGCGGGCGTCGACCTTGCAGCGGTCATGGCACCGTGCATCCAGCGAGCAGCAAAGCGAGCAAATCGCGCCGGAATAAACGGGGCAATGCGCCATGTCCTCGGTGTCGAATTTTAGCTCGCAGATACAGCATTGTTCCTGCGTGCGGTTATCGGCATGGGAAGCGGGCGTGCGGGCAAGGTAGTATTTTCCGCCTGTCGCGAAGGCTATGACCGGGGCGAGGACGAAGGCCGTGCCAAGCGCAAGGAAGCTGGCCAGCGCCTGTGCCGTTTCACCCAGCCATCCAAAATGGGCGGCAGTGACCAGAATGGATGCAACCAGCATCGATCCCACGCCAACGGGGTTGATATCGTAAAGATGCGCGCGCTTGAATTCGATGTGCTTCGGGCTCAGGCCAAGCGGCTTGTTGATGACAAGGTCGGCGACGATAGCGCCGACCCAGGCGACGGCGATATTGGCGTAAAGCCCCAGAATATGTTCCAGCGCCTGAAAGATGCCCATTTCCATTAGCACCAGCGCGATGGCGACATTGAAGACCAGCCAGACCACCCGGCCCGGATGGCTGTGGGTCAGGCGCGAAAAGAAATTCGACCAGGCGATCGATCCCGCATAGGCATTGGTCACGTTGATCTTGATCTGGGACAGGATGACGAAGGTACCGGTCAGCCCGATGGCGATTTCCGGTGAGGCGATCATCTGCTGGAACGCGATCAGGTACATCTGTGTCGGTTCGGCCGCATGCTGTTCGGGAATGCCGGCTGACAGCGCGAAATAGGCGAGGAAAGACCCGGCGAACAGTTTGATCATTCCCAGCACGATCCAGCCGGGGCCGGCGGCAAGCAGCGAGCCCCACCATTGCAGGCGCCGGCCTTTGCGCTGCCGCGGCATGAAGCGCAGGAAGTCGACCTGTTCGCCGATTTGCGCGACGAGCGAAAACACCACCGCGGCCGCCGCGCCGAAGATCAGCAGATCAAACGACCCGTCTACCGGGCCGTGTTGTCCCGGATACCGGGTCCAGTCATCGATGGAGTAGAAGCCCGATGCGCCGATAAAGACAAATGGCAGGATATGCAGCACGACCCAGAAGGGCTGGGTCCAGAGCTGGAATTTGCTGATGAATGTTATGCCGTGCGTCACCAGCGGGATCACCACAAGGGCGCTGATCAGGTAACCGAGGCTCAGCGGTATGCCGAAGCACATTTCCAGCGCCAGCGACATGATCGCGGCTTCCAGCGCGAAAAAGATGAAGGTGAAGGAGGCATAGATCAGCGATGTGACGGTGGAGCCGATATAGCCGAATCCAGCCCCCCGTGTCAGCAGGTCGATATCAACTCCGTATTTCGCCGCGTAATAGGAAATCGGGATGCTGGTCAGCAGAATAAGAACGCCGACGACCATGATGGCCAGCGCGGCGTTGGAAAATCCGTATTGCAGGGTGATCGTGCCGCCGATGGCTTCCAGTGCCAGAAAGGAAATCGCGCCGATCGCAGTGTTCGCCACGCGGAAGGAGGACCATTTCCGCGCGCTATGCGCCGTAAAACGGAGGGCGTAATCTTCCAGCGTCTGGTTTGCGACCCATTTGTTGTACTGGCGTCGGACCCGGACGATCCTTTGCTGCGAAGTCATAGCCGGTTGCACCCGCTCTGTCTGCCGGCACTCGCAATCCTCCCCATTACGGATGGCGTGGTATGCTGCAACGCAATATATCCTCTCCGATGAACAAATGTCGCGTCTTTTATGTGACTACAGGAAGCAGCGGAGGCTGGAAAAGTTTTCAATCATGAGGCCGTCGTGCCAGGGTTCCGGTAATTTACTGTAAACATACATAATAAAATCATATTTCCTGATTTTTATCCGCAGAAAACTATCGTTCTTAAACGCTGTCACGACGTCATTTTAAGGACCCTACCCGGTCAAATGACGCATCACCATACGTCATTCGACGTATTGCTGCATTGCACCGTAATCCCGGATGCTCCTTTCATCGGGTGTTGAGCCGCCCGGTTCGACACGAAACCAACAGTTTTGGAAGGAGCCACTATGCATAGCGACAAGACACCGGCTTCGGCACCCCGTTCGCCTGCCCGACGCAGAGTATCGTTGGGCGCTGCTGCGCTGATCGCCGGATCCATGATGCCTTTTGCTGCCTTCACAGCGGATTATCCGACCGCCAAGGTCAACACCACCGGTCTCGCCGTTACGGACGACGTGGTGAAAGTGGGTATTCTGCATTCCGTTACCGGGACGATGTCCATTTCGGAAACCGGTTCGGTTCAGGCCGAGAAACTTGCCATTTCGCAGATCAACGCGATGGGCGGGGTGCTTGGCCGGAAGATCGAATATATCCAGGAAGACGGTGCCAGCGACTGGCCGACCTTTGCCGAAAAGGCCAAGAAGCTACTGGTCAGCGACAAGGCCGCCGCGGTGTTCGGTTGCTGGACGTCGGCATCCCGCAAGGCCGTGCTGCCGGTTTTCGAGCAGTATAACGGCATGCTTTACTACCCGACCTTCTATGAAGGCCTCGAAGAATCACCGAACGTGATCTACACGGGCCAGGAAGCAACCCAGCAGATCATTGCCGGTATCGACTGGATCGTGAAAGAGAAGAAGGCCAAATCCTTCTACCTGCTCGGGTCCGATTACATCTGGCCGCGCACGTCCAACAAGATTGCGCGCAAGCACATTGAAAAACTCGGCCTCAAGGTCGTTGGCGAAGAGTACTACCCGCTTGGCCACACGCAGTTCAATTCGGTCATCAACAAGATCAAGCTGCGCAAGCCTGACGTGATTTATGTCATTGTCGTCGGCGGTTCCAACGTCGCGTTCTACAAGCAGCTCAAGGCTGCCGGCATTGACATGACCAAGGAAAAGCCCGCGCTGCTGACCATCTCGGTGACCGAGGATGAAATCCGCGGGATCGGCGGCGAAAATATCGTCGGCGCCTATGCGGCGATGAAATACTTCCAGAGCCTCCCGAACGAGAACAACACGTCGTTCGTCAAGGCATTCAAGGAAATGTGGGGCGAGGATATCGTCATCGGCGACGTGACCCAGGCCGCCTATCTTGGGCCGTGGTTGTGGAAGGCCGCCGTTGAAAAAGCCGGTAGCTTCGACATCGACAAGATCAGGGCAGCATCCCCCGGCATCGAGCTGAAGACGGCGCCTGAAGGCTATGTCCGTATCCACAAGAACCACCACCTGTGGAGCAAGACCCGCGTTGGTCTCGCGCAGACGGATGGCCAGTACAAGGTCGTCTACGAAACCAAGGAACTGATGGAACCCGACCCCTTCCCGAAGGGCTACCAGTAGGCCTTCGAACCGGTGGAAAGGGTTGGGAGCTTCTCCTCCCAGAGTATCGCACACCCGGCCCTTTCCACCTCCCTACTGTTCCCGAACGCCATTTCGTCTTCCAACCCGCCCGGTCAGCGTAAACGGGCAAGATAAAGGGAAAAGGACATGTTCAGCGACTATACGATGGCCGAGCTAGGCTCCATTTTCGCGATGCAAGGGTTTGCAGGTCTCAGTCTCTTCTCGGTCTTCGTGCTGATGGCGCTGGGATTGGCGATCATCTTCGGCCAGATGGGGGTCATCAACATGGCCCATGGCGAGTTCATGATCCTCGGTGCCTACGTCACCTATCTCTGTTCCAATCTGTTCTCCGAATACCTGCCAGGCCTTTTCAGCATCTACTTCTTCCTCGCCATGATCTGCGCCTTCATTGCATCCGGCGCGCTTGGCATGCTGGTGGAATGGGCGATGATCCGGCATCTCTATAAACGACCGCTGGATACACTGCTGGCGACCTGGGGCCTCAGCCTCATCCTGCAGCAGACCTATCGCTCGGTATTCGGCGCCCGCGAAGTCGGCGTCACGATCCCAGACTGGATGATGGGTGCGCTGCCGCTGACCGATATCGTCGAAATTCCGATCAACGGGATCTTTGTCATGATCCTGACCATTTCAATCACCGTTGCCGTCTACTTTCTGATGTACCGCTCCGGCTGGGGCAAGCAGGTCCGCGCGGTGACACAGAACCGCGTCATGGCCGGCGCCGTTGGTATCAATACCGAACGCACCGACCGGCTGACCTTTGGCATCGGCTGCGGCATCGCCGGGGTGGCGGGCAGCGCCTTCACGATGATCGGGTCGACCGGTCCGACCGCCGGTCAGCTCTATATCGTCGATACCTTTCTGGTTGTCGTTTTCGGCGGCGCTAGCAGCCTGCTGGGCACCATCGCGTCGGCCTTCACGATCAGTCAGGCGCAGTCGTCTATCGAATTTTTCCTGAGCGGGTCCATGGCGAAAGTACTCACGCTGCTGACAGTGGTCGGCATCCTGATGCTTCGTCCCCAGGGCCTGTTCACCCTCAAAGTCCGTCGCTGAGGAGGTCGCCATGAAAGCCGGGTTTTCACTCTTTAACCGCAGCGAGCTTCTTTTCCTCGTCATCCTGATCGGCCTGATCTTCATCGTGCTGCCATTCGGTCTGGATATCTTCCGTCTCAACCTCGTTGGCAAATACCTGACCTATGCCTTCGTTGCCCTCGGGCTGGTTCTCTGCTGGGGCTCCGGCGGGATTCTCAGCCTCGGGCAGGGGCTCTTCTTCGGCCTTGGCGGCTATTGCATGGCCATGTTCCTGAAGCTGGAAGCCTCGACGCCGGAAGCCACCAAGATCCAGTCGACACCGGGCATTCCCGACTTCATGGACTGGAACCAGATCACCGAACTGCCCTGGTTCTGGGAGCCGTTCCATTCGCTGCCCTTTACCCTGCTCGCGATCATTGCCGTGCCGACCTTTTTCGCCTTCATCATCGGGCTTGCGATGTTCACGCGGCGGGTCGGCGGCGTCTACTTCGCCATCATCACCCAGGCGTTCGCTGCGATCCTGACGATCCTGATCATCGGGCAGCAGGGTTATACCGGTGGCGTCAACGGCATTACTGACCTGCGGACCCTGCTGGGCTGGGATATCCGGACGGACGATGCGAAATACGTGCTCTATTTCGTCAACGGCGGGTTGCTGATCGCCTGTCTGCTGCTGGCGCAATTCATTCGCCAGTGCAAGCTGGGCCGGCTGCTGGTAGCGATGCGGGACCAGGAAGACCGGGTCCGGTTCTCCGGGTACAACGTGGCCAATCTGAAAATCTTCGTGTTCTGTCTGGCGGCCGCGATCTCCGCTATTGGCGGGGCCATGTTCACCTTGCAGGTCGGGTTCATGTCGCCATCTTTCGTTGGCATCGTCCCATCCATCGAAATGGTGATCTACTGCGCTGTCGGTGGTCGGTTGTCCCTGTTCGGCGCGATCTACGGGACGTTGCTCGTCAACTACGCAAAGACGGTTTTCTCCGAGGTGCTTCCGGAAGTCTGGCTGTTCGCCATGGGCGCGCTGTTCATCGGTGTCGTAATGGCCTTTCCGAACGGCATAGCAGGCCTCTACCAGACCTATCTGGAGCCGAAGGTGCGACGCCTGCTGGAGGTCGGTGGAAAGGAACCCGACCCCGTCGACACATCATCCATAGCCGCGCGTCCGGCAGAGTAAGGAGGAGACATTCATGGCTGCCGAAAACGACTTCCTGCTCGCCATCGAGGGGCTCACGGTTTCCTTCGACGGGTTCCGGGCGGTGGACGATCTGACGCTCTATATCGACCCCAACGAGATCCGGGTGATCATCGGACCGAACGGGGCCGGCAAGACCACGGTGCTGGACCTAATCTGCGGCAAGACCAAGGCGACCGAAGGTTCGATCAAGTTCAAGGGCCAGGAACTCACCGCGATGCGCGAGCACGAAATCGTCACGGCCGGGGTCGGCCGCAAGTTTCAGACCCCGTCGATCTACGAGGATCTGACGGTCTTTGAAAATCTCGAAATCTCCTACCCCCGGGGCCGAACCGTATTCGGCGCGATCATGTTCCGCCGCGATCAGGTCGTGATCGACCGGGTCAATGAGATCGCGGAAATGATCTTCCTGGACGGGTTGCTGGATCTGCGGGCGGCCTTTCTCAGCCACGGCCAGAAACAGTGGCTCGAAATCGGCATGTTGCTGATCCAGGACCCGGAATTGCTGATGCTGGATGAGCCGGTTGCCGGGATGAGCGTCAGCGAGCGGCAGAAAACCGCCGATCTTCTGAAGAAAATCATCAAGGGGCGCTCCGTCATCGTCATCGAGCACGACATGAAGTTCGCCGAAGACATCGCCCACCGGGTCACCGTCCTGCATCAGGGAAAGGTGCTGTCGGAAGGGGATATGGAACGGGTCAAGAACGACCCCAAAGTCGTCGAAGTTTACCTCGGACATTAGGGAATCAGATCATGCTTCAGGTTTCAGACCTCCATGTTGCCTACGGCGAAAGCGAAGTGCTGCACGGTCTCGATTTCACCGTCGCGCCGAATGAAATCATCGCGATCATGGGCCGCAATGGTATGGGCAAGACGACGCTGATGAAATCGCTCATTGGTGTGGTGCCGACCAAAAGCGGGTCGGTAAAGATCGGCGATACTGAAATTTCGGGGATGAAGAGTTTCGAGCGGGTTGCCAGCGGCGTCGCCTATGTGCCGCAGGGCCGCATGATCTTCTCCACAATGACGGTGCAGGAAAATGTCGAAACCGGCCTGACCGTCACCGGCGAAAGCGAAGTGCCCGACGATATCTACGAGTTGTTCCCGGTATTGCTGGAAATGAAGGGCCGTCGTGGCGGTAACCTTTCCGGCGGCCAGCAGCAGCAGCTCGCCATCGCCCGGGCACTTGCCTCGCGCCCCAAGGTCCTGCTGCTCGATGAACCGACCGAGGGAATCCAGCCCTCGATCATCCGGGAAATGGCCCGGACGCTGAAACGCATCCGCGACGAACGCGGGCTGTCGATCATCGTTTCCGAACAAGTGCTCAGCTTCGCGCTCGAAATCGCTGACCGCGTGCTTGTTCTTGAAAACGGCGAGGTCGTCCACGAGGACGAACGCGCCAATGTGGACGAAGGAAAAGTCGCTCAGTTCCTCTCTGTCTGACCAACGCACCAGAGCAATTCAACGCATGATCCAACCCAAACATGAGAGGGGATTTGAAATGCCAGAAACAATCATCGAAGTCGACCTGAAGGCCTCACCCTACGACAATGAGAAGATCCACAACCGTTGGTATCCGGACATTCCGATGGTTGCGACGGTGAAACCCGGTGACGACTTTATCGTCGAATGCGTCGACTGGACCGGTGGCCAGATCATGGATAACGACGACGCGTCAGATGTCCGCGATGTCGATCTGACCAAGGTCCATTTTCTGTCTGGTCCCATCGGTGTCGAGGGCGCGGAACCGGGCGATCTGATGGTCGTCGATATTCTCGATATCGGGACGCTGCAGGACAGTCTGTGGGGCTTTAACGGATTCTTTTCGAAACAGAATGGTGGTGGATTCCTGACCAAACATTTTCCTGAAGCCCAGAAAACCATCTGGGATATTTCGGGCATGTTCACCCATTCCCGCCATATGCCGGGCGTCAGTTTTGCCGGGCTCATCCATCCCGGGCTGATCGGCTGCCTGCCGTCGCGGGAACTGCTGGATGAATGGAACAGTCGCGAAGGCGCGCTTGTTGCGACCGACCCGGACCGGGTGCCGCCGCTGGCGGCGCTGCCATCGGGTGAAACGGCGCATATGGGCCAGATGACCGGCGATGCCGCCAAGGCGGCAGGGGCGGAAGGCGCGCGCACCGTGCCGCCGCGGGAACATGGCGGCAATTGCGACATCAAGGATCTGTCGCGGGGATCGCGCGTGTTCTTCCCGGTCTATGTGCCGGGTGGCGGGCTTTCCATGGGCGATCTGCATTTCAGCCAGGGCGATGGCGAAATCACTTTCTGTGGCGCCATCGAAATGGCCGGCTGGATTCATATCAAGGTCAGCCTGATCAAGGATGGGGTGCGCAAGTACGGGATCAAGAACCCGATCTTCAAACCCAGCCCGATCACGCCAAACTACAAGGATTACCTGATCTTCGAAGGTATCTCCGTCGATGAAGCCGGCGGGCAGCATTACCTCGATGTCCATATCGCCTATCGTCAGGCCTGTTTGAATGCCATCGAATACCTGAAGAAATTCGGTTATTCCGGGGCCCAGGCTTACTCCATTCTCGGTACGGCGCCATGCCAGGGGCACATATCGGGTGTGGTGGATATTCCAAACGCCTGTGCGACGCTCTGGCTGCCGACGGAAATTTTCGAGTTTGACATCATGCCGGGCAGCGATGGTCCGACGAAGTTTCTGTCAGGCGATGTCCAGGTGCCGCTCGCGCCGGACCTCTAGGGTGAATCGGGGCTGGCTGAAATTGTTCGGCTGGCCCCGACGTTTTGTTCCAATTTGATTCCAGGGGAAGACCGATGCCTGTTTACGAATATTTCTGTGATTCCTGCGGCCCGTTCGAGGACATCCGCCCGATCGGCGAATATGCCGCGCCGACGGATTGCCCTGATTGCGGGACGGCAGCGCCGCGCGTCATGCTGACTGCGCCACGTTTGGCGCTCATGGCGAGCGGTGACCGGCATGCGCATGCTACCAATGAACGCAGTGCCCATGAACCGCATCTTTCGACCACGGATTCGCGGGCGGCTGGCGGGCATGGGCCGGGCTGTTCATGCTGTTCCGCGTCTAAATCAGCGACAAAAACCCGGACCCATTATGGAGCTGACGGGTCCAAGGGCTTTCCGTCGGCCCGCCCCTGGATGATTTCACACTAGGTGACAAGGCGTCGCGCGCACCGGCCTGCCAGGAGTCGGGGCTGCGCTTGATCCCGGCCGGCAACCTCACGTCGGCCGGGATACTTTTCGAATCCGGTTGTTTTCCGTATCGCCGATATAGAACGACCCGTCTGGCCCGATGGCGACGCCATGCGGGCGTGCCAGCGATGATTGCGCGGCAGGTATGCCGTCACCGGTATAGCCATGCGTTCCATTCCCGGCGATAGTCGATACCCTGTCCGCCTGCCAATCGATGAAGCGGATGGCGTGATTTTCCGTATCGACGACCAGCACATTGCCGTCGCTGTCCAGCGTCATTTCCTTGGGCCGGTCATAGATCGCGGTCGCTGCCGGTCCACCATCGCCGCCATAGCCGGTCTCGCCGGTGCTGGAAACGGTGGAAATCGTGCCATCGGGTGTGACCAGCCGAATTGAACTGCCCTGCCGCTCCATGACATAGACGGCGCCGTCGGCGGGACGGCAGCCAACCGCACGCGCGCCGAAGACCGCCGCCGCCGTGGCGGCACTGCCATCGCCGTCATGCGCTGCCGCGCCGGTACCGGCGAAGGTTGTGATGATGTTGCTGGCGAGGTCGACGACCCGTACACGGTTGTCGGAAACATCGGCGATATACATCAATCGCCCATCGCGCGAGATCGCCAGACCGTTTGGTTCAACCATCGCCGCCCGGTTTGCCGGTCCGCCATCGCCGGAAAACCCCTTTTCACCCGTGCCCGCGAATGTCGTCACGATTCCGGTTGCCCCGTCGATCCGCCGGACAGCGGCGTTATGCCGGTCGGCCGTGTATATGGCGCCGTCGCCATCGATCGCCAGACCGTAAGGCTGGTTGAAACAGGCGGTGATGGCGGGGCCGCCATCGCCGGAATATCCGGCATTGCCGGTACCGGCGATGGTTTCAATGATACCTGTCCGGGCATCGACCCGGCGGATGCAATGACTGAACGTATCAGTGAAAACCATATTGCCCGCAGCATCGAAGACCACATCGAAAGGATTGTTGAGTTGCGCTTGTATCGCGGGGCCGCCATCACCGGCATACCCTTCCGCACCGGTACCCGCGACCGTGGTGATGATCCAGCCGCTATATTTTGAGTCGATCATGGTCTAGTCCCGTGTTTTCGGAAGCTGGAAATCGGCATTGCGCTCGATCAGTTTTACGGTTTCGCTCATGTCCCCGTCACGTAACCCCATGGCGACCAACTGTTGCAGCGTCTGGTAGGTGGCGCTTGCCACCATCTGCGGTACTTCCAGCCGGTCGGCTTCCTGTTGCCACAGATGGGTGTCCTTCTCGTTGATATACATCGGCGCTTCCATGTCGAACTTCCGGTTCATGATGAAGTTCGGAATTTTGGTCAGCGTCGCGCTGTTCTGGCCGGTACCCGAATTCAGGACAGCCAGCACCTTTTCCGGATCAACCCCGCCCTTTGCCGCCATGACCAGCGCTTCCAGCCCGACGATCAGGTTGGTGAAAGACATGATGTTGTTGCAGATCTTTGTAAGCTGCGCCTGTCCAACCTTGTCGCCGACATAATGGATGTCCCGGGCGAAGGATTTCAGCATCGGTTCGGCCAGATCGTAAATCGCTTTCGGGCCGGAGGTGATAACCGTGATGTCACCCTGCCGGGCGCGCGCCACGCCGCCGGTGATCGGTGAATCCAGCACGCCGACGCCCTGTTCCGCCAGTGTTGCCTCCACCGCTGTAATGGCGTCGCTGCCCATGGTCCCCAGATTGACGAAGGTCTTCATCTGTTTGCCATGGATGACGCCGTCATTGCCGGAAACGATGGCATGAAAGCTGTCGATGCTGGGCATGCAGCCGAAAACGATATCGGCTTCCTCGGCGACCTCGGCTGGCGAGGCGACAACCCGGGCCTGTTTCTCGGCCAGCGGCTTGGTTGCCGCCGGATTGATGTCATATACGACCAGTGATTTTTCCTGGTCCAGCAGATTGGATGCCAATGGACTGCCCATGCTGCCGGTGCCGATAAATCCTGCCTTCATTCCGCGATCCCCCCGTTTGACTGACGAAGGCAAGCCTAGCCTGAATAGCGTCGCGGAGAAAAGGGAGGGTCAGTCGGTAGGCAGTGTCGACAGGGTCAGTCGTCGGGGCTCGCCGTGGCCGGGCTGGCGGGGCGGGCCGGCCGCAGCAATGCAAACCCGACAATAAGGGCCGGGACGGCGCAGACGAAAAATCCGATGCGGTAGCTGCCGGTCAGGCCAAGCAGCAGTGAATAGACCAGTGGCATAACCAATGCGCCAAGCTGGCCAAAGGACAGCATGCCGCCGGTGACGGACGCCGCCGAGCCCTTTGGCGCCAGCCGGACTGCTTCCGCCAGCATCACGCCATGCCAGGAGAAAACTGTTGCCGTCACGCCGGACGCGATGCCGATCACCATCAGGGTTGGCCAGTCGGCCTCGAAAAACCCCGTTGCGGCGACGGTTACCGCCATGCCAATCGACAGAATGGCCATCAGGGTGCGTGGTGAAACAAAGCCGCTGCTCAGCCAGCCCCAGAAAATACGGCCCGGCACGGCAACAGCGGTTGCCATGGAAAACACCACCCCGGCGGCCGCCAGCGTATGCCCCAGATGCACCAGATAGACGACGAAATAGGTCGTGAACATCTGCTGCAGACCGTTGAATATAAAGCAGGCAAAAGAGAGGTTGCGGATTTCCGGCATGCCGACCGCGAGCATGATCGTGCCCTTGAAGTCCGATACCCGGAACTTGCGGGTCATATCCTTGTCGCTGTCGAATTCCTTGTGCAGCGGTTCCAGCATGATCGCGAAAACGACACAGGCGGCTGCAATGACCAGCAGGGCGCCACGCCAGCCGACCCAGTCGGTCAGGAACGGGCCGAGCAGCCCGGCGATCAGCATCCCGGCGGGCACCGCCGTCTGTTTGATGGAAAACACCAGCGGCGCATATTTCGGTGGCGAATAGCGACCCAGAAGATGTGAGCTCGCCGGAGTCGACAGGGCAAAACCTGCGCCGATAACCGCGGACAGCACGAACAGGATCATGTGGCCGGGCGTTGCGACAGCCATACCGGCAGCGAGTGTTACCAATGCGAACTGGCTGATCCGCAGGGATCCGTATCGCAGGATGAAGCTGCCGCAGCCGGTCTGGACCACCAGGGCCGCCGCCGCCGAAATGGCAAAATAGATGCCGAGCAGGGCCGGATCGATTTTCAGGTCGTCAAATATTGCCGGCGCGACGACGGCGGGCAGAACCTTGCCCAACGCAACGAAGGTCTGCTGCAGGAACATCGATCCCAGCGCAAGCATTAGCCACTTCACTGAATGTTCCCCATGGATTTCATTGCATTTTTCATGATGGCCGATGACGCGAATGCGCCTGACTCTGTTGCCGACGGTGCCGTGAAGAATAGGGCGACAAGCCTAATTCTGTATTAACCACTTCGAAAGCCCCAATTTTGCATGGCTCCATCCCGCTTTCGTCGGGCGTCCCATGGCCGCTTGCTGCCGTGGCATACTGGTAATGGACCGGTGAACCCGGCAGACTGTTGTTTCTATACCGCCCAGGGAAAGAGCACACCGTGAATGATATTTTCTCCGTCGACGAACTTCTGTCCTTTGCTGAACGCAGTTACCGGGCGCTGGATGTGCCCGAAAGCTCGGCGAAATTGCTGGCCGATACGCTGGTTCAGGCCGATCTGTGGGGGCATCAGTCGCATGGTGTCATGCGCACCTTCTGGTATGGCGACCGGTTTGTAACCGGCGCCATGGCGCGCGACGCCGCACCGGAATGGGTTGTCGATGCCGGTGGGCTGGCGGTGCTGGACGGTAAGGACGGTATCGGCCAGGTGGTGACAAAAATCGCGATGGAAGATGCGATCCGTCGGGCGAAGGAACATGGTATCGGTGCCGTATCGGTGCGCAATTCCGGTCATTTCGGCACCGCGATGTATTTCACCCGTATGGCGGCGGCAGCGGATTGCATCGGTTTCCTGTCGACCAATGCCAGCCCGGCGATGGCGCCGTGGGGCGGGCGGGAAAAGACCGTGGGCAATAATCCCTGGTCGATTGCAGCACCGGCGGGCCGGCATGCGCCGATGGTGCTGGATATTGCCAATACCGCCGTGGCGCGGGGCAAGCTCTACCTTGCGCGCCAGCGCGGCGAACCCATCCCCGAGACCTGGGCGATGGATCTGGAGGGCAATCCGACAAGCGATCCGGTTGCCGGGATCGCGGGCACCATCCTGCCGATGGCGGGCCACAAAGGGTATGCGATTTCCGCCATGATGGATGTGCTGTCCGGGGTGCTGAGCGGCAGTGGCTTCGGCCCCATGGTCAACGGACCCTATCAGGCGGAAGCGCGCAGCAATGTGGGCCACCTGGCGATGGTGATCGATATCGCCAAATGTCGCCCGCTGGCGGATTTCAATGCGGATATGGAGCATATGATTGAAGGGCTGAAAGCGACGCCCCGCGCCGATGGTGTTGATGAAATCTACTATCCGGGCGAGTTGGAAATACGGGCCGATACCGAACAGCGCAAATCCGGCGTGCGCCTGCCGCAGGATACGCTGGTCGACCTGAACACGCGTGCAGCGGCACTCGGCGTCGCGCCGTTGGGGTAACTGAAAATCCCGGGCAGACGTTACGTCTGCGACGACGCATTTGAGATGCGATAGACAATACCCTAAAGCGGTTTCGCGAAACTGAGTTCGTGACCGTCCGGGTCCTTCACATGGAAATAACGTTCGCCCCAGAACGCGTCGGCGGGGGCCGTTTCGGCCTCGTAACCTGCCTTCAGGACCCGTTCATGCATGGCGTCGACATTGTCGACGTGGATAATCACCCGGCCCCATAGCGGCATGGGACCTGCCGGGGCTTCCGTCGCGGCAATCAGGTTGAGCCAGGTCGGGCCGACCGGATAGCTGGTGAAGGCGTCGCTTGCGCCGTCCCGGGCGACAAAACCGAGGCTCTCGTATAAACGCGTGGCGGCGGACATGTCCTGCGTGACGAGGGTGATGGCGCTGATCATTCGGAGCATGGCGGGCCCTTGTTTTCTCAATAGGGACGATATCCGCTAAGCTTACGACAATTCGTACAGGGGAGGGATGATATTGCGCGGACGTCACGTATTCATGGATAGCCTCGTCGCTCATGGCGTCGAAAAGATATTCGGCAATCCGGGCACTACGGAAAGCCCGTTGATCGACAGCCTGATCGATTATCCGCAGATTGACTATGTCGTCGCCTTGCACGAAGGCGTCGCGGTTGGCGCGGCCAGCCATTATGCGCAGGCGAGCGGAAAAACGGCGGTGGTCAGCCTGCATGCCGCGCCCGGTCTCGGCAATGGTATCGGGATGATCTACGGCGCGTTGAAGGCAAATTCGCCGATCATCGTGACCGCGGGGCAACAGGATACGCGGATGCGGTTGAACGAGCCCGTGTTGTATCACGACCTTGTCGGAATGGCGGCGCCGGTTACGAAATGGAGCGTTCAGGCAGAGAGCGCGGACGAGATCGCACCGATCATGCGGCGTGCCTGGAAAATCGCCAATGATCCGCCCATGGGTCCGGTCTTCGTCGCCCTGCCGATCAACGTGATGGAACAGGAAACCGCGATTGCCGCGTCATCGCCCGCAACGCTTTACACAGCGGGCCAGCCCGCACCCGACGGTGTCACCGCCATCGCGCAGATGCTGGCCGGTGCCCGCAAGCCGGTGATCATCGCCGGAGACGATATCGGACGGTCCGGGGCGCAGGACGAACTGGTCGCGCTGGCGGAAGCAGCGGGGGCGGAGGTCTGGCACGAATTGCTGCACATGCATGCGCCGCTGCCCAGCCGGCATGCCTGCGCGAAGGGGCCGCTTCCCGCCGATGCGGCGGGTATCCGCAAGGCGCTGGACGGTGCGGATGTTGTGTTGATGATTGGCGGGGCGTTCTTTGATGACGTCTGGTATGCGCCCGGGACCCCGTTTCCCGATGGCGCCCGCATCGCGCAGATTGAAACCGCCCCGGCAACGCTGGCGCACAAACTGCCCGTTGAAATTGGCCTGACCGGGCATCTGCCCGATACCCTGCGACGGATCGGTCTGGCGCTTGCCGGGAATGCGCGTGACGGCGAAAAAACAGCGGCCACGGCGCGATACACACAATTGCAGGACCAGAAGGCAGCCGATACGGCGGCGCAGCGTGACCGGGCGGCCCGAAGCTGGGATCGGCGACCGGCCTCCATGGCGCGGGGCATGGCGGAGATCGCCCAGGCGATGCCGCAAGACACCATAGTCGTCGATGAATCAATCACCGCCAGTATAGACCTTGCCCGCAGCCTGGACCTTGCCGGGGTCGGCAGCTATTTCGGTGCGCGCGGCGGCGGCATCGGCCAGGGGGTAGCCGGGGCGTTGGGCGTGAAGATCGCACAGCCGGACCGGCCGGTTCTGGCGATCTCCGGCGATGGCTCCGCCATGTACAGTATTCAGTCGCTATGGACCGCGGCGCATCACGATTTGCCGATTGTCTATGTCATTCTGGCCAATCGCGAATATCGCGTGCTCAAGCATAATCTCGATGCGTTCCGCCAGCGGTTTGACGCGGGTTCGAACCACCCTTATGTGACGATGGACCTGAACGGCCCGGCGCTGGATTTCGTACATCTGGCGCAGGGCATGGGCGTTTCCGCCGAACGGATCGAGGACCCCGATGCATTGGGGGACGCGCTGCGGCGGGCCTTTGACAGCGGGAAGCCATGCCTGATCGAATTGGCGGTCGAAGGAAAACCCTGACGGTTCAGGCGAACTTTAGCCCCGCCCGCGACCATATAGTAACGCGTGAAATATAAAGACAATCAGTCACATGAGGAGATAGAACAATGGATCGGCAGGAACTACGCGAGCACGGACGCTACGTACAAGCTGAACTTGGCTTGAAGCGGGGCGGCGCGCCGGAGATCGTACCGGGTTTTGATGATTTCATTGCTGAAGCAAGCTTCGGCAATGTCTGGGACCGGCCACATTTGAACCGGGAAGACCGCATGATCTGCACGCTTGGCATTCTGGGCTTCCTGCCCCAGCCAGCAGCCCTTGAACAGATGGTTGAGGCGGCGCTGGATATCGGGCTCGAACCCCGAACAATCCTCGAAACCTTTATGCATTCCGGCCTTTATGCCGGCTATGTAACGACCGAAAGTGCAGCGGTTATCGCACAGAAGGTATTCAAGGCGCGCGGACTAACAGTGGCCCAGGACCCGGAGGCGAATGCCACGAACGAAGAGCTCGACAGGCGTGGCATCGAACTGATGCAGAAACTGCACGGCCCGCGCGCGGCGAAAGGGTATGGCGCAGGCGACAACCCGATCACAAGCAAGCTCTATAACAATGCGATCCGCTATGGCTATGGCGAGCTGTGGTTTCGTCCGGGACTTGATCATCGTCAACGCATGCTGGTTGCGATTGCGTCATTTACGAGCATCCCATTGGAGAGCCAGCTAAGGAAATGGTCGCCGTCAGCGATGAACATCGGATTAACCGAGGATCAGGTTATCGAGGCTGTTATCCAAACAGCGCCTTACACCGGCTTTCCGCGCGCGTTAAACGCCCTGGTGATCTTGACTGAAGTGCTCGGTTAAACGGTCTGGTCGCGGGCACGCCAACGCCAGTACTTCTCCCGCTTCGCCGCGCCCACCGATCCCGGTATCTCTAGCTGCCGAGTGAATCCGCGCGCCCTGGCAGGGTCAGGAAGTTGTGCAGGACATGCCAGAACCGGGCCCGGTTTACACCCAGGAAGGACACATGCGCCCCGCCGGGAATGACGACAAACTGCTTGTCGCCATTGGGAAGGGCATCGAAATAGGCCAGCAGGTCTTCCTCGGTCGCGATACCGTCATGCTCGCCGCGGATGATCAGCACCGGACAGGGCACCTTGGTCGGGTCGCAGACCGGCAGGTTCACGCACATATCGTAATAGGTGCCGGTCGGCACCGCATCGCACAGCGCCAGTTCCTTGTCCGCCAGGGCATCCGACACGCCGTCTTCAGAGGTCCCGGGCATGTCACGGTTGAAGATCGAATGGAAGAAAGCCCGGTCGACCGCGCGCCTGTTGCTGGATGTCCACTGGTCGATCTTCTTCGAGCGTTCCTTCAGGGTGGGTGAACCTTCGCCGGTCCACACGAAGGCATCCAGAATCAGCCGCTCGACACTGTCCGGATGGGCGTCGGCATAGGCAGCGGCCCGCAAGGCACCGGAAGACGAACCGTAAAAAGCAGCCGTGGCGGCGCCGGTTTCGCGCGTGACGACGGCCATGCCGGCGGCCAGATCGCGGACACCTTCGGCAATGGCGGAGTTGCCGTCCGTGCTGTCCGAGCGACCATAGCCTTCATGATCCAGCGTCCAGACGTCGAAACCGTAATGCGCGAACTTTTCCATCAGCGAATAATCGGGTTTGCCCGGGACGTGCAGATCAAATCCGCTGGGTCCCGAAAAGGACGAGCCATGTACCAGAAACAGCACCGGGCGGGGCGCGTCACCGGCTTGCGGCGCGCCGAGGCATTTGCGGAACATGAACAGTTTCACGCCGTCCTTGTCCGCCCAGTATTCCTGTTGCCACATCTCAGCCATTTGCTTCAACCTTCCAGGTTGTCGAGTCGTACGGGCATTTCAAGGAAGGCCCGCAGCACATGCCAGAACCGGTGGCGATTGATGCCGATCCCGGTGTTATGCGCCTGGCCGGACATCATGACGAGTTGCTTATCCTTGTTGGGCAGGGCCGAGAAGAAGTTGAGCACGTCTTCATCGGCGGCGATGCCGTCATGGTCGCCACGGAAGATCATCACCGGACAGGCGACCTTCAGCGGATCGACGACCGGCAGGTTTGCGCACATGTCGATATAGGTGCCATTGGGGACGCTGCCGCCGCCATTCGCCATTTCGGCCGCCGCGGCCGCTGCCGGCAGTTCGGGAATTGTGAGGCCGACCACATCGCGCGAGAAAATGCCGAGATAGGAGGCCTCGTCGGCCGGTCGCCGGTTGGTCGCGCGCCATTCGTCCAACCGTTCGGCGCGTTTCTTCAGGGTCGGTGAATCCTTGCCGGTCCATACGAACGCAGCCATGGATAGTTTTGCGACCCGCTCCGGGCAGGCATTGGCGAAGGCGCCTGCCCGCAACGCGCCCGAGGAGGAACCGAAGAAGGAACAGGTTTTCTACCCCGTCGCTTCTTCCATGATCGGCATCGCGACTTTCAGGTCCTCGACCCCGTCGGCGATATAGGAATAGCCATCGGTATGGGTGGAGCGGCCATAGCCTTCGTGATCCATGGTCCAGACGTCAAAGCCATACCGGGCAAAGACATTCATCAGCGAGTATTCGCCATGTCCCGGCACTTCCAGGTCATAGGACGTGCGCGCGGAAAACGATGACCCGTGGACGAGGAACAATACCGGCCGCGGTGTATCCGACGGGGCGGCCAGGCGCTTGCGGAAGATAAACAGATCCACGTCGCCTTTTTTGCCCCAGTATTCTTCTGCAATGATTTCGGCGGTATCGCCTTGTGTCTGGTTCATTCGGAAAACTCTCCCGGTTGGAAATAACGAATTATGCGGCGGATGCGCGTTCGCGCGCTTTCTTTCGGCGGACATCCAGCACATAAGGCACGATGATCGACAGTGCCAGCATGCACCACAGGATATTGCCGATGGTGGAGGAGAAGACGACCATGATATCGCCCTGAGCAATGCGAAGCGCCCGCAGGAAATACTGTTCCAGCAAGGGGCCCAGAATGACACCGATCAGGATCGCAGCGACATGGTACCCGGTCTTGCGGGCGATATAGCCGATGACGCCGAAGCCAAGCGCCAGATACATATCGAAGGTGTATTCGCGCGGTACAAAAGCGCCGACCAGCGTAAACGCAATAATGATCGGTGCCATATAGCCCGTGGAAATGACCGTGATATTGGACATGTATCGCGCCAGCGGCAGAACGGTGAGCATCATCAGCGCATAGGTGACCGCCATCGCCGTGAAGGGGCCATAGGCGAGTTCCGGCGAATTGGCGAACAGGTCCGGTCCGACCGTGATCCCGTGATACTGCAATACGACAGCCATGATGGCGGCCGTTGCACCACCCGGTACGCCGATGACCAGCAACGGTATCAATGTGCCGGAGGTGACGCCGTTATTGGCGGATTCGGGCGCGATCAACCCTTCGATATGGCCGGTTCCGTATAGTTCCGGGGTCTTTGAAAAGGAGCGTGACTGCTGGTAGGCGACGAATGATGCGATTGCCGCCCCCGCGCCCGGAACAACGCCGATGACCAGACCGATCATGCTGGTCCAGACGACATGCCACCAGCGCTTGCAGGTTTCCCGAAGGCCGTCGATTGTGCCGCCCCAGCCGCCCTTTTGCATCAGCTCCCGACCGCTTTTGGTCAGAATGGATTCGCCTTCTATAACGGCAAATGCTTCGGAAACAGCAAACAGTCCGACCAGCGCCGGGATCAGCGGGACCCCGTCATACAGTTCCAGGAATCCGAATGTGCCGCGCGGTGCTTCGTAGACGACATCGGCACCGACATAGCCGATCATCAAGCCGAAAAATCCGGCAATCAGTCCCTTCAATGTGTCCTTTGCGGCGATGGTGGCAATCAGCGATATGCCGAAGATCATGATCACGATCATCTCGACGCTGTGCAGGTAATATGCGACCTGGGACAGCCAGGGCATGGCCAGCAGCGCGACGATGGTGGTCAGAAAGCCGCCCAGTACGGAAGACACAAAGGAAATCGACAGGGCCTGTTGCGCCTTGCCCTGCTTGGTCATGGGGTACCCGTCCAGCGGCGTGGCGGCAGCACCTGCCGTGCCGGGAATATTGACGAGAATTGCGGGAATTCCTGCCCCCATGCGGGATGACGCATATAGCGCGATCATGAAGATCAGACCGGTTTCCGGTTCCATCGACAGGGTCAGCGGCAGCAGGATGATGATCGTGTTCGCGGCGCTGAAGCCGGGAATGGCGCCAACGATAAGGCCCAGGAAGATCGACGGCAGGATGACCCACCAGA
>CALSRA010000029.1 GCA_943788635.1 uncultured Alphaproteobacteria bacterium | reverse complement strand
AAGGTCCTTGGCCCGTGGGGGGGGGCTTCTAATACTGGACGAGCCGACATCGTCGATTGATGCCGAAGGCGAAGATAAAATATTCACAGGTATTTTTGATTTCTATGCAGGGAAATCAATGATTATAGTGAGCCATAAATTTAGTGCCATTCGATCTGCTGATGTAATTGTTGTAATGAATGATGGAAAAGTGGTGGACGCGGGAAATCACAATATGCTGATAAAAAGAGACGGTGTTTACAAAAGATTATTTGATATACAGGCTAGGGGATACAAATAGAATGTACAGAGATGGTTATCACCTGACAGGTGCCGCTCCGGGGCTTGGATAGTTTAAGCCCGCATTTCCCAAGTAAAAGGGAGAAGTCACTCCTCTGACGACAATTAATGTGTTATATTGCAGCATGTTAATAGGCTTGAAGGCGGCGGATCATGGATCACCCAGAGGGTGCAAGCGAAACGGGTGATGCGCGGCTTGGTTTTGACCGTCGGGTGCGGCTGGAATTTCATGGCTCCAAGATCAGTTCTGACGGCGGTCTGCTGTTGTTCCGGGAACTGGATGAGGTGCTCGGCCTGCACGACATTGCGGGCGGTGTTCTGCGCGACACGCGAACTGGTCACAACCGTCTGCACTCACTGGTCGGTCTTTTGCGCCAATCGGTGTTTGGGCGGTTGGCGGGATATGATGATGTGAATGATG
Organism: uncultured Alphaproteobacteria bacterium; assembly: GCA_943788635.1. Lineage (GTDB taxonomy): Bacteria > Pseudomonadota > Alphaproteobacteria > UBA8366 > MarineAlpha4-Bin1. The sequence goes on along the minus strand of CALSRA010000029.1, from coordinate 70,962 downwards.
CAGATCGTCTGGCGCTTGATCCAGTGATGCGGCAGGTGGTTGGCGGGCGGGCTGTGGATGCCAAGGCCGCGTCCGCAAGCCAGATGGGACGGTTCGAGACCGAGGTGCTGGCGGCGACTGACAATCGCACGCGCTGGCTGACATGTCAGGACAATGGATCGACCGGGTTCACGAACGCAAGCCGCCCAAGTGGATCACGCTGGACATGGACAGCTCGGTCAGTCCCACCCACGGCGCGCAGGAGGGCACCGCCTGGAACGGGCATTTCGGCTGCATGTGCTATCACCCGCTGTTCGTCTTCAACCAGTTTGGCCATTTGGAACGCTGCGCTCTGCGCCCCGGCAATGTGCACAGCGCGGATGGATGGGAAGCGGTTCTGAAGCCGGTCATCGCGCGATATGCGGACCGTCACCTGATGCGGTTCTTCCGGGGGATGCTGCCTTCGCCATCCCGGAGCTATACAAAACTCTGGAAGCGGAAAGCTATTTCTACGCCATCCGCCTGCGCGCCAATCGTGTTCTTCAGGGCAGAGATTGCGCATCTGCTCAAGCGCCCTGTGGGACGTCCGCCAAAAGGCGTGAAGCGCATCTACGGCGACTTCGAGTATCAGGCGGCATCCTGGGACAAGCCCCGTCGTGTCATCGCCAAGGTGGAATGGCATCCCGGCGAGTTGTTCCCGCGCGTCGGCTTCGTTGTCACCAACCTGCCGATGGAACCGGACTGGATCATCCGGTTCTACAATCAGCGCGGCACCGCAGAGCAGCATATCAAGGAAGGCAAGCAGGCGATCAACTGGACGCGGTTGTCCTGCAAGGGCATGGCGCAGAATGCGCATTCCGATGAAAACGGCCACCGATTCCGACGGAAAGCGGCCACCTGTTCCGATCCAAAGCGGCCACTTTAGCCGGGGGTCGAATTTGGCGTCGTGATCGTCGCCGTTGGGTGCTCCTTTGATGTCATTTTCCCTCTACGTGGTCAACGTCGTTGGGGTTGATATTTTTGGCGATGGCCTTTCGCATGGAGGGCCCGTCGAGGTCGATTCGATGGGCATTGTGAACGATGCGATCGAGGATAGCGTCGGCGAAGGTGGGTTCGCCGATGACATCGTGCCATTTCGCCAGAGGCAGTTGGCTGGTGATCAGGATGGCGGCGTTTTGATATCGGTCCTCGACGATTTCCATGAGGTCGCGACGCTGATCGGCATTGAGGCGGTCGGGGCCCCAATCATCGAGGATCAACAGATTGGCCTTGGTGAGGGCCCGGAACAGGCGCGGGTAGCGACCGTCGGCGCGCCCGGTTTCCAATTCCGCGAACATTCTGGGGGCGCGTTTGTAGAGGACGGAGAAGTCGTCGCGGCAGGCCTTCTGGCCGAGCGCGCAGGCGAGCCATGATTTGCCGACGCCGCAGGGGCCGGTGACGATCAGGTTCTGTTTACGGGCGATCCATTGGCCTCGCGCCAGTTGCTGGAAGAGGGCTTTGTCGAGGCGCCGGGGGGTGCGGTAATCGACATCCTCAATCGCGGCGTCGGGATGACGCAAGCGGGCGTTGCGGAGCCTGTAGGTCAGACGGCGGTCATCGCGTTCGGCTTCCTCGCGGTCGAGCAGCAGAGCCAGCCACTGGGCATGATCGAGTTCGCCGGCCTGGGCGTTGTCTCCTAATTCGGTGAAGGCGCGGGCCATGCCGTGCAGCTTGAGATGCTTGAGTTGGTCAAGGGTGGGATGTTGCAGCATGATGTCTCCTCAGTGAAAGTATTTCGGGCCGCGGATGTTGGGGTGATCGATCGCCGGTCCGTCCGTGGCCTGACGCGGTGCGCGGCGATCGAGGTTGTTCTTGAGGATGGAGGCGACCGAGGAGTATGACCTTGCGCCGATCTCCAGGGCCCGTTCGCAGGCGGCCTCCAGCCGTTCGCCGCCATGGGTCTTGGCCAGGCGAAGGATGCCGATGCAGGAGCGGAAGCCCTGTTCGGGATGAGGTTTGGCGCGCAGGATGACGTCGATCAGGATGCCGGTATGAGGCCCGTTGGCGGCGGCGTAGCGACGGATTCGGTCCGGGGTCCAATTGGCGTAACGCCGGTGGGCGGAGGGCATGTGTTCGGCCACGGTGGTGTGGCGCCGGCTGCCGGATCCGCGCATATGGGCGGCGACGCGCTTACCGTTATGGAAGATCTCGACGGTGCGCTCGGTGATCCGGGCCCAGAGCTTCTGTTTGGCCAGGGCATGGGGCACCGAATAGTAATGCTTGGCGACCTCGACATGATAATCGAGACCGGCGCGGCGTTGCTTCCATTCGGCGTATTGGTATGCCTGGCCAGGCAACGGCTTCAGCGCCGGTTGATCGAGTGCCTCGAACAGTTGCCGGCGGGATGCGTCCAGATGTTTTGTGACGCGCCGGTTCAGGTCCTCCAGCAGTTCATGAATGGCCTGGTTCAGTTCGGCGAGGCTGAAGAAACGGCGATTGCGCAGGCGGGCCAGGATCCAGCGTTCGACGATCTGGACGCCAACCTCCACTTTCGCCTTGTCGCGAGGCTTGCGCGGCCGCGCTGGCACGATCGCGGTATCGTAATGGGCCGCCATGCCGGCGTAAGTTCGGTTGATCTCGGGATCGTACAGGCAGGCCTTGACGACGCCGGACTTGAGATTATCCGGCACGACTTGCGCCGGTACGCCGCCGAAATAGGCGAAGGCGCGGCCATGCGAGCCGATCCAGTTGGGCAGCGCTTGCGTCCAGGTCGCCTCGGCGTAGGTGTAGCTCGAGGCGCCCAGGGTGGCGACGAAGATCTGGGCCGTGCGGATCTCTCCGGTAAGGCCGTCGATCACCTCCATCGTGGCGCCGGCGTAATCGACGAACATCTTCTCGCCGGCGACGTGGGCCTGACGCATGGTCGGGTTGAGCCGGCCACGCCAATCCCGGTAGAGATCGCAGAACCGGCTGTAGCCGTAACCCATGGGATGAACGGCGCGGTATTCTTCCCATAATAGCGACAGGGTGACGCCGGGCCGCTTCAGCTCGCGATGCAGCAGCGGCCAGTCGGGAGGTGGCCGGCGATCGGGAGAAACCATCGTCGGCGGCGCGAACAGCAGCCGTTCCAGATCCTCCTCCGAAAGATCCTCGGGCAGCGGCCAGCCCAGACCGGCGCGGCGTGCGCGGCTGATATAATCGCCGACCGCCGTGCGGCCGATGTTCAAACTGACGGCAATCCGCCGCTTCGACAATCCACCGGCGTGCAGCCGGAGAACGTCACCTATCTTGCGCATGGGCAATCTCTCCCGGGGCATCCTCGCTCCTCTCAAAAGGCGCGAAGGTAGCCCCTGTCAGGATCACCCAACGAGGTCGATCACATCGCCAATCCGACTGGCCGCTTTACGTCGGAATCGGTGGCCGGATTAAATCGGAATCACTGGCCGCTTTGGATCGGAAACAGTGGCCGCTTTGCGTCGGAATGCGCACCGCAGATCCGGCACTTGGTCTTGGTATCTGCATCGGCATCAATGCCGGCGAACCAATTCATGAGGATGGTGACATCTTCGGTACGCCGGTACAGATGGCCGCGCGTGTGCTCAGCAAGGCGGAAGGCGACGAAATCGCGATCTCCAACCTTGTACGCGAAATGTGTGTTGGCAAAGCCTATGCCGTGGTCAAGAAGGATGACTACGAACTCAAGGGTTTCGCCGAACCGATTCCGATTTTCCTCGTCGAGTGGGACGTTTCAGAGGCCCCGCAACAAGTGGCAGCAGTGTCAGAAGACGTCCAGTAACGGTCTACTCCGCTGCCACCGCTTCTGCGGCTTCATGGGCCGCGATGAATTTTTCAGCGTCCAAAGCGGCCATGCAGCCACGTCCTGCTGCCGTGACGGCCTGACGGTAGATCTTGTCGACCACATCGCCAGCGGCAAACACACCGGGGATATTTGTCGCCGTGCTATCCGGGGAAGTGATGATGTAGTTTTCGTCATCCATATCGACATGGCCTTTGAAAACCCCGGTTGCGGGGTCATGGCCGATGGCGATGAAGACGCCGGTAACGGGTAACTCTGTGATCTCGCCGGTTTTCACATTGCGGACTTTTGCGCCGCTCACACCCGGCGGGTTGCCCTCGCCCAGCACTTCGTCCAGTGCCGAATCCCACATGACCTCGACCTTCGGGTTGGCGAACAGCCGATCCTGCATGATCTTTTCCGCGCGGAAGGAATCACGGCGGTGGATAACCGTCACCTTGCTGGCATGATTGGTCAGGTACAGTGCTTCCTCGACTGCGGTATTGCCACCGCCCACAAGCGCGATTTCCTGGTCACGGAAGAAGAAGCCGTCGCAGGTGGCGCAGGCCGATACGCCGTAGCCCATGTATTTCTGTTCCGATTCCAGCCCAAGCCAGCGCGCCTGTGCGCCGGTGGCGATGATAATCGAATCGGCGATATAGGTATCGCCGCTATCGCCGATACAGGTGAAGGGTCGCTTGGAGAAATCGACCTTGTTAATGATGTCGTGAACCATCGTCGTGCCGACATGCTCTGCCTGCTTCTGCATCTGTTCCATCAGCCACGGACCCTGGATGACATCCGAAAAGCCGGGATAGTTTTCCACATCGGTCGTGATGGTCATCTGCCCGCCGGGTTGCAGCCCGGCGACCAGCATGGGTTTCAGATTGGCGCGCGCCGTATAGATGGCGGCGGTGTAACCGGCCGGACCCGACCCAATAATGAGAACTTTACTGCGATGTTCGGCCATGGCGATACGCGCCTCCTGCTTCGTGTTGCTCCGCCGCAATTAAGCCCTGGGCGGTATGACTTCAAGCTACTTTTCGTCAAAGATCTTTTGGCGGGACGTCCAGTCGTACGACAATGCCTTCCGATTCCGGCGTCGGCGCAGGGTATTCCTGCATTACAAGCGGGTCATGCCCGGGGACGATATGCCGCGGCGAATCAGCCAGATCTGCCATGGTGGCGTAGCCCTGCACCATATCGCCCACGCTGTAGACCAGGGGGAACGGGTTTTCTGTCTGCATATTCATGTAGTAATGTGACGCGTCGGAGGCGAGCACAATCCAGCCGCGCTTGGTGGGAACGCGGACGACCTGCAGTCCGTCCGTATGGCCACCCACATGATGCAGGGTGACGCCCGGTGCAATTTCCTTCGTCCCGTCCACGAAGACGACCCGGTTGTCATAAACGTTGCGGATCATGTCGAAGACGTAATCCAGTGCATAGGCGACGTTGAATACCTTGTGGGACATGTGTTTGCCGGTGGCAAACTGCATTTCCCGTTCCTGCAGGTAGAATTTCGCCTTGGGGAAGTCGCTGACCGTACCGGCATGGTCGTAATGCAGGTGGGTGACAACAACGTCCTCCACTTCCCGGGAATCGATGCCAATGGCTTTCAGCCCCTCCGCGGGCCGGCGCAGAAGGGTGCGGCCGCGCGCGGTGGCTTCCTTTTCCTCGAAACCGATATCGACGACGATCGTCCGGCCATTACCGACAATCGCCCAGACGAAATAATCCATCGGGCTGGGCCCATTATGCGGGTCCGAATTCAGTATATGGTCATTGTGCATTGCGTCGCGTTCCGCATAGCGGACCGCGTAGACTTCGTAGGGTTCGTATGAATCTGGCATGTTGTTTTCCCTCTCCTCCCAGATTTTGCTTGAGGATCGGTGTCTTACCGACCAGCATTGCGCGCAGGATATTACTGCACACCGGGAGAGTCGATCATGGCGGACTATAAAAAAATCGGATTCATTGGCACGGGCGTGATGGGCGGCCGTATGTGCCGCAACCTCGCGACCAAGATCGGCGTTCCCGTTATCGCGTTCGATATGGATATGGACAAGGTTGCGGCGCTGGATAATGTCGGCGTTGAAGCGGCGCCCAGCGTTGCCGCGGTTGTCGAGGCATCGGATATCGTCCTGATGTGCCTGCCGGGTGAACCGCAGGTCCGCGCCACCTGCCTGCAGGAAGGCGGTTTGCTGGAAAATGCCCGCAAGGGGCAGGTTTTTGTCGATATGACAACGGCAACGGCGGATGTCGAACGGGAAATGGCGAAACTGTTCGCCGAGAAAGGCGTCGATTTCGTGGATGCCCCGGTGGCGAAAGGGTGTGTCTTCCGCAGAAGACGGCACGCTCAGCATCATGTTCGGTGGCAGCGAAGAAGCCTTCAAGCGGGGTAAAGCCTGTCCTGGATACAATGGGTACAGATGTAACCTATTGTGGCGGTGTCGGTTCCGGTCAGGTCGTCAAGCTGATGAATAACATGGTGCTGGTCATGAATGTTCAGGCTCTGGCGGAAGCGCTCGCCATCGGGACCCGCTCCGGTGTCGACGGCGAAGTCCTTTTTAATACGTTGTCGCGCGGTTCCGGCGACAGCTTCGCGCTACGCAAGCACGGGATGCAGTACATGATGAAGGATGAGTATCCCGACGATGTCTTTCCGGTAACGTATTCGATCAAGGATATGGACTATGCAATGCGGCTTGCGGATGAAACCGGCGTCAATGCCGAAAGCGCACGGCTGGTCGAGAAACGGCTGAAGGAAGCGGAAGCCGAGGGATACGGTAAACTTTATTCACCGGTGCTCTACAAGCTTCTGGACAAGTAGTCCGGGGCCTGTTCAGCAAACCTTAACCCCTTAACAGCATGCTCTCTGCCGTTGCCTTCACGTTGGGAAGGGCGGCGATCGGGAGTATGGCTTTACCTTGGGAAATTCGGAATTATACAGCCGCGATCCGCGCTCGATACCCCGGACGCGGCTGACCCAGCACGAGCTGGATGAAATCATGGCGCTGCATGCCCGCTTTCTGAACCAGGATAGCGGCGGGCGGCGCGCCAGCCTGAAGCTTACAAACCTGTCCTATCTGGATTTTTCCGGCCGTGACCTGCGTGAGGCCGATTTTACGGGATCGGAATTGAAGGGTGCACGGATGGCAGGGAGCAACCTGCACTCCGCCAATATGTTTGCCGTCGATCTGCGCGATGCCGATCTCAGCAACGCAGTTCTGGATCAGGCCGACCTGCGTGGTTCCAGCATGCGAAGTACCAACCTGGCGCATGCCAGCCTTGTGGAGGCAGACCTTCGGGCCGGCCGCCTGTACAACCGGGACAGTCACGGTGAACTGAAAACGGTACGGGAAAAGAAGTCTGTAACGGACCTTGCCGCTGCGATCCTCACCGGATCGGACCTGAGCCATGCCAAAATGGGCGATGCACTGATTATTGAAACGGATATGACCGATGCGAACCTTTCGGGGGTCAATCTGGAGCGGGCGGATATGACGGCGTCAATCCTCACGGGGGCCAACATGGAGCGCTGCGACCTCAGCGGTGCCAATATGACCGACGTGGTCCTGCATGGCGCTGTATTGACGGGCGCGAGGCTGAATCAAACCAACCTGACCGGGGCAGATCTGGTTTGCGCCGTTCTTGACGGTGTTGATTTTTCTCAGACCGATATTTCACTAGCCACTTTCCCGAAATCCCTGAATGACCTCGATGGGGACCTGCCGCATCTGCTGAAGGAACACCATGCCTGGGTGACCAGCAAGGGCGATGTCGGAGCGCGTGTCGAGTTGTCGCGCTATGTCCTGACCGAACAGGATTTCAGTTCGGTCAATCTATCGATGGCCAATCTCTCCTATAGCAATTTCCGCGACTGTCATTTCGAGCGGGCGCATCTGATCATGGCTGATCTCAGTTATTGCGATCTGCGGGGGGCTGACCTCAGCTATGCCGACCTGCGCGGCGCGGGGATGACGCGCGCCAACCTGACCGGCGCGAACCTTACCGGTGCGCGTCTTGGTCCGGTGCCGATGGAGGGGGCAATCGGGCGGGAATGGTCGACGAACATACAGCATGCACGGCTGGTCAGTGCGCAGTTCCTCGGCGCGGATCTTGTTGCGGCCAATTTCACCGGCGCCGATTTGACGGATGCCAGTCTGAAGGGCAGTGACCTGTCCCGCGCCATTCTGACAGATGCAATGCTGGGCGGAACGGACCTGCGAGAGGCTGATCTCTCCGGGGCGGATCTGCGCGGCGCGGTGGGGCTTCGCCGCGACGGTGCCGCATAGGTTCGTCGCCTGGTCGCTGTCATCTCGAGTCCCGTACTTCATTTCAAGCGGCGTTATGGTTTCGGTTCCTCGGGTGGGGCTAGAACCTCGGATTCAGCTTCTGCCGTACTGTTATCTCCATCTGTATCGGTAATCGTTTCGATGCGTACGGTTCCAACCCGATGGTCTTTCATGGCGAGTACCTCGAACTGAAACTCCCCCGATGTGACAACGTCGCCGGCGGCCGGCATACGTTCCAAAGAACTCATCATGAACCCGGAAATCGTATTGACGTTCAGCAACTCTTCACTCTGGAAGCCGATTTCCCGTTCCAGTTCGTTGAGCGGCGCCAGGCCATGTGCTTCCCAGTGATCGTCCTGCCACTTGATCGGAAATTCCTGCTCTCGCTTATCGGTTTCGTCCGCGATTTCGCCGACAATTTCCTCAAGCAGGTCTTCCAGGGTGATCAACCCGGTGAATGAGCCGTATTCGTCGACGACACAGGCCATGTGCGCGCGTTTTTCCCGCATCATGTCGAACAAGTCGGTGACTTTAAGCGTTTCGGGAACAACGAGCGGATCCCTGCAATAAGGTTCGAGATTATCCCAGGGTGCCGCGGTGCCGTCGATCATCGCGTTGACGAGGTCATGGACAAGCAGCACGCCGACCAGGTTGTCGAGCCCGCCTCTGACGACGGGGAAGCGCGAGTACTGGCTTGTCCGGATAATTTTCAGGTTGCGGGCAGGCGGCGCGTCGAGCCGAAGAACCTGCGATTCCTGCCGTGGAATCATGACTCGTGCAATCGTTCGTTCGTCGAAACGAAACAGGTTATGCAGCATTGCCGCTCGCTCCGCCGCGACCTCGCCATGCTCGGCTGAAATGTGGATCAACCCGCGTAATTCGTCGCTGGTCAGTACATCGGCATGGCTTGCTTCGCGGACGTTGAACATCCACAGGATGCCGCCGGACGCATTATTCAGCAGCCAGTTGAACGGGAAAATTATCAGATAAAACCAGTGCAGAGGGTAGGCGCAAAGCAAAGAAATCATCTCTGCTTTGCGGATGGCGACGGTTTTTGGAACCTGTTCACCAACAACAATATGCAAGGACGAAAAGATGATGAATCCGGTCAGGAAAGAAATTGTGTGCACGGTTGCCTCTGGCAGCCCGAACGGTGTCAACAAGGGCCCGAGAACGGCCGCTACAGCCGGTTCTCCCAGCCAGCCCAGTCCCAGCGAGGCCATGGTAATGCCCAACTGGCACGCTGCCAGATAAGCATCGATTTTACCCTTGATCCGCAGGGCGAGCCGCGCCGCGCGATTGCCTGCCCGGGCTTTCGGTTCAATCCGGAAGTCACGTGCCGATACCAGGGCGAATTCCGCCGCGACGAAAAACGCGTTCGCGACGAGTAGAGCAACGATGGCGGATGCCTGCATGCCCAATGAATTCACGAGTCATTCTCCTTAATGATGTCAGGCATAAGTAATAAAAATAGCATATAGTCAAAATAAACTTTGCTATTTAATAAAAAAATTGTTTATAGATGATCACGATAATCGGAGGCGTTAGGAGAGTCAGAGTGCCCGGTTTTCAGGATCAGACTTATGTAGAGGCCGTGGATCGTTTGGTTTCTTTGTATGAGGAGCCATTTGGCGGCAAGAAACGCGGTCGATTTCGCATATCCATGAAACTGTTGCGGAGTCTTTGCGGCCAGCGCCGTGTCTGGCCCGAACAGATGGAGGCAATCCGCCGCGCGCTTTACGAGCGAGGCTATTTGCTGGTCGATATGGAAACCTACTGTGTCGTTGTTAGCCAGCAAACTTTCATCAGTTATCGACGCGTCAATGAAGCCGGTCTCGCTTCTGTTCTCGGCATGTCGGCATTGGACGCAACTGAATTTGCTTCAGATAACGATAACCAAGGTAAGCAGTAGGGTTTCATGCCACAGGATTCTAAACCGGTTTCTCGGGATAAAATTACGCGTCTCGATGACTTTCCGGTTATCGGTTGGCGCGAGTGGTTGTCTCTGCCTGGGCTGGGCATCGATCATATCAAGGCCAAGATTGATAGTGGTGCGCGCACTTCGGCGATCCACGCTTACGATATCCAATCCTTCTCCGACCGCGGGGCGCCACATGTGTCCTTCACCGTTAGGCCAGAACAACGGCGCAGAGTGCCGACACTAGAGTGTATTGCTGAAATCCGGGATGAGCGGATGGTGCGCAGCTCAACAGGGCACCAGCAGTGTCGCTATGTAATCGAAACCATGGTCAGTCTTGGCGGTATCGAATGGCTGATCGAGGTTACGCTCGCGAACCGGGACCCCCTGGGGTTTCGAATGTTACTGGGACGGGAAGCCATTCGGCGGCGATTTTTGATCGATCCGAACCGTTCTTTCCTTGTTGGTCGCAGCTTTGCTGATGTGACAACGGTTTTTACCCGAAAAGGAAAATCAAAGTGAAAATTGCGCTTCTCTGCCGGAATGAGAAACTGTTCTCGCATCAACGCCTTGTTGAGGCAGCTCAGTCCCGTGGCCATGAGATTGATGTGATCGACCATCTGCGCTGCTACATCGATATCGCGTCGAACGACCCCGAAGTCCACTACCAGGGCGAGTCCCTGAAGGGGTATGATGCGGTGATCCCGCGCATCGGTGCATCGGTAACATTTTTCGGGACCGCCGTTCTGCGCCAGTTCGAAATGATGGGTGTATATCCGGCCAATGAATCGGTCGCGATTTCGCGGTCCCGCGACAAGCTGCGCAGCATGCAATTGCTGGCCAGACAGGGCATTGGCCTGCCGGTGACGATATTTGCGCATCGTACGTCCGACGCGGCGGAAGTTCTGAAGCTCGCGGGCGGCGCACCGGTGGTGATCAAACTACTGGAAGGCACACAAGGTATCGGTGTCGTTCTGGGCGAAACCCCCAGAGCGGCTGAAAGTATCATTCAGGCGTTCGGCGGTGTGAATACCAACATTCTGGTGCAGCAGTTCGTCAAGGAAGCCAATGGAGAAGACATTCGTTGTCTCGTCGTTGGTGAAAAGGTTGTGGCTGCAATGATCCGGCGCGGCAAGGAAGGCGACTTCCGTTCGAACCTGCATCGTGGCGGAACGGCTGAAGCTATCAAGATTACGCCGATCGAACGGTCGACGGCCCTGAAGGCAGCCAATGCCATGGGGTTGAATATTTGCGGTGTGGACCTGCTGCGGTCGAATGATGGACCGGTTGTGATGGAAGTGAATTCATCGCCGGGCCTGGAAGGTGTCGAAAAAGCGACCGGTATCGACGTCGCGGGCAAGATTGTGGAGTTCATTGAAAAGAATGCCAAGCCGGGCCGTACGCACACCAAGGGACGACGGCGTTAATGCCCCCTCGCAGGTCTTCATTTCAATTGGGGTCGACCCGGATTGCCGCCGGCGAACGGGTAACGGTCGATCTTCCTTTGAGTGTTTTGTCGAACCACACGCCGATGACGCTCCCGGTGCATGTCGTGCATGGCCGCCGAGAAGGGCCAACCATATTCGTTAGTGCGGCAGTGCATGGGGACGAAATTATCGGTGTCGAAATCGTCCGCCGACTGATGCGGGTCCCGGCCTTGCGACGCCTGGCGGGTACGGTACTGCTGATCCCGATCGTCAACGCGTTCGGATTCATAAACCACAGCCGTTATCTTCCTGATCGGCGCGACCTGAACCGGTCGTTTCCCGGCAGCGACAAGGGGTCGCTGGGAAGTCAACTGGCGCACCGTTTCCTGAATGATGTGGTCAAACAATGCGATTATGGCATCGACCTGCATTCGGCCGCCGCCGGTCGGGTGAACCTGCCTCAGATCCGGGTGAGTGCCGGCGATGCAAAGGCGCTTGAACTGGCACATGTGTTTAGCGCGCCGATCATCCTGCAATCGGCACTGCGGGAAGGTTCCTTGCGTGACGCCGCCAGCAAGGAGGGCGTGCCGATGCTGCTATACGAAGCTGGCGAAGGTCTACGCTTCGACGAATTCGCGGTCCGTGTCGGGGTGAAGGGGGTGCTTATGGTGATGAAGCATCTGGGCATGACCGGGTCCCGAAAGATAGAAGCCAGTGCGAGCAATACGCCTGTTTCGAAGAAAAGCATGTGGCTGCGCGCGCCGGAGGGCGGCCTTCTGCGTGCGACGCGTACGATTGGCGAATTTGTGGAGAGCGATGATGTTCTGGGCATGATTTCTGATCCCTTCGGGGAGCAGGAAACCGAGGTGAAGGCGACCATGCCCGGGCTGATTATCGGGCGAACCAACCTTCCTGTCGTTAACCAGGGTGACGCCCTGTTCCATGTTGCACAATTGCCAAAGGCTGCGGTGCCCGGTGAAGCGCAGGATACGATTGAGGAGGAAATTGGCGGGGATGCGATGTTCGACGAGGATGAAATCCTTTAGAGCAGCTATCCTTGCCAAATCAAACGCCGAGGTAGCGGACCCTGATTTCGGGGTCAGCGGCCAGTGCCGTGCTGTCGCCGGACCAGGCGATGCGCCCTTTCTCCATAATATAGTGCCAGTCGCCGATGCGGGTCAGCGCCTCCAGGTTCTTGTCGATCAGCAGGATGGCCAGTCCTTCGGCTTTCAGCATTTCCAGGCAGCGCCAAATTTCCGACCGGATCATTGGTGCCAGACCTTCCGTTGCCTCATCCAGGATCAGGAGTTCGGGGTTGGTCATCAATGCCCGGCCAATCGCAAGCATCTGTTGTTCGCCGCCGGATAATGAATCCCCCCGGTTGCTGCGCCGTGATTCAAGCGACGGGAACATTTCGAAAATCCGTTCCAGTGTCCACGGGCGGCTGGCGTTCCGGCGGTTTGCGGCTGTCGCGACAAGGTTTTCGTATACCGTGAGGTTGGGGAAAATCTGCCGGCCTTCCGGAACCAGGGCGATGCCGTGCTGCGCGATGGCGTGGCTGGGCAGGCCTCGCAGGGCCAGTTTGCGAAACCGGATGCTTCCGCCGCTAGGTTCTTTCAGGCCCATGATGGCATTCACGGTTGTCGTTTTCCCCATGCCATTGCGACCCAGCAGGGTGACGACCTGTCCCGCCTTCACCTGAAGCGTGACACCAAAAAGAATCTGACTTTCGCCGTAAAACGTCTCGATACCTGAAATGTCCAGCATCAGGCGTCCTCGCCCAGATAGGCGCGGCGAACGTCGTCGTCGTTGCGAATGGCTTCGGGCGTTCCGGTTGCGATGCAGGATCCGTTCACCAGTACGGAAATCCGATCGGCCAGCGCGAAGACGGCATTCATGTCGTGTTCGACCAGAAGGATCGCAACCGTTCCCTTCAACGCCTGCAGCAACCCGACCATGCGTTCGGTTTCATCGGCACCCATGCCCGCCGCCGGTTCGTCCAGCAACAGCAGGGACGGTTCGGTGGCCAGCGCCATCGCCAGTTCGAGCTGCCGCTGTTCGCCATGGGCAAGGTTGCCGGCCAGTCCGTCCCGGCGATTGCCAAGACCAACCCGTTGCAGCGTTGCTGCGGCGGGCTCCCGCAGCGACGGGTCGACGCGCGCGTCGCGCCAGAAGCGAAAACTGTGACCGGCATGTGCCTGAACCGCCAGAGCGACATTGTCCTCTACGGTCAGGCCGGAAAATATGCTGGTGATCTGGAATGATCGCGCCAGCCCGCGTTGTGATCGTTGCGCGGGGTCAAGCCGCGTAATATTCCGGCCCTTGAAATGGATCGTCCCGGCGTCGGGGCGGAGTTCCCCCGCAAGCTGGGCGATGAACGTGGTCTTGCCAGCGCCGTTGGGGCCGATCACCGCGTGCACTTCCCCGGGCAGGATATCGAGCGACAGTTGGTCGGTTGCGACCAGCCCGCCGAAGCGTTTGATCAGCGAGTCCACTTGCAGCAGGGGCTCAGTCATCGGACCGGTCCTTCCGTCCCAGCAAGCCATCGATTCCCCCGCGCGCAAACAGCACGACCAGGATCAGGAACGGTCCGAAAACGATCTGCCAATGCTCGGTCAGGTCGGACAGAAATTCTTCCAGCAGCAGAAAGGTGATGGCGCCGAAGATCGGGCCAAAGACCGAACCCATGCCGCCCAGAACGACCATGAAGATCAGCTCGCCCGAGCGCGTCCAGTGCATCATGTCCGGGTTGACGAAATTGGTGAAGTTGCCGAGCAGCAGACCCGCCAGGCCACATATCGTTCCCGCAAGAACGAAGGCGGTCAGCTTGTAGCGTCCGACCGGGAACCCCAATGCCCGCATGCGCGCTTCGTTGAACTTGGTCGCACGGATCACCAGCCCGAACCGTGAATTGATCAGCCGCGCCATGCCAAGAACCGTCAGCAGCAGGAACCCGAAAACCACATAATACAGGGTGACGTGGTCTTCCAGATCGATCAGCCCTGCGAATTCGCTGCGGGTGTAGATAACCAGCCCGTCATCGGCGCCGTATTTGTCCAGGCTAAGGCCCAGGAAATACATCATCTGCGCCAGCGCCATCGTGATCATGATGAAATAGACGCCCTTGGTCCGCAGTGAAATCGCGCCGAACAGAAGCGCGATCAAGGCGGATACGGCGAGCCCGACGGGCCATTGGATGAATCCGTTGAAAATGTCGTAATGCGCAAATATGCCGACGGTATAGGCGCCGATCCCGATATAGACAGCATGCCCGAAGCTGAACATGTTGCCGTATCCAAGGATCAGGTTCAGGCTGATCGCGGCGATGGCGAGGATCATCGCCCGGGCCACGACGCCGATATAAAACGGTGCGCCGCCCAGCAAGACCGGCAACAGGGCGAGGGCGATCAGCACGAGTACCGTCACGATGATGCGTCGGTTCAGCACCATCAGCCGCGCCCCTGTGGCGGGAACAAACCCTGTGGCCGGAAGAACAGTACGACGGCCATCAATATGTAGATCGCCATGGCGGACAGCGCGGGTGCCGCTGTTTCCGCGGCATTGGCAGACATGAAGGTGCCCAGCAGAACATCGAGGAAAGATCGGCCCATCGTATCGATCAGGCCGACGATCAGCGCCGCAATGAAGGCGCCGCGGATCGATCCTATGCCGCCGACGACAATAACCACGAAGGCGGGGATCAGGATGCTCTCGCCCATGCCGATATTGGCTTGCACGATCGGCGCGGCGATCATCCCGGCGAGTCCGGCCAGAGCGGCGCCGAGCCCGAAGATCAGGGTGAACAGCAACCCGATATTCACGCCAAGCGCGCCGACCATGGTCCGGTTCGAAGCACCGGCGCGGATCAGCATGCCGGTGCGTGTCTTCACCACCAGCCAGTAGAGGGCGGCGGCAACAGCAAGCCCAACAACGATGACCATCAGTCGATAGGTGGGATACGGCACGCCGGGCAGGATTTCGATGCTGCCGTCCAGCCATGCGGGCAGCGGGATAGCCATGCCTTCCGGACCCCAGACGATGCGGGCCAATTCGTTGAAGAACAGGATCAGGCCGAAACTGGCCAGCACCTGATCCAGGTGGTCGCGCTTGTAGAGCGTTCGCAGCGCCACGACCTCGACAAGGATCCCGACAACCAGCACTGCCGGCAAAGCCAGCAACACGCCGAGCAGGAATGACCCGGTCCATTCGGTAAAGGTCGCGCAGAGCAGGGCGCCGATCATATAGAGCGAGCCATGCGCAAGGTTGACCATGTCCATGATCCCGAATACCAGCGTCAGCCCGGCGGCCATCAGGAACAGCACGATACCGAGCTGAAAGCCGTTCAGGGACTGCTCCAGCAATAAGGTCCAGGTCATCGCAAAATCGGCCTTCCGTCCCGGTTGGGGAACGGAAGGCCCGTCATTCTACATTTTGCAGTCTTTGGCGTAGGGATCCTGATGATCCTTGTACACCACGTCGCGGGTTGCGGTTGTCCAGTTGCCGTCCGCATCGGCGACCACTTCACGCAGGTAGAAATCCTGGATCGGGAAATGATTGTTGCCGAATTTGAACGATCCGCGGACGGATGGGAAATCCGCCTTCGCCATGGCCGCGCGCATGCCGTCCTTGTTCGTCAGGTCGCCCTTGACCGCATCCACCGCGCTTTTGATCAGGAACATGGAATCATAGGTCTGCGCCGCATAGAAGGAGGGGTAGCGGTTGTACTTCTTGCGGAAGCCGTCGACGAATTTCTTGTTCTGCGGCGTATCCAGATCGGGGGCCCAGAACTGGGTCATATAGCTGCCCATGACGCCTTCAAGCTTGCCCTTCTGGAACAGGGGCAGGCTGAGCGAATCCACCGTGAAGACGGAATAGAGCGGAATTTTGCCATTCAATCCGGCCTGCTGGTACTGCTTCATGAAGGCGCCGCCGGCCTTGCCCGGATAGAAAACGAACACGCCATCCGCCTTGGATGCCCGCGCCTTGGCGAGTTCGGCGGAGAAATCGAGCTGGCCCGGCCATTTGGTCAGGTCCTTGCCGACAATCTTGCCCTTGAAGCTGCGTTCGACGCCCGCGACCATATTCTTGCCGGCGGCGTAATTCGGGGCGATGACATAGAGCGACTTGACGCCGCGCTTGTTCAGTACCTCACCCATTGCCATTGGCGTCTGATCGTTCTGCCATGACGTCGCGAAGAAGTTCTCGTGGCACTGCTTGCCCGCAAGCTGCGAGGGGCCGGCATTGGCGCTGATCAGGAACTTGCCCGCGCCGAGCACCGATTTCTGTGAGGCGAGCAGCACATGCGACCAGATATAACCGGCGACGAAATCAACATCGTCTTTCTGCACCAGCTTGTCGGTTTTCTGCTTGCCGATTTCCGGCTTGAAGCCGTCATCTTCATAGAAGACCTCGACGTCCAGTCCGCCCATCTTGCCGCCGATATCTTCCAGCGCCAGATTGAAAGCGTCCTGCATGTCCCTGCCGATCACGCCGGCGGGGGTGGTCAGTGTCGTCACGAAGCCGATCTTTACCGACGCCGCCTGTGCCGGCAATGATGCCAGTGCGAGCGCCGCCACGAAGCCGGCGGACAGTTTCCCGATTGTCATCCCGTATTCCTCCCTGAGACCCTGTTTTTTATGTCCTGTAGGGGCAAGGTTACGCCCGTTTTTCCGGGCGCTGTCAAGGGCAGGAAGAACCGTGCCGGATCGCGCGGCGGTCCGGTCAGCAATGTAGCTTGAAGGTATCGGAAGGGGGTGGGGTCGGTCCCGCGTTAGACGCTGTTATTTTTGCGTCAGGCGCTCCAGGTCGGCAATGGCCAGAAGCATGATGTCTTCGTCATACTGGGTGGTCTGGCCGGTGGCCATGGCGCCTGCAACAATGCGCAGCTTGACGAGCACGCCGTCCATGTTATCCGCGGGCGTATCGGCGAGGCGCCGCATAGCGGGGTGCCATTTTTCGCTCAGCGCGGCAAAGCCGGCATCGACTTCCTGTGCGTTGTCGCCGGTAATCTGGCATTTCAGATGTTCTTCGGCGAGCCTTGTTCGCTCTGCGGCGATGCCGCGAAGCTCTTCGTTCAGGGCAAGTAATGGTTCGTTCGTCATGCCGTTTCCCCCCAATTTGCGCCGCCCGCCCTGCGTTCTGCCGGGCCACCTGAGCGGCGCTTTGGATTCGTCAATACGGCATTAAAGTCTGAGGGAAGTTAACACTCCGTTAACAGGGGTTAATAAAATTGCTTATCGCCCGACCGCATAACCCTGCATGCCGCGCGGGTTGGCGGCGGCCTTCAGCATCCCGTCGAGCTGGGCTGCCGCGCAGAGACGGCCTTCGGACCAGTCTTCGCCGACATCGATCTTGTGGCCACGGCGGCGCAGCTCGTCGATGGTGGATTGCGGGAAACGCCCTTCCAGAACCAGTTTCCCCGGTTGCGCGCCGCGCGGGTAGAACGAACTGGGGAAATGCTCACTGTGCCAGCTTGGAGCGTCGATCGCTTCCTGCAGGTTCATGCCGAAATGCGCGTGGCGCAGGAAGAAGCTGCCCTGCCACTGGTCCTGCTGGTCGCCGCCGGGCGTGCCGAACGCCATGTAAGGCTTGCCATCTCGCAGTGTCATCGATGGGGATAGCGTCGTGCGGGGGCGCTTGCCCGGCTTCAGTGTTGCGGGGCGGTTTTCCTCGAGCCAGAACATCTGCGCCCGGCTGTTCAGACTGATGCCGAGTTCGGGAATGATGGGTGAGCTTTGCAGCCAGCCGCCGCTCGGCATTGCCGCGACCATGTTGCCGTGTTTGTCGATCACGTCGATATGGCAGGTGTCGCCTGCAACCAGCCCCTGCTTGCCAACGGTTGGTTCGCCGATGCCCGCGCCGCCGCGATTGGCCTGCGCCGCGGCGACGTGGAAATCGTAATCCACCTTGCCGCCAAAGCCGTCGATCTGCCCCGGGTGGAAGCCGAGCGAGGCCGATTCCATGTCGATCAGCTTGCGCCGCTCGTCGTTGTATTCCTTCGACAGCAGCGTCTCCATCGGCACGTCGACGAAGTTCGGATCGCCGTAAAAAGCCTCCCGGTCGGCATAGGCGAGCTTCACCGCCTCCACCACCAGATGCACGAAATCCGGCCCGGTCGGGTCCATTGCCGAAATGTCATAGCCCTGGAGCAACGCCAGTTGCTGCAGCATCGCCGGGCCCTGGCCCCAGGGGCCGGTCTTCATCACCGTGAAGTCGCCGTAATCGTAACTGAGCGGCGCCTCGTAGGTGGCGCGCCATTTCGCCATGTCGTCGCCGGTCAGCACCCCGTAATGGCGCTCGCCGCTGACATCCATGACCGCGTTATTGCGGCAGAAATTCTCGACTGCTTCGGCAACGAAGCCCTCGGCCCAGGCGCGCCGCGCCGCTTCGATCTGTTCGGCGCGGTCGGAACTCGCGGCCTTGGCCTCGGCAATGATCCGCTGCCAGGTCGTCGCCAGTTGCGCATTGCCCAGCAGGCTGCCTGGCGCCGGTGGCTTGCCGTTCGGCAGGTAGACATTGGCGGAGGTCGGCCATTCGTTTTCGAACAGTTCCTGCACCGTGGCGATGGTCTGCCCGACCCGCGCCACCATCGGCGCGCCGTTGATCGCATAACCGATGGCGGGGCCGAAGACCTCTTCCAGGCTCATCGTGCCGTGGTCGCGCAGGATCAGCATCCAGGCGTCGAACGTGCCCGGCACGACCGTTGCCAGCAATCCGGTGCCTGGCACCAGGTCCAGTCCCAGCCCGCGGTAATGCTCAATGGTCGCGCCCGCCGGGGCCACGCCCTGTCCGCAGACGACCATCGTTTCATTCTTGTCCGCCCGATGGATCAGCACCGGCATGTCGCCGCCCGCGCCGTTCAGATGCGGTTCGCAGATCTGGATGGTCATGCCGGTTGCGACCGCCGCGTCAAAGGCGTTCCCGCCTTTTTCCAGCATCGCCATCCCGGCGGAGGAGGCGACCCAATGGGTCGAGGATACAACACCGAAGGTGCCGAGAATTTCCGGGCGGGTCGTGAACATGGGTGGTTTATCCCTCAAAACTGTGTGATTTGACCGCAATCTAACTGCGCGGGGCAGGGCGGACAACCGCGCGTCATGACGCTTCCTTCATGACCTTCGCCCCCTTGGGAGAGAGGGCAGAGGGAGACGTGGCATTGATTGGCTTTTATTTGCATTCATTGGCATTGCTCCGGAACGCCGCGCCATCTTTCCGGCGATGCTGTCCCCGAATAAATCATCACCTGATTGGCATCGGTTTGCATTTATTGGCAACTGGCGCTGATCGCACCCGGTTTCAGCGTCCCGGTCGCGTGAAACGCTGGCGCGCGCTGTCGGATTCGCTTCGCATCACGCAGTCGGTCACGTGGTCGTTGATCATCCCCATCGCCTGCATGAAGGCGAAGACCGTGGTGGGACCGACGAATTTCCAGCCGCGTTTTTTCAGGTCCTTGGACAGGGCAATCGATTCCGCTGATGTCGACACGGATTGCGGTTCGCCAAGCGTCGCCGGGTCCGGCTCATGGCGCCAGAAATATGCCGCCAGCGAGCCTTCCTGTTCGACAAGCTCCTGCGCCCGGTTTGCATTGTTGATGACGGCTTCGATCTTGCCGCGGTGGCGGACAATCCCCGCATCCTGCAACAGGCGGTCGATATCGGTCTGGGTGAAGGCTGCGACCTTGTTGTAATCGAAACCGTCGAAGGCGCTGCGAAAGTTTTCCCGCTTGGCGAGGATGGTGCGCCAGCTCAGCCCGGACTGGAAACTTTCCAGACACAGCTTTTCAAACAGGCGGATATCATCATCGACCGGAAAGCCCCATTCCGCGTCGTGATAGGGGATGAATTCCGGCACGGTGCCGCACCAGCCACAACGCGGTTCGTTGTCGGGGCCCAGTATTGTTGTGCTCATCTGTCAATTGTCCCTGTGGTGTTCCGCCAATAAGCATTGCTTTGCATTGATTGACATTGATCCACATTTTTCGTGGCCCTGCCCGGGCCGTCTGAAAAACGGGAAAACAGAACCATGTCACAAAAAGAACAAAAAGGCAACAAATAAAGCTGTCTGCGCACAGGCCGCGATGCGGGCTATTCGGCCGCGTGGCGCCTCGGCAGGACCCAGTCGGGGCGCGGAAAGTGGCAGGTGTAGCCGTTCGGAATCCGCTCCAGGTAGTCCTGATGTTCGGGTTCGGCTTCCCAGAAATCGCTGACCGGTTCCACCTCGGTGACGACCTTGCCGGGCCAGATGCCGCTTTCGTTCACATCGGCGATGGTATCCAGCGCCACCTGCTTTTGTGCGTCATCGACATAATAAATGGCGGAGCGGTAGGACGGCCCCATATCGTTGCCCTGGCGGTCCCGGGTGGACGGGTCGTGGATCTGGAAGAAGAATTCCAGCAGCGTGCGAAAGGAGATCCTGTCCGGGTCGAAGAATATCTCGATCCCTTCGGCGTGGTTGCCATGGTTGCGGTAAGTCGCGTTGGGCACCTCGCCGCCCGTATAGCCGACCCGTGTTTTTCCGACCCCCGGCAGCTTGCGGATAAGATCCTGCATGCCCCAGAAGCAGCCCCCTGCGAGTACCGCGCGTTCCTGTGCCATCCGATTTCCTCTCTTCGATCCCGTGTCGGTCGGGCGCATCGTGCACCATTACCGGTCATGCAGGTAAGGTGTTTCCTGTGCCGGGTGATTGCAAGGGATGGCCGTGCGGTTGCATAAAGAAAGCAGCGAAGGGCGCCAATGGGAAGGATCAGGCATGTTTATCGACAGTATGATGTGGGATATCGGGTTGCGGGACGCGGCGCCCTATGGCCAAAAATGCGAAAGCATCGGTTATGATTGCGTATGGACGTATGAGGCGGCGCATAACCCGTTCATGCCGCTGGCGCAGGTCGCGGCGGCGACTGAAAACATCCATATCGGCACGAATATCGCGGTCGCCTTCGCCCGCAGTCCCTATGCCATGGCGCAGGCGGCGTGGGACCTTGCCGATATCAGCAACGGCCGGTTCCATCTGGGCATTGGCAGCCAGGTGCGGGCCCATGTGGAGCGCCGGTTTTCGGCTGAATTCGAACGCCCGGCAGCACGACTGACGGATTATATCCGCTGCGTCCGCGCGATCTGGGACAGCTTCCAGAACGGCACGAAACCGGAATACCAGGGTGAATTCTATCGCTATATCCTGAACAACCCGATGTTCAACCCGGGCCCCATCGCCCATCCGGATATCCCGGTCTATGTCGCCGGGGTGAATGCGCGCATGTGCCAGGTGGCGGGCGAGGTCGCGGACGGGATGCATGTCCATCCGATGCATTCGGTGTCGTATCTGCGCGATGTCGTGCGCCCCGCCGTGGCAAAGGGCGCGGCGATGAGCGGCCGCAGCGTCGATGATATCGCCTTCTTCGCCCCCGTATTTGTCATCACCGGCGATACCGAAGCCGAACGGGCGGAAGCCGAGAAGAACATGCGTTTCCAGATCGGGTTCTACGGGTCGACGCCGAACTACCGCGCGCTGCTGGAACATCATGGTTACGACACCTTGGGCAAGGAATTGAGCGCGGTAACCCGGTCCGGCGATTTCGACAAGCTGCCAGGACTGGTGCCCGATGACCTGCTGGAAGCCTGTTCCGTCGCCGGCAAGCCGGATGAGATCGCGTCGCTGATGCGAACCCGCTACGAGGGTGGGTTGATGCAGCGGACAGCGCTGTATTTCTCGATGGACAAGGACGCGCCCGAGGATAAATGGCGCAAATTCGTCGCGGCGTTCCGGGCGGCGGGTTAGATCCAGCCGTGATCCGGCCTAGGCCTCGTCCTTGTTGCGCATATGGTCGGCGAGGCCGCTCAGCGCTCGGTAGATGTCCTCCCGCGCGGCGTCATCACTGACCGCGTCGTCCAGCGCCCCCCGCATGCACAGCAGCCAGGCATCCCGTTCGGCAATCCCGATGGAAACATGCATGTGCCGCATGCGCAGGCGCGGGTGGCCGCGTTCGTTGGAATAGAGCGGCGGCCCGCCCAGCCATTCGGTGAAATAGCGCTTCAGCACTTCCCTTACCGGGCCCAGGTCGGGATGGTGCATCGCCCGGATGCCCGCCGCTTCCGGCATGCTGTCCATATTGTCGTAGAATCGTTCGACCATGATATCGACCACGGCACTGCCGCCGATGCGTTCGAACAGGGTGGGCTCGTTCCCGTCAGTCATTTATTTTTTCTCAGTCTGGTGTTTTGGTTTTCGCGGGGCAGGGGCTTAATCGATCACCTTCTGGTCGACCCGCCAGTGTTCAAGCGCCGCGAGGTCCGGTGCTGCGCCGATGCCGCTTTGCATCGGCAGGTCGACAAAGCCGTTATCGATGGATAATGCGCCGCCGAGCATGGCGTCACGCAGGGGGTTCTCGTTGACGTCCATTTCAAGCAGCCCGTCGCCCCCGGCGGCTGCGAGCAGTTGGGCGGAATGCAGCAGGCCAACGCCGCCGCCCAGCCAGTGGGGGCAATAGGTACGGCCCGCCGCGATCGCCTTGTTGGCAATGGCGAAGCAGTCCGTGACCCCGCCCCATTTTCCGACATCCGGTTGCACGTAATCCAGCCAGCCGAATGCGGTTTCAACCCGGTCCATGCCCCGCAGGTTCTCCGCGCCAGCCAGGGGAATACGCGTGGACGCTTTCAATGCCTGCCATTGTGCGTCGGGCGTGTCCGCCGGCATCGGTTCTTCCAGCCAGCCGACCCCCGCATCCGCAAGCCAGTCTGCGGCATGGCGTGCCTGTTCAAGGTTCCAGCGCTGGTTTGCATCGACGAAAAAGCGCTCGCCCGGTGCCAACCCGTCGATAATGCGATGGACATTGTCCTTGTCGATATCTTCACCGAAGCCGATTTTCAGCTTGAAATTCCGGTGCCCCAGGCCGCGCTGTTCATCGACGACCTGCGGGCCATCACCCGGGTTCAGGCCGCTTGCATAACCCGGAATGCGGTCTGCCGCGTCCGGGTTGAGCAATTTGCGCAGGGGCAGGTTCGCTTTTCGGGCGGCAAGGTCCCACAGCGCCTGATCCACCGCAGCCAGCACGGCGGCGACCGGGCCCGGTTCATCGGCCTGAACGGTCAGGACATGCAGGCTTTCGACTAGCCCTTGGTAGAAACGGGGAATATCCCCGACGGTCTTTCCGAGCAGCAGGCCGGGTAACGTAAACGCCGCGAGTTGCGCCCTGTACTCTGTGGTGATGGTTGGGAAATTGCCCCAGATATCCCCCCAGCCGATATTGCCGTCGCTGTCTTCGAGCCGCAACATCGCCATACCGCGACTTGGTATCGTACTGAACGAGGTGACAACCGGTTTTTCGACAGGCGCGCGAAAAACATCGATATAAATGCGGTCGATTTTCATGATTGTCTTTCGGGGCGGTTTCAGCCCGGTTACGCTGCTGCGGTCTGCCTTGCGCGGGCGTCTTCCTTCAGCATGTCCGCGCCTTTTTCGGCGATCATGATGGTCGGCGCGTTGGTGTTGGTCGAGGTTACCGCCGGCATGACCGAGGCGTCGATGACGCTGCAGGCCTTGCATGCCATGCACGCGCAGCCGGTCGTCGACCACCGACATCGGGTCGGGCCCCATGCGGCAGGAACAGGTCGCGTGGAAGACCGTGTTGTCCCGGCCTGGCGGGCGAGATGCAGGAAGCTCGTCATCAGCTCTGGAGATCCGCGCCGGGCGCCGTTCTCGGCGACCACGTAAGGCTTCAGCGCCGGGGCGTTGAACCAGTCGCGCGCCAGCCTGCAATACCGGCGATGATTGCTGCGCTGGTCGCGGTCCTCGGCGAGATAGTTGGGGTTGATCACGGGCTGGTCGCGCGGGTCGGCGGAGCGCGCCAGGACATGGCCCCGGCTTTCCGGGCGCATCTGCCACACCCCGGCGGTCATGCCGGGCCTGGTGTCAAGCTCCCGCTTTGGTCCAGGCCCAAAACTGCCCGACGAAAACAGCGCCTGCACATCCGGCGTCGCGGATTCCGGCAGCGCCTTCACCGAGGCGGCCACCAGGGACGCCGCGTAGGTCAGCATCCCCCGGCCCTGGAAGGCGTATTTCATCAACTCGCCGGCGAAGCGGATGCCGCGGGAGCGTTCGTTCAGGGTTTCGATACCCTTCACATAAGCCTGCACGCGAACGATGAAGTGATCCTGAAAGTTCTGGCCGACGCCCGGTAGCGCGTGATTGACCTCAACCCCGATGCCGCCCAGATGCTCGGGCCCGCCGATGCCGGACAATTGCAGGATTGCGGAGAGCCGATGGCCCCGCCGGAGACGATGACCTCTCCCGCCGCGTCGGCCCGCTCGGGCGCCCCGCCGCGCGAAAACTCGACGCCGACCGCCTTTTTGCCCTCCAGGATCAGGCGATGCACCATCGCGCCGGTGACGACCTTGAGATTGGGCCGCTTCATCGCCGGGCCGAGATAGGTGCGCGCGGCGCTGGCGCGGAACCGGCCGCCCCTCGTCTGCTGAACCCAGCCGACATGGTCGCCCAGGCCTTGGGGCAGATCGTTCAGATCCTCGCGATACTCCCAGCCCATTTCCCCCGCCGCCTCGATTGCCGCCTTGCACAATTCCGGCTGATCGCGGGTCAACGAGGTGGAGAGCGGTCCGCCCTTGGCGTGGACCTCGTCTTCCGGGCCTTCCCAATTCTCGGCCTTGCGGAAATACGGAAAGACATCCTGGCGCCCCAGCCGCGGTTGCCGAGCTGTGACCAATGATCGTAATCCTCGGGCTGGGAGCGGATATAGATCAGGCCGTTGATCGAGCTTGACCCGCCCAGCACCCGGCCGCGCGGGTAGTAGAATCTCCCGGCCGTTCAGGCCCGAATCCTTGTCGGCCGTGAAGCCCCAGGTGATCGTCGGATGATCCAGCAGCTTGATGTACCGGCGGGGATATGGATCATACGGGTTCGAGTCCCGGCCGCCGGCCTCGAGCAGGATCACGCTTTGTGACATCCGGGTCCTCGGTCAGCCGGTTGGCCAGCACACAGCCGGCGGAGCCGGCCCCGACGATGACGTAATCCGCTTGCATGACGATCTCTCCCCTGGAATCTGATGGCTTCTGACGGTGCGTGCCGCGCCGGATGCCGTTTGTCATGCGTTAGCGATGCATATCCGCGTGATGCCGGTCAATAGTCCGGTCAACAGTATTGAACCGGCGTTTTGTTTTCCGGTCGTCGCCGAAAGCGAACAGTTTAAAGTTTTCCGGCGTTTCCTTCCGTCATGAAGCAATAAGCTTCTTGTAGGCGAACAGCAGCAGCAGCAGGAAACAGATGCTGGATATCACGGCGGAATCCCAGGTCAGGGTGCTGGCGCCCTTGGCGTCTTTCGCGAACGCCAGAACGATCACATTCACGACGGCCCAAACGAGCAAAACGACTAAGTATTCCCACCAAAACATTATTCTGACGCTCCGATTGACAGCAGGGGTCAGGCCCTGCCCACTGTTTCCTGCACGATCCCGCGCCTTTTGGGGGATTCCATGCGCCGGTTCGCGAACATATACAGAAAGAAAGGCCAATGCACTGTCATCGCCGTTAACCAGTCAATTCTGATGGTTTTCGCATCGAGTAAAAAGCCAGTGTCGTCTCGTTCAAAAATTCATAGATGGGAACGCGCAGGTTTTGGGGATCAGGGCAAGGTTTGACTATCCCGCAAACCCTTTCTGGATTGTCCGGATTTCGTCCAGGACGTTTTGCGGCAGCGGCCCCTTTTCAATCGCATCGTAGGCCTTCCTGAATTCCTCGAAGGTGGCGATGCCGACCTCGACCGTGGGCAGGTCGGGGTTTGAAATGACATAGCGGATGGCCAGTTCCGGCAGGGTGGCGGCATGGCCGGCGTCGACCAGCGGCTTGAACTTCAGGGCGCGCTGCACGTCGGTCGCGTAGTCGGTGCGCGATCCGATGGGGGACACTGTGGGCGTGCCGAGCGGGTGGCGGGATTCGCTGCCCGACAGCGCGCCGCCGGCCAGTACCCGCACGCCGTAGACGCCGACGCCGTGGCTTTTGCTCAGGCTCAAAATTTCGCGGTAATCCTGCGCCGGGTAATTTGCGGCAACCGGTTCGCCCGCCGAGGGCACCAGCATGTTGTAGAACACCTGTGCGCTGTCGAATTTATCCGACTTGATCATCGTGTGCAGGTCGGCGGTATTGCCCTTGGCGGTGAAGCCGATGAACCGGGTTTTGCCTTCGTCGCGCAGTTTTTCGAAGGCGGGGACGACATCGTTCATCACCTGGTCGAGCGTGATATTGGCGTCGTCTTCCGGTCCGCCCGGCGTATTGTGCAACTGAAAGATATCGACATGGTCCAGGTTCAGCCGCTTCAGGCTGGCTTCCAGCGAGGCGCGGGAAGATCTGGCGACGTCTTTCAGGTCTTCGGCGTTCAGCCCGAATTTCGTGCTGACGACCAGCCCGTCCTTGTTGCCGCCCAGGATCCGGCCGAGATTGGTTTCCGATGCGCCATTGCCGTAGGACGCCGCCGTATCGAAAAAATTGATGCCGTGGTCGCGCGCCCAGGCGACGGCCTCGGCCTGATCCTTCGGGTCGCCCTTGGTCATCAACCCGCCGACCGCACCGCAGCCGAAGGTGAGTTGCGAAATCTGGAGGCCCGTGCGGCCGAATGTGTTCATTTTCATCGGATTCTTCCTTCTTGGAAATTCTCAGCCAGCAGAGGGTTTTGAGTCAGTATAGCTTTCCGGGTCAGTCAGGTCGCAGCCGCAACCGCGGCAATGTTGCGGCACATAGGGCGTCCAGTAACCCAGATAATTCCGCCCGACCATTTCGAGGCATTTCGGGCATTTGTGGAACGAGGCGAGGAAGCAGTTTACGACGATCAGGCCGGAAATAAGAAAAATATTCTCGATCCAGATCCCGTAGAGCAGCGCCAGCCCGACGAACGCGCTTGACGCATTCGCCCTGTTCCTCGGGTTGAACATCATGTTCATCGCCTGCCCCCCGCGCGGTCGGTGTTTCCGATCAGGACGGTTCCCAGCGATAGGCCTTCGCCGTGGCGCCGCCCATCAGCATGGCCCGTTCGCTGTCGGACAGCCGGTCGGTCAGGCGGAAGGGTTCGACCGCCTGTTCGAAATTCACCACCGCGAAGGCGCGGGTCCAGTCCGTGCCCCACAGGCAGCGTTCGAAGCCCCAGGCGTCGAAGATGCGCGCCAGCGGGTCCCAGATATCGTTGAACGGGTAGGGTTCCTTTGACAGGGTGCAGGCGCCGCTGACCTTGATCACCGCGTTGTCGCGTTTGGCGAGTTCCAGCACCTTCGGCAGGTCCTTCCAGGGTTCGGCCGGGGCCGGCGGGGTGCGCGGCTGCAGGATCGCCATGTGGTCGAGGATGAAACGGTTTTCCGGGTGGCGGTCGATGATCGCGGTGCCCGCATCGACATTGTCCCAGCACAGCATGTTGACCGGGAAGTCGTGCTTCACGGCTTCGGCCAGGATGCGGTCGAGCCCCGGATCGGCGGGGTCGCGGCCGGCTTCCGGCGTCATCATGATGCGGATGCCGACCGTGCCCGGCGTCGCTTTCCATTTGGCGATGACATCGCCGACCGCCGGGTCGTCCGGATCAACCGGCTTGACCAGCCCGAACTTGCCGGGATAGGCGCGCTGCACTTCTTCGGCATAGCTGGCGTCGTAACGGTACATGGAAAAGGCGGAAATGAAGATCGCGCCGTCGACGCCGACCTTGTCCATGGCCGCCACCATATCGGCGCCGTTCACACGGTCGGGCCAGTTCGGGACCGTTGCCCAGGGGCGGTCCGGCGTGTTGGCTTCATAGACATGGACCTGTGAATCGATAATCGGCATGCGTGTGGTTCCTTCTCGTGAATGCGGTTTGCCATATTGCAGCAGGTCGCGGCGGCTGCGTCCAGTGGGGGCGGATTCGTTGTCCCTCCTCACCCGTTCCCGGCCCTGAAGGAGTGCATCTGTGTCACGCGTTCAGGGGCATCAGGCACCCAGGGCCGGTTTTTTCCCTGACAAGGCTATTGGCGAGAACGACGTGTCTCCGCATGAGGGCGGGTTTTGGTTTCCTGCCCCTGTCCATTAGCCTTTTACAGAAGGCCTTTTAAATCGCGGTAGAGGAAAATGTCTCAAACAGAGCCGGTCCTGCGACCTGGATCACTTGTGCGGATGGATCAAAGGAAGATTTTCTGGTTTTTTTGCCCTGTTCCCTTCGCCTATATACCTGTCGGAATTTTAAGGGATGGGTATGGACGGTATCCTGGCGCTAGCAGGGGCGAATCTGGTTTCGCCGATCATTTTGAGTTTCCTGCTCGGACTCGTGGCGGCTCTGGTCCGATCGGATCTGAGCTTTCCCGAAGCGGTTGCCAAAGGACTGTCGCTCTACCTGCTGTTTGCCATCGGCTTCAAGGGCGGCGCGGGCGTGGCGGCCCACGGCGTTGATGCGTTGCTGGTGGCGGCACTGTTTGCTGGCGTCATACTTTCAATCCTATTGCCCTTTATCGCCTTTGCCATGCTGCGCTTCCTGACGCGGGTACCCGTTATCGATGCGGCCGCGGTGGCGGGACATTACGGGTCCATCTCCATCGTGACTTTTGTTGCCGCGAGTTCTCTTCTCGCGGGGCGCGGTATACCGGCCGAAAGCTACATGATCGCGGTGGCGGCGGCGATGGAAGCGCCGGCGATCCTGTCAGCACTGTGGCTTGCCGCAAGGCGCGGCGGCACCGCCGAGCGGGTGGGGGCCGAATTGTGGCGCGAGATATTGATCAACGGTTCGATCATCCTGCTGCTTGGCGCGTTCGCCATCGGCTGGTTCACGGGGGAGGCGGGGCTGGCGGAGATAAGGAGCTTCATCGTCGATCCGTTCAAAGGGGTCTTGTGCCTGTTCCTGCTTGATATGGGGCTGGTGGCAGGCCGGGGGCTGCGCAGCAGTCGCGGCGTGCTGTCGTTGGGAGCGGTCATCTTCGGTATTGTGATGCCACTTGTGGGTGCGACGCTCAGCCTCGCCGCTGGTCTGGCGCTGGGACTGTCATTCGGCGGCGTCGTACTGCTCATGGTGCTGGGAGCATCCGCTTCGTATATCGCCGTACCCGCTGCAATGCGGGTGGCGCTGCCCGAGGCCAATCCTGCCCTGTCGCTGACGCTGGCGCTGGGCGTAACCTTTCCGTTCAACCTGACGCTTGGCATTCCGCTCTATCTTTTGCTGGCCGGCGCTGTGACAGGGAACTGAATACAATGAAAATGCACGAGGCCAAGCGCGTGGAAATCATCATCGAAGCGGTGATGGAGGGGCGACTTACCAATGCGTTGAACGAGGCCGGGGTGACCGGCTACACAATCCTTCCTGTCAGCGGCGGTTCCGGACGCTCGGGCCAATGGAGCCGTGAGGGCCAGGTGGGGCGGGCCGGCGGCATGGTTGCTGTCATCTGCCTTATTCACCCTGATCGGCTGGACGCCCTGCTCGAAAGTGCCTTTGCCGTCGTCGAGCGCCATATTGGCGTGGTAAGCGTATCCGATACATATGTGCTGCGTGCCGAACGTTTCTGAACCCTCGCGCCCTTTGGGGTGAGAGGATAGGGTGAAAGGACTGCCCGGCCGCCCTGCCAGCATACCAAGGACGCACCCATATGGCTTCGCTCGAAGAAGATATCGCTTTCCTGGAGGACTTCCGCGACCGCATCATGCGCTTCCTGACCGCGGGCGCCGCGCCTTCGCAGGACCCGGTCTGGGGGACGAAGGGTATTTTCCAGATGGAAGAAGGCATGAAGGACCCGGCCTTCCGTGCGCTGCGGCAGGAAATCGACCGGATGAAGGGGCGTGCCGCGCTGATTGTTGAAGGGCTCGGCATTGCCTGCGTCTTCCAGCATCATCCGCCTGCTGCGGCCGGCGGCCCGATGCAGAGATATCCGCTGTTTGACCTGATCACGGATAACCGCTCGCAGCATAACATCGACGGGGCGCTGTTCACCGGCAGGATTGACGAGGCCATCGGCCGGCTGCAATTCGCGGTGGCGGAACGCGCCGCGTTGGCCGAACAGTCGGTCACGGCGGCAATGCCGGTGCAGCCGGTCCGCGACCTTGACGCGGCGGTGACGTTTTACGGCGACACGCTGGGCTTTGCCTGTGGGGCGCGTGGTGCTGGTTTCGCCATTGTTGCGCGGGGTGCGGCGCGGATCATGCTGCAGGCGAGCGAAAAACCGGCGCGGCGGGCGGGGGCGGCATGGGATGCGTTTTTGGAGGTTCCGGACGCGCAAATGCTGGTGGATGAATATACGGCGCGCGGTCTGTCCGTCCCGCCGCTCGCCACTGAGGACGGGTTACAGGGTTTCGAGGTGACCGACCCGGACGGCAACCGGCTGTTCTTCGGCCGCCCGGTATCCGCCGCGCCCTAGGCCGCCGCCTGCGCCGGGTCGGCTTTCGCTGCGGCCAGCACCATTGTTGCGCATTTCTCGCCGATCATGATGCAGGGGACGTTGGTGTTGCCCGATGTCAGGGTCGGCATGATCGACGCATCCGCCACCCGCAGCCCCTCGACGCCATGCACCCGCAACTGGTCGTCGACCACGGCCATCGGATCGCTGCCCATCTTGCAGGTGCCGACGGGGTGGTAGGTGGTCTCCGCGGTATTGCGCACCCATTCGAGCAGGTCTTCGTCGCTCTGTGTTTCCGGGCCCGGGGCAATTTCGTGCCCGACGATATCGGCCAGCGGTGATGTCGCCATCAGCTCGCGCCCCTTGCGCATGGCGGTCAGCAGCCCGGTGCGGTCCATTTCCGCCGACAGGAAATTGAACCGGATCGCCGGGGCCTCGGCCGGGTCGGTGGATTTGATATGAATACTGCCCAGGCTTTCCGAGCGCAGTACGTTGACGCTGAGCGTGATGCCGCGCCCGCGGGCGATGCGCCGTTCGCGGTTGATCCGTTCGGTCAGGAACGGCATGACGGAAATGGTCGCATCCGGTGATTCCAGCCCCTCGCGGGTGCGGAAATACATCCGGATCGGCACGGTCGTCAGGGCGATGAAGCCCTTGCGGAATATGCCGTATTTCAGGGCCTCGCCGATCAGCCGCCAGCCGGTGCCCCGGTCGGCGAAGGTCGCATCCTTTTCGGTAATCGCATATTTCATGCGCGGTGAATAATGGTCGCGCAGGTTCTCGCCGACCCCCGGCAGGTCGTGCTGCGCCTCGATCCCGTGCTGGCGCAGCAATTCCGGCTGGCCGATGCCGGACAGTTCCAGAATTTTCGGTGAATTGATCGACCCGCCGCTGAGGATGACCTCGCGTGTGGCATGCGCCTCGCGCGCTTCGCCGCCGACCGTGTAGCGCACGCCGGTGCAACGCTTGCCGTCCAGGATCAGCGACCCGCCCAACGCGCCGGTTTCGATCGTCAGGTTCTCCCGGTCGCGCGCCGGGTCCAGATAACAATAGGCCGTGCTCTGTCGCCGCCCCTTGTTGATCGTCGCCTGGGACATGGCGATGCCTTCCTGGCTGGCGCCGTTGTAATCGGCGTTATAGGGAATCCCGATCTTCTCCGCGGCCTGGATCATCTTGTCGAACAGGGGGCTCAGCTTGCCGGAATCGGTTACCTTCAACAGCCCGTCGCGGCCGCGAAATTCATCCGAGCCGCCGTCATAGGATTCCATCTGCTTGAAGATCGGCAGGACATCCTGATAGCTCCAGCCGCGATTGCCGAGCTGCCCCCAGTGGTCGTAATCCTGCGCCTGGCCGCGGGTGTAGACCATGCCGTTGATCGAACTCGACCCGCCGAGCATCTTGCCGCGCGGCACCTCGATATTGCGCTGGCCGCTGCCTTCATCGGCTTCGGCGCTGTAGCACCAGTTGACCTTCGGATTGTCGATCAGCTTGGCGACCCCGGCGGGAATGCGCGACCACAGATAGCCCGACCCTTCGGTCCCGGCTTCCAGGCACAGCACGCTGTAATTGCCATCCGCGCTCAGCCGGTTCGCCAGAACGGCCCCGGCCGACCCCGCGCCGACGACGATATAATCATATGTATTCGTGCTCATGGCTGTGCCCGTTCCCCCTGTGCGTCGGATTATCGGCAAAAAGGATAGGTCCGGGGCAAAACCCTGTCAAAACGCGCCGGGTGGTGCGACGGCGCGGGCGGGCCATCGCGTTGCATGGCGAAAGGCGTGTATGGCGCGTGTCGCGCGGGTGTGGCTATACTTCTGCAACCGGCGTATCCGGCGATGCGCCACGAGGGACAGAGAGGAGCTGGTATCATGGATGGATCAGGCGCAGTGGAATTGAAGCAGCCGTCACTGACGGCGCAGAGTCTTTTCGACGATCAGGTCGCGGCGACGGAAACGAAAAAGCCGACCCTGTTCAGCATGAAGGCGCAGATGCTGGAACAGGGCCGCACCGACACGGTGCTGGCGGCGACCGAGGATCTTTCGGTGCGGCTCAAGGTCTATGCCTCGGGCGGCGAAAATGAATTGTATTCCCACCCGACCGAAGACCACGTCTTCGTCCTGCTGCAAGGCAGTGCGCGCTTCTATGGCCCGGACGGCGAAACCCAGGATGTTTCGGCGAATGAAGGTTTCATGATGCCCAAGGGCATGCTGTACCGCTTCCACGCGACCAGCACGGATGAATGCCTGGTCATGCTGCGCGTCGGCACGCCGAACTTCCAGAAACAGGGCGAACACGACCGGCTGGGCGATGACGGCAAGCCGCTCGTCGGCTACTCAACGGAAAACCGGGAGCTGCCGGTGATCTTCAGGGATGGGGTGTTCTTCGGGGATTGAGGCGGGGGGGGCACGCCTCAATTCAGCGCCTGCCGCAACGCCTCCAGCGCCGCGTCCAGCTCCGCCGCTGCATAAGGCACCGGCGGATGCGCGCCCCATATCGGGCCGGGCCAGGCGGCGTCGGTGCGGAAGCGGGCGACGATGTGGATGTGCAGCTGTGGCACCATGTTGCCCAGGGCGGCGACGTTGATCTTGTCGGGCGTATGCAGTGTTTCCAGCGCGCGCGAGGCGCGGGTGATCTCGGTCATCAGTTGCGACTGGTCGGCGGGGTCGAGCCGGTGGATTTCGGTCATCTCCGCCCGTTGGGGCACGAGGATCAGCCAGGGGTAGCGGCTGTCCTTCGCCAGCAGCACGCGGCATAGCGGCCAGCGCGCGGCTTCGACCGTATCGGCGGCGAGGGTTCCGTGCAGGGTGAATTCAGTCATGATCGGCTGTCCTCCTGTTCGGCACGGAACCCGTTACATCGTGATTAAAGCGCCGTGCTTAAAACGCCTTGCCCGAGCCTTCGCGATACTTGTTCGACGGCACGAAGCCGGTCATTTCCGGGTCGCGCGGGTTCGGCACCCACAGCTCGCGGTCCGGGTGCATGCCGGCGCCGTATACCGCGGAAACGGCGGAGCGGCGCATGCGGTTCAGCAGGCGCGTATCCGCCTTGCCAATGGCGGGGTGCGTGCCGCCATTATCAGCGACAACCTTGTCCCACGCGGCCTTGCGGGCCTTCAGCGTGGCGGGGTCGTTCAGCGCGGTGCAGTTCAGCTCGTTGATGTTCAGGTCGGCCGTGATCTCGTCGCCGTCCTCGACAAAGGCAATCGGTCCGCCCAGGGCGGCTTCCGGCCCGACATGGCCGATCACCAGCCCGACCGACCCGCCGGAGAAGCGGGAATCGGTCATCAGCCCGACGATGATGCCTTTTTCCCGGCAAAGGGTGGTGATGCGCGAGGTGGAGTCGAGCATTTCCGGCATGCCCGGCGCGCCGCTTGGCCCTTCATAACGCATCATGATCATGTCGTGGTTCTGGAAGACGTCGGGGTTGTTTTCCAGCGTGTCCAGCAGATCCATTTCGCTGTTGAAGACGCGGGCCTTGCCGATGAAGACGTTGTCTTCCAGCCCGCCCTCGACGCCGGCCAGCTTCAGCACGGCGCTGAATTCCGGCGACAGGTTGCCGCCCAGCAGCCTCAGCCCGCCGGTCGGCTTGTAGGGTTTGTCCACCGAATAGATGACCGTGCCGTCCGGTGCCGGCGGGTTCAGCCGCGCGATCTGTTCGGCCAGGGTTTCGCCCGTGCAGGTCATGGTGTCGCCGTTCAGCAGTCCCGCATCCAGCAGTTCCTTGACGATCACCTGAATGCCGCCCTTGGCGTCGATATCGACCATCGAGTAATTGCCGAAGGGCCGCGCGTCGACCAGCACCGGCACGACATGTTGCGACAGGTGGTTGAATTCTTCCGGCGACATGATGTCCTTGTAGAAATCGGCGAACCCGGCGGCGCGGGCGATTTCCGGCGCGTGCAGCACGACATTGGTCGAGCCGCCGACCGCCAGCGCGACGATCATCGCGTTGCGGATGGAATCGCGGTTGACGATCTTGCGCGGCGACAGGTCGGCCTCGATCATCGCATTCAGATAGGTCACCAGCTTTTCCGGAAATTCCGTCATCCGGCGCGGGTCATCCGACGCGGGGGAGACCATGTCCAGCGGCTCCATGCCGACAACGCCGATGAAGGTCTGCATGGTGTTGTAGGTGAACATGCCGCCGCAACTGCCATAGCCGGGGCAGGCTTCGCAGGCGATGCGTTTCTTAAGTTCCTCGTCATGGCTGCCCGCGACCTGGAAGCCGGACACGATATCGAGCGGTTCATGGGTCACCGAATCCATGCCCGGCCGGATCGGGCCGTCCGACATGATGATGGCGGGGCGGTCATGTTCCAGCAGCGCCGACAGGGTGCCGACGGGGGGCTTGTCGCAGGCGACGACGGCAATGGTGCCTTCCAGTCCGCTGGCGCTCAGATGTTCGCAGATCGTGTCATGCGTGACCTCGCGACCGATCAGCGAATAACGCATTTCCTTGGTGCCGTTGCGCATGCCGTCGGATGTCGCGACCGTGTATTCCGGCTGCACCAGCCGCAGGCGCATCTGGTCGCTGCCGCTGCCGATCTTGCCAAGCAGGCAGTCATGGATCGCCTCGACCTTGCGCTGGACCCCCAGGTAGCACTGGGAATCGCCCTTGTTGCCGATTACGCCGACGGAAGGTTCGTGAATGAGATCGATATCGGTGCCGAGTTCCCGTGCGATGCCGACCGTCTGCGCGTTCCGGCCGGGGTTGTTGTCGAAAAGAACCGTTTTTGAATTACGCACGACTGAATCTCCACGAATATATTGGTTTAGCCACTATCGCCGCACGGGTGCCCCGGTGCCATCGGGTCAATCGGGCGGCTGACATCAATCGTATAGTCGCTCGGGCCGGTATGGGGCAACAAAATCCCCGATTCCGGTGCGCGGAGGGCAGACGATGCGCGTTGGTCATAATTGAAAAATTATCGTTGTATACAACCGGACGCCGATACCATGTATCAGATGCTATGCGCGGTATCGCGCCTAATAATTGATAAAAACGATCAATAATAAAAATATAATCGGTTTAGTGTTTTTTAAGTCCTGGTTTACAAACAGGTCAGTGCGAGGACCGATACGCGCTGAATGCGGCTTCTGCGGACTGTTTGGCCGGTGAAAACAATCCAATCACCGGAACGGATCGCCAGCTGCCGGGGTGCGGGTTCTCGGGAACGATTACTGTGACAACCGATCCTTAAAGGGAGAAAATCATGAGTGAAGGTAAATGCCCGATCAATCACGCCGCTGCCGCCACGGCGGCCGGTGGCGCATCGAACCGCGACTGGTGGCCCAATCAGCTGAACCTCAGGATTCTTCACCAGAATTCCGCGCTGTCCGACCCCATGGGCAAGGGGTTTGATTATGCCGAAGCGTTCAAGACGCTCGACCTGGACGCGTTGAAGAAGGATCTCGTCGCGCTGATGACCGACTCGCAGGACTGGTGGCCGGCCGATTACGGTCACTACGGGCCGTTGTTCATCCGCATGGCATGGCACAGTGCCGGCACCTACCGCACCGGTGATGGCCGCGGCGGCGCCGGGTCCGGGACGCAACGGTTCGCGCCGCTGAACAGCTGGCCCGACAACGTGAACCTCGACAAGGCCCGGCGGCTGCTGTTGCCGATCAAACAGAAATACGGCAACAAGATCTCCTGGGCCGATCTGATGATTCTGGCCGGCAATTGCGCGCTGGAATCGATGGGGTTCAAGACGTTCGGGTTCGCCGGTGGCCGCGCGGATATCTGGGAACCCGAAGAGGATATATACTGGGGCACCGAGACCGAATGGCTGGGCGACAAGCGCTACAGCGGGGACCGGGACCTCGAGGATCCGCTGGCGGCCGTCCAGATGGGGTTGATCTATGTGAACCCGGAAGGCCCGAACGGCGAGCCGAATGCGGTTGCCTCCGGCCGGGACATCCGGGAAACCTTCGCGCGCATGGCCATGAATGACGAGGAAACGGTGGCGCTCGTCGCCGGTGGACACACGTTCGGGAAGTGCCATGGTGCTGGCGATGCGGCGCTGGTCGGTCCGGAACCGGAAGCGGCTGGCATCGAAGAGCAGGGCTTTGGCTGGAAGAGCAGCTTTGGCCGCGGCAATGGCGTCGATACGATTTCCAGCGGTATCGAAGGTGCGTGGACCCCGACCCCGGTCACCTGGGACAACAGCTATCTGGACACCCTGTTCGGCTATGACTGGAATCTGGAGAAAAGCCCGGCCGGCGCCTGGCAGTGGAAGCCGACTGACCCGGCTGCGGCGGACGCTGTGCCCGATGCCCATGATCCGGCAAAACGGCATGCGCCGATGATGACCACGGCGGATCTCGCCCTGCGCATGGACCCGATCTATGAACCGATTGCGCGACGGTTTCGCGATAACCCGGATGAATTCGCGGACGCCTTTGCCCGCGCCTGGTTCAAGCTGACCCACCGCGATATGGGCCCCCGGGCGCGTTATCTCGGTGCGGAGGTCCCGGCGGAAGAACTGCTGTGGCAGGACCCGGTACCGGCGGTCGATCACGACCTGATCGACGGGCAGGACATCGCGGCGCTCAAAAGCGATATCCTTGGCTCGGGCCTGTCGATTTCACAGCTGGTATCGACCGCCTGGGCATCGGCGGCGACCTTCCGTGGCTCCGACATGCGTGGTGGGGCAAACGGTGCGCGAATCCGCCTGGCACCGCAGAAGGACTGGGCGGTCAACCAGCCGGCTGCGCTGGCGGGTGTCCTGGAAACCCTTGCGGGAATACAGAAGGGGTTCAACGATGCACAGTCCGGCGGGAAGCAGGTTTCGCTGGCGGATCTGATCGTCCTCGGCGGCTGTGCCGCGGTCGAACAGGCGGCGAAGAATGCGGGGCAGGACGTGGTGGTTCCCTTCACCCCGGGCCGTACGGATGCATCGCAGGAACAGACCGATGCGGACGCCATGGCCGTGCTCGAACCGGTTGCGGACGGGTTCCGCAATTATCTCAAGGCGGATTATTCCGTGCCGGCAGAGGCATTGTTGCTCGACCGGGCGCAACTGCTGACGTTGACCGCACCCGAGATGACGGTTCTCGTCGGTGGCATGCGGGTGCTGGATGCCAATGTCGGTCAGGCACCGCACGGCGTCTTCACCAAACGGCCGGGGGTGCTGTCCAACGACTTCTTCGTCAACCTGCTGGATATGGGTACGGAGTGGGTGCCGACCTCGGATGCGGAGACCCTGTTCGAGGGACGCGACCGCGCCACCGGTGCGGTGAAGTGGACCGGCACCCGTGTCGATCTCGTCTTCGGCTCGAACTCCCAGCTTCGGGCCCTCGCGGAAGTCTATTCCTGTGACGACGCGCAAGCGGCGTTCGTACAGGACTTCGTGGCGGCCTGGGACAAGGTCATGAACGCCGACCGTTTCGACCTCGGCTGATCCGGGTGGAATGGCCCCTGGACGATTGTTCAGGGGCCATTTCCACCAGCCGGACCGGACGCGATGTTTCCGGTGGGCATTCCGGGCGGGCCGGACTGGTCCGCCCTTTGTGTTCCAGATCGATATTCCTCGTACCACCGCGCCCAAGGCGGGCGGTATAACCTGTCTCCGTATATACTGAAATCTGAACGGGTGATGCCTGAAGGAGCGACGCAGTTAATGAATAGCATCCGAACCGCCCTCGCTGCCTTTGCCGCGCTGATTGTCCTGACGGCGCAGGCCGCTGCCGGTGACCTCTCGGTCAAAAAAGTCGCGGATAACGTCTACGCCATCGTCGGCGATTTGGGGCAGCGCTCACCCGAAAACCTGGGCAACAACGCGACATTCGGGCTGGTGCTGACCGATGCGGGAGCGGTGCTGGTCGACCCGGGCGGTACCTGGAAGGGCGCGGAACGGTTGGCGGCGGCGGTCCGGACTGTTACCGAGCAACCGATCCGGATCGTCATCAATTCCGGCGGCCAGGACCATCGCTGGCTTGGCAACGGTTATTTCAAGGCGCAGGGCGCGCGTATCATCGCCTCGGTGGCGGCGGTCGCCGACCAGCAGGAACGCGCCGATGCGCAACTGCAGGGGCTGGAATTTCTGGTTGGAAAAGCGGGCCTTGAAGGGACCAGGGCTGTCCATGCCGGGGAAACCTTCGGGGAGACAATGTCATTCGAATTCGGCGGTACCCGGTTCGAGCTGTTTGCCACGGGCGGCGCCCATACCCCCGGCGACACCGTTATCTGGCTGCCGCAGCGACGGGTCGCCTTCACCGGCGACATGGTCTATCTGGACCGGATACTGGGCATCGGCAGCTTCAGCGATTTCAAGAACTGGATACCGGCCTTTGACGCCATGGCGGCGCTCCAACCGGCGCATATCGTCCCCGGGCACGGCAATCCCGCGACGCTGGAACGGGCAAGGGCCGATACCTATGCCTATCTCGTCAACCTCAACCAACGGGTTTCCGGGGTGCTGCAGGATGGCGGGTCGATTGAGGATGGCACCGCCGTTGATCAGGACGCCTTCAGTTATCTAATCAACTTCGACCAACTGGCCCGCCGCAATGCCCAGGAGGTCTATATCCAGCTCGAATTCGACTTCTAGTTCTATCGTCGCTTCAATCGCATCTGTATGGGACCGCTACCGCGCTGATGGATGAACTGGTCGAAATATTCGTTGCCCGTGTTCTCGACCTCGCTCACCGGTCCGCACCATGTGATTTTGCCATCGTAAATCATGGCGATGCGGTCCGCGATTGCCTTTGCCCCGTCCATATTGCTCGTCACCGCGATTGTCGTCGCACCGATCGTTTTCGCATTGCGCATGATGAGTTGGTTGATGTTGTTCGTCATGATGGGATCGAGCCCCGCCGTCGGTTCATCGAGCAGCAGGATTTCCGGACTATCCGCGATTGCCCGCGCAAGACCCACCCGCTTCTTCATACCGCCTGACAATTCGTCGGGGGAAAGGTCGGCGATATCCGCGCCAAGGCCTACGTTGCCAAGTTTCTCGATAGCAAACTGGCGCAGCTCTTTTCGATCAAGATCGCGGGATTGCCGGAAACGGAAACAGATATTTTCCCATACCGTCATGCTGTCGAACAGCGCCGATTGCTGGAACAGCATTCCGGTTTTCGCCATGATACTGTCCCGTTGCCGGCTGGTTAAATCCGCCGTGTCTTCCCCATCGATCAGCAGTGTGCCGCTGTCGGGCCTCTCCAGGCCGATGATGCATTTGAGCAAAACCGTTTTGCCGCAAGCGGAGGGACCGATGATCACCAGGGTTTCGCCGGGATAGACCTCAAGGTCGATACCCTGCAGCACATGCTTGTCGCCATAGCTCTTGGTTAGGCCCGATATCGTAATCTTGGGTTCGCCGCCGGTTTTGCCGTTCATCTGATCTGTGCTGCCTTAAGGGGTTTAAAAATACAGGCCGCGTCATCAAACGGCGCCGATGCCGCTTGATATCATTTTACGGCGACGCAAAGACCCGTCGATCGACTGACCCGCTTTCCCGCCGAAAGATACTCGCACAACAGGGCCCGGTTCATGAACGAAAAATGTCCGGTACAGGCGGCATCCGCCTTGCGCCGCCTTGCCTCTCCCCCTGCATCGGACTGGCAGCGAAACGTTCTGGATATTCCCGGCGCCGGAATTCTATAGTGTCCGGCGCATTCCGCCGCGCCGCCGGTGACACCGTTTCGGGTTCCGGTGCATTATCGGCTGGACGGGCGATGTTTCGTTGCAGGGAAGGGAATTCACGATGGCGCTGACCGGCCAGAAAAAGGCGGAACATATTTCGGCTGCGGCGGCCGCAGGGCTGGTGAGGTCCGGGGACTGGGTCGACTACGGTATCACGCTGGGGCAGCCCGATGTCTTTGACACGGCGCTGGCGGCGCGCAAGTCGGAATTGCGGGATGTGAAGTTTCGGTCCTGCATCACCATGAAGCCGCGCGCGGTGCTGGAAGCCGATCCCGAGGGCGAGCATTTTTTCTGGTTCAGCTGGCATTTTTCCGGATACGACCGGAAAAAACATGATGCGGGGATAAGCCATTATATCCCGGTCAACCTGGGTGAAATTCCGGATTACTATCGCCGCTTTATCGACCGGGTCGCTGTGGCGGTCATCAAGGTATGCCCGCCGGATGAAGACGGTTTCTACAATTTCAGCGGTGCGGGTTTGTGGCACCGGGCGGTGATCGAGCGGGCCAGGATTGTCATTGTCGAGGTCACCAAAGGATTGCCGTATTGTTATGGCGAGAATAACGGCGTCCATCGCAGCGAAGTAGACTTCGTGATCGACGGCGATGACGCGCCCGCAGCGGAACTGCCCAACCTGCCGCTTACCGATGTTGACCGGGCGGTCGGGCAGCTCATCGCGGCGGAGATCGAGGACGGGTCGTGCCTGCAGGTCGGGATCGGCGGCATGCCGAATGCGGTCTGCGCCGCCCTGATCGAAAGCGGGATCGGCAATCTTGGCATCCATTCCGAAATGCTGACGGACGGGATGGTCGATCTGTACCGGTCGGGCCAGGTGACGGGGTCGGCGAAAACGACGCATAAGGGGAAGGTCGTATACAGCTTCGCGCTGGGCTCGCGCGCGCTTTATGAAACCATCGAACGAAACCCGGATTTCCTGTGCTGCCAGGTGGACCAAACCAATCCACCGGAAATCATCATGCAGAACCGGCACGCGGTCGCGATCAACAATACGACGCAGATCGACTTGCAGGGGCAGGCCGCTTCTGAATCCGATGGCCATCGGCATATCAGCGGCACGGGCGGCCAGTTGCAGTTCGTGCGGGGCGCCTATGCGTCGCCGGGCGGGAAGTCCTTTATCTGCCTGGCGTCGACCTACGAGCGGGCCGGTATCCGCAAAAGCCGGGTCGTGCTGGACCTGACATTGGGGAATGTCGTCACGACGCCGCGTTCCGACATGATGTATGTGGTGACCGAATACGGCATCGTGAACTTAAAGGGCAAGTCGGTTGCCGATCGCGCCAAGGCGCTTATTTCCATTGCCCATCCGGATTACCGCGAGGGCCTGGAACGCGAGGCGCGCGACAACAGGCTCATTCCCAAGGGCTATTAGCAACACGATTATAGAACCGGAGAATTTTGCGGTGCCCATATCTCCCGCGACGGCAATCCCTCGACGCCGGCCCGCCGCAACGCGCAGGAGACCCATATCCAGCTCGAATGCGCCGTCCAATGGCTATATTGCAGCGGCGAATTATCGGGCTCGGGCCGGTTCAGGAAGCCAAGGCGGTGGTTGAGGGATCGTGTCCGTAGTTTCGGTAAGACCGGACCTCCTGCCATTAGACCCGCAAGTCGGCCATGTGCTAGGAGACGACATTTCACTGAGACAAAGAATATTTGTGCTTTCCACTAAGGCCAAGCTTTCTTCCTGTTGTTCTCAACTACCTCAAACCGTTTAAACCCCGCCCTTGCTTTGAACGACGTGACTGTGCCTGCGCGCTCGCCTAAGACACTAGCTAGTCTGTTTCTTGTTACTGATGACCGCTCGCCGACGATCACTTGAGCGAGTTTCAAATTCGTAGAGAAGGGAAGAAAATATAGATCGGTGACCGGGTCGCTATCCTCTAGGCCGCAAAACAGTCGGTACTCAGCTTCATAAGCCCAAGCATCAAACTGAATAGCCCCTAGATTCGTAGACGCTTTCTTCCCTAATTTTGAGGCAAGGAGGCCATGATGGGCAAAGCGAATTTCGACGACGATTTCAAAAGGGACGCGGTGGCGCAGATCACCGAGCGGGGCTATCCGGTTGCGGAGGTCTCACAGCGGCTGGGCGTCAGTCCGCATTCG
Organism: uncultured Alphaproteobacteria bacterium; assembly: GCA_943788635.1. Taxonomy (GTDB): domain Bacteria; phylum Pseudomonadota; class Alphaproteobacteria; order UBA8366; genus MarineAlpha4-Bin1. The sequence continues at coordinate 28,462 of CALSRA010000029.1, read as the reverse complement.
CTCTATGCGTGGAAGAAGAAGTTTTCAGGGTCTTCCGCCAGCGATGACAGGGACGCCGAGATACGACGGCTGAAGACGGAGCTGGCGCGTGTCACCGAGGAGCGTGATATCTTAAAAAAAGTCACCGCGTATTTCGCCAGGGATGCAAAGTGAGATACGCGTTCGTTGCCAAGCATCGCCCGCTGTTCTCGGTTCGGACGATGTGTCGTTGCCTGCGCATCCATCCCAGCGGCTTTTACGCCTGGCTGAAGAACCCGCTGAGCAAGCGGGCTTGCGAAGACGTGCGCCAGACCGAGCTCATCCGCAAGGCCTGGAAGGACAGCGGCAAGGTGTATGGCTATCGCAAGCTCCATGATGATCTGCTGGATCAGGGCGAGACGTGCTGTCCGAACCGTGTTGCACGTCTGGCCACACTAGCCGGCATCAAGGCCCAGATCGGCTACAAGCGCCGGCCTGGCAGCTATGGCGGTAAACCGGCACTGGTCGTTGACAACACATTGGACCGGCAGTTCGACGTGGACGCGCCGGACAAGGTCTGGGTGACGGACATCACTTACATCCGGACTCTGGAAGGTTTCGCCTACCTGGCCGTTGTGATCGACCTCTACTCCCGTCGTATCGTCGGATGGTCGATGCAAAGCCGTCAGACAACGGATGTGGTTCTGCAGGCTTTGCTCATGGCCGTGTGGCGCAGGAAGCCGAAGAACAGGGTGTTGATCCATTCGGACCAGGGCTCCCAGTTCACCAGCATGGACTGGGCATCATTCCTCAAAGCCCATAATCTGCAACACTCGATGAGCCGGCGCGGGAATTGCCACGACAATGCAGTGGCCGAGAGCTTCTTCAATCTGCTCAAGCGCGAGCGGATACGGCGCCGGACCTACAGGACTAGGGTCGAAGCCCGACAGGACGTGTTCGACTACATCGAGATGTTCTATAATCCGAAACGCAAGCATGTGAGAAACGGGATGCTGTCGCCCGTCGAGTTCGAAAGGCAGAAGGAAATGAAAACCGAGAGTGTCTAGAAAACTCGGGGCTATTCAAACTTCGTATACAACAAGCCCTTCATGGCTACTTCGTCGAGATCATCTAGGTCTTGGTGACCAATTTCTTTTAGCGATCGACGATTGGCACGATATTCGACCTTTTTGTATAACTCATCGGCGACATCGAAGCCTAAACACAAACCCCGATGCTTGTCCGCGTAATGTCCCCATAGAAGCGGGTGACGCCAATCCTCACTCATGCAAATCAGGCCGAAATTATCGGCCATCTGTTTTTTCCAGTCCCGCAATTTCTTGCGATTATTCCGATTCAAATTCAATCCCAAGAACTCGAAAGGGTCATTGAGTTCGCCAATGCGAGCGATCTTCAGACGGTTATCTCGAATTGCCTCTAGGCCAAACTGTTCTGTGGTGAAGTAGTACAGCCTCATTCGATTGTTACCTATTGGTTGAGAGGGTTCCGGGGGCAACGTCGAAAGCAAAACACATGCGGTACTAGAGCGGCAACCTAACAGCCCCGCATCTATGGCAGCGTTGGATCACGAACGGCCCTCTTGGCCGGCGCTCGTGGCTTCTGCTTTGCAGCCGACAACGGAAGTTATTTCGGATGTTCACAGCCGGCACGCTGGGGCTGAATTTCAATCGTTACGATAAACAAGCGGTAGGCATTCAGTTCGTGGATCAGACATAGTAATTTCATCGGATCGCGCGGTTTCTATGCCTGCCCTTAGACAAAGCTTTTGCTTCGAAGTGGGCAAATCTCCCATTTCACCAAAATAGCTTACCGCGTCTCGTACCAATTCTTTGTCAGACGATCTTTCGCCTTCGAGGGCAAAATACCAGAGCTCAAAACACTGGGCTTCAATAGGCAAAGATGTGAGGTTTCCATACGTGTACCAACACACAAATAATAGGTGTTTGTTTTGTTCATCATCAAATTGGTCGATTAATACCTGATCGCCGACTTTATCTAGGTGCTTGAAAGCGTTTCGAAAAAAGTTGGCTGCATTGAAATATTGCTTAGATGAAAAACCCGAAAAAGTCTCTGAAACGTGATCGCGGAATGTCCGCGTGCCCGAAATATCGGCCAACCGATGAATGATTTCATGTGCATTTCCTGCTAGGCTATGCACTGATACTGGGTCGAGGTCATCGATATACAGTTGCAACGCTGTGCCCAACTGACGACGTGCAATCTCCAACTTTTCCATGTGATTTCTCAAGTTTCGAAAACCTAGGTGGAAAGTAGCAAAAAATCACTCGTGAGGCATCAGGTCTTCTGTTCCGGGTCATAAGCCGAAGTCCTGAGATCGATTGCCCATGTCTGTTTCCGGGTTTGATGCCGACATGGGATTGATCCGCCGTCCCTGCTCTTGACGTCATCCCCGCCCGCACCCATCCTGCCGCTCTGTTCATAATCAAGCGAGGTGGCGCATGGCGACCCCCATTCCCTATGTCCGGGACATCGAATTCGAATACGGCAAGATCGCGCAGGTTTCGCCGATGATCCGCCGGGTGATCTGCAATAACCCCGGCGCGTTCACCTTCAAGGGGACCGGCACCTATATCATCGGCAAGGGCAATGTCGCGGTGGTCGATCCGGGGCCGCTGGACGATGACCATATCGCTGCCCTGCTGGCGGCGCTGGATGGCGAGACGGTGACGCACCAGATCATCACCCATACCCACCGCGACCATTCCCCGGCGGCGGCGCCGATGAAGATCGCGACATCCGCGCCGACCTATGGCTACGGGCCGCATCACGGCAACCAGCGCGCGCCGAAAGTGGAAGAAGGCGGCGACTGGGATTTCCGCCCCGACCATGTAGTGCAGGATGGCGATGTGATCGAAGGCAATGGCTGGACGCTGGAAGCGGTGCATACGCCGGGTCATACCTCGAACCATCTGTGCTTCGCGCTGAAGGAAGAGAACGCGCTGTTTTCCGGCGATCATGTCATGGGCTGGTCGACCTCGGTTATCTCGCCGCCCGATGGTGACATGGCGCATTACCTGCACTCGCTGCGCAAGCTGCTGGACCGCGAGGATGCGATGTTCTGGCCGACGCATGGCTCGCCGATCAAGGACCCCAAGCCCTTCGTGCGCGCCTTCCTGGAACACCGGGAAGAACGCGAAGTGGCGATCCGCAAATGCATCGCCGATGGTCACCGCACGATCGAGGCGATGGTGCCGATCATCTACAAGGATGTCGACAAGCGGCTGTACCGGGCTGCGGGCCGGTCGGTGCTGGCGCATCTTATCCAGATGCAGGACGAGGAACGGGTACGTTGCGACGGGCCGGCGGATGTCGATTCCGTCTTCGACCTGGTCGGATAAACCGGCGCCCGCCCCTTAGGCGAACAGGATACGAACCGGAGGCGACCCCGTGGCGAACCCCGCGTTGGTGAGCACGCCCAGAGTGCATGCGCAATTGCTGCTGGCACGGTCGCTGGTGGCGACGTCGTTCATCGTCGGCGCGATGATCACCCATGGGCTGGCGCCGGAAAGGCTGACCCTGGTGCGCTTTGCTGTGGCGACGCTGCTGTTCGCGCCCTATGTCGTCTGGCGGCACGGCTGGGTGCTTCCCTCGGCGCGGCAGGTTGCCGGCTATGCGGCGATCAGCGCCAGCCTTGTTGTCTTTTTCTGGAGCATGTTCGAAGCGCTGCGTCTGACCTCATCGCTGAACGCGGCAGCATTGTTCACGATGATGCCGTGTATCTCGGCGGTTTACGCGGCGGTGCTGGTGCGGGAACGGCTGGGCGGGCTGCGCCTGACGGCGCTGGTTCTGGGGGCGGTCGGCGCGCTGTGGATCATCTTTCGGGGCGACCCGCAACTGCTGCTGGGGCTGGCCTTCAACAAGGGCGACCTGATCTTCCTGGGCGGTGTGTACGCCATGGCGCTGTATACGCCGCTGGTGCGCCGCTTCAGCCGCAACGAGCCCGCAGCGGTGATGTCGTTCTGGGTGCTGGCGACGGGTACGGGCTGGCTGTTGCTGCTGAACAACCGGGCGGTATTCGAAACCGACTGGACCGGGGTCGAGATGAACGTTTACGCCGGGATCGTGTATCTCGCCGTGTTCCCGACCATCCTCAGCTTCTTCATCATGCAGCACGCAACCTTGCGTCTCGGCCCGACCCGGGTCATGAGCTACAGCTACCTGACCCCGGCACTGGTCGTGGCGATCGAATGGGCACTGGGCCGGGGCCTGCCCGACCCGATCCTCCTGCCCGGCGTCGCGATCATCGTCGCGGCGATGTTCGTGATTCAGGCCGGGGTGAAAAAGGAATAGGCGCGCGCCGGCGGCAAGCGCTTGGTGCCTCAGGTCGGCACAAAGCGCTTCTTCGGTGATTTGATCGGTTTGGGAACACCAAGTGCCTTGTTTGTCTGGGCAACTTTCGACTTGGATTTGACGAGCGGTTTGAGTTTGGTCAAGTTGAGCGCCTCCCCCTTGCGCATCCGGCGGCGGGCGGCGGCTGAACCTTCAAATGCCTCCGTGTCGGCTTTGCTCGCCGCGAACTGCACTTCAATCTTGTTGCCGTCCGGGTCGTAGACATTCACCTGAATCATGTTGATCTCGGTCAGCGGCTGCACCTTGTACGGCGTGTCGGTCTCGCGCATCTTCTTCTGGAACGCCTTTACCGTGCCGTTCGAACGAAAGGCAAAATGTTCGATCTGTGCTTCTTCCGTTTTAAATTTCTTTGCCGCTTCCACGAGATGGACAACCGCCTGCTTGCCGCAATAATGCCAGGCGCCACCCATGCCAAAGCTCGGCCGTTCGCCCCGGGGCAGGCCCAGGATGTCTTCATAGAACGCAGACATCGCATCGAGATTCGCCGTGCGGATATTGACGTGATCGAGCCAGAACATTGCCATCTTTTTTCCCTCATTCTCGGAGATCGGAATTCTGATGTATTCTGAGCGTAGCAACTGACGATTGCAACGATGAAACGGCCCAACGCCATGTTTGGGTTAGGGCTGTCGGATTGAAGTGGCGTGTCGGCGCTACAAATGTGCAACAAGGACACGCGCATTCCGGGATATGGCGCCTGTCGCCGATTTCCGTTTATGGTATGGGTGCGGATGGCATCCGTACCACTTTCTTTTATACTACCATGCCCTAGAACCAGGTCGCCTTGTCGACGATGTTGCGGAGCGGTTCACCCCGCGCGAAGCGCCCGCAATTGTCGAGCAGGATGTCGAGCCGGCGGTCGTCCAGATAGGGGCCGAACCCGGCGGTATGCGGGGTGATCAGCACGTTTGGCGCCGACCACAGCGCGTGATCTTCGGGCAGCGGCTCGATCTCGAACACGTCCAGCGCCGCGCCCGCGATCTCGCCCGCATGGAGTGCGGCGACGAGGTCGTCGAGCTTTACGGTCATGCCGCGGCCGATATTGATCAGGAAGGCGCTCGGCTTCATGCGGCGCAGGCGGTCCCGGTTCATCAGCCCCTCGGTCGCGGGCGTATGCGGGATCGTCATGATCACGAAGTCGGCGCGTGGCAGCAGGTCGTCGAGCCGTTCCGGCTTGTGCATTTCGGCCACGCCTTCCGGCATGTCCTCGCGGCGCCCGTCCACGCCAATCACGTTCATGCCGAACGCATGGCACAGGCGTGCCGCCTCGGCGCCGATGCCGCCGACCCCCATGATCAGCGCCGTCGCCTCCGGCAGGTGCACCATGCCGGTATCCTTCGGCGGCTGCTTGTATTCATGGCGGGTCTGCTGCGGCCACAGGTAATGAAACCCCCGCGCGAAGGCGAGGACGAACCCCATGATATGCGCGCCGATATGGTCGTTGAAGATCTCGCGGAAATTGGTCGCCACGACCGGATGATCGACCAGGGCCGGGTGATAGAACCCGGCGGGCGGCGCGATCTGCGGCGCCTGCAGCCAGCGCAGCCGCTGCGCCTTTTCCAGCACCTCGGCCGGCATGGCGCCGAAGGCCGCATCGGCGTCGACGATATCGCGCATCGCTTCCTCAATGGTTTCGGGCTGCAGCACGCGAACCCCGACATCATCGGCCGCAACCCGCGCCGCCCATGCCCGCCGGATCGGCGTCTGCGGCGGCATCATGACCAGGGTAAAGGCGAAATTTTCCATGGGCTGGGGCTCCGGTGATGGGCTGAAGGGGACGAACTTGAATACGTCCATGAAGTATATTGCAGCGGCATCTGCCACGTAAGGGTGTCTCTGTGGGCAGTAGAAGATTGAAAAGAGCGACGCGCGATAGGGAAGACGCTGTCCGCGAATATGGTTTGATTACCGATACCAATCGGTGGCCACTGCGGCTCGCGTCGCGTAGGATAATCACGCGGGGACAGGCCTGTTTGGTTCTGGCTTGCGCCACGATCCTCTTACCGACCGGCAGGCAAACATCATGACAAATTCAGCAGATCCCGGAACCGGTTCGGGGAACGGCGCGGCGCGCGCGACACCGCAGCCGATCCATTTGAAGGATTATGTCGCGCCGGCTTACGGGATCGACAGTGTTGCGCTGCATTTCTCCCTCGACCCCGCGTGTACTGTTGTCCGCACGACGCTGGTCATGCGGCGCGCGGCGGATATTGCCGGGCCGCTGGTGCTGGCCGGGCAGGACCTGGAAACGCTGGCGGTGCGGCTGGACGGCAAGGACCTGCCAGCGGAGGCTTTTACGGTTGAGGGTGACGCATTGATCCTGCACAGCCCGCCCGAATCCTTCACGCTGGAAACCGAAGTTGCCATCGCGCCGGAATCGAATACTGCGCTGGAAGGGCTGTATGTGTCCGGCGGCAATTTCGCGACGCAATGCGAGGCCGAGGGCTTTCGCAAGATCACCTGGTTTCTGGACCGGCCGGATGTGCTGACCGTCTACACCGTCACGGTTGTGGCGGAAAAGGCGCGCTACCCGGTGCTGTTGTCGAACGGCAATCCGGTTGAAAACGCTGACCTGCCCGATGGCCGCCACAGCGTCACCTGGCACGACCCGCATCCCAAACCGTCCTACCTGTTCGCGCTGGTGGCGGGCAATCTCGGCTGCGTCGAGGATCGTTTTACGACCATGTCGGGCCGCGACGTGACGCTGCAGATCTATGTCGAGCCCGGCAATGAACAAAGCTGCGATTTCGCCATGGAATCGCTGAAAAAGTCGATGCGCTGGGACGAGGAACGCTTCGGGCTGGAATACGATCTGGATATTTTCATGATCGTGGCGGTCAGCGACTTCAACATGGGGGCGATGGAAAACAAGGGGCTGAATCTCTTCAACGCCAAATACGTGCTGGCCCGGCCGGAAACCGCGACCGATACCGACTACGCCAATATCGAGGCGATCATCGCCCATGAATACCTGCATAACTGGACCGGTAACCGGGTGACCTGCCGCGACTGGTTCCAGCTCAGCCTGAAGGAAGGGCTGACGGTGTTCCGCGACCAGGAGTTTTCCGCCGATATGCGCTCGCGCGGGGTGCAGCGGATCGGCGATGTCCGAACCCTGCGCGCGCGGCAGTTTCCGGAAGATGCCGGGCCGCTGGCGCATCCGGTGCAGCCGAAATCCTATATCGAGATCAATAATTTCTATACCGCGACCGTGTACGAAAAGGGTGCCGAGATCGTGCGCATGATCTACACGCTGATCGGCCGCGATGCCTTTGCGAAAGGCATGACCCTGTATATCGCCCGCCATGACGGGACGACGGCGACGGTGGAGGATTTCGTTGCCGCGATGGAAGATGCCGGCCAGCGCGACCTTGGCCAGTTCCGCCGCTGGTACGATCAGGCGGGCACGCCGCGCCTTGCGGTCCGCGGTGCGTATGACGCCGATGCCCAAACCTATGACCTGATCGTGACGCAGTCCTGCCCGCCGACACCGGGCGCGGCAGAAAAGCCGCCGCTGCTGGTGCCGATTGCGATGGGGCTGCTGGATGGACAGGGGCGGGACATGCCGCTGCGAATGCACGGGGAAGCCGGGGCACCGGCGGAAACGACGCGGGTGCTGGCGCTGAAGAATGCGACCGAGACCTTCCGGTTTATTGATGTGGCCGAGGCGCCGGTGCCGTCGCTGCTGCGCGGGTTTTCCGCGCCGGTCATTCTCGACCCGCCGCTAGCGGAAGCCGAAGCCGGATTCCTGATGGCGCATGACAGCGACGCCTTCACCCGCTGGGAGGCTGGACAGCAGCGTGCCGTCGCGGTGTCGCTGAACATGGTCCGGGCGATCCAGGGCGGCGAAGACCCGCAACCGCCGCAGGGCTTCATCGATGCGATGGAGAACATCCTGACCGGCGGCGTTACCGACAAGGCGCTGCTCGCGCAGATGCTGGAATTGCCCGGGGAGGAATATCTCGGCAACCAGCTTGGTGTCGTCGATGTGGATGCGGTTCATGCGGCGCGGGGGACATTGCGGCAGACCATTGCCCGCAAGCTGAAGCAGCCGCTGCTGGACACCTATCACGGCAATACCAGCAACCGACCCTATTCCCCCGATGCGGCGGAAGCGGGACGGCGGCGGTTGCGCAATACGGCACTGTCCTATCTGGCGCTGCTGGATGAACCGGAAATGACGGCGTTGTGTGCCGAACAATACGGCACAGCGGACAATATGACCGACCGGATTTCGGCATTGCAGATTCTTGCCAACCTTGGCGGTGACGCGCGTGACGCGGCGCTGGCGAATTTCTACGAAGCCTGGAAGACGGACCCGATCGTGATCGACAAATGGTTCATGATCCAGGCGTCGTCGTCGTTGCCGGGAACACTGGAAGCGGTCACGGCTTTGCTGGACCATCCCGATTTCTCGATCCGCAACCCGAACCGGGTCCGGTCGCTGATCGGTGTGTTCAGTTCGGGCAACCAATTGCGTTTCCATGCGGCGGATGGCGGCGGTTACCGGTTCGTGGCCGATCAGGTGTTGCGCCTTAACGGATTGAACCCGCAGGTGGCGGCGCGGCTGCTGTCGCCGCTTGGCCCGTGGCGGCGCTTTGGCGAACCGCGCCGGTCGCTGATGAAGGCGCAGTTGCAGCGAATTCTGGATGAAGGTGACGCGCTGTCACCGGATGTCTATGAAATTGCATCGAAAAGCCTGTCGGACTGAACGCCTCACGCAAGTGTCAGTTCAACGGCGCGCCGAAAACGGGTAACACTTGGGTATGGAAACGATTTCGGTTGATATATGCGTCATCGGCGCGGGGTCCGGCGGGCTCAGCGTTGCGGCAGGGGCTTCACAGATGGGCGCGAATGTTGCGCTGATCGAACGCGGCAAGATGGGTGGCGACTGCCTGAATTACGGCTGTGTGCCCTCCAAGGCGCTGATCGCGGCGGGGCATGCGGCGCATGTCATGCAGCACAGCGACCGGTTCGGGGTGAAGGCGGTGACGCCGGAAGTCGATTATTCGGCATTGCGCGATCATATCCGCGGCGTCATCGCGGTCATCGAACCGAATGACTCGGTGGAACGCTTTACCGGGCTGGGCGTCAACGTGATCGAGGCCGAGGGACGCTTCGTTGCTCCGGATGAAGTCGAAGCCGGTGGCAAGCGGATCAAGGCGAAGCGCTTCGTTATTGCGACCGGGTCCTCGGCCATGGTGCCGCCGATTCCGGGGCTGGATACGGTGCCCTATCTGACCAACGAAACCGTCTTCGAGCTGGATAGCCGGCCGGACCACCTGATCGTTATCGGTGGCGGGCCGATCGGCGCGGAACTGGCGCAGGCGCATCGCCGGTTGGGCGCGCAGGTCACGGTGCTGGAAATGTTCGAATTCCTGGGCAAGGACGACCCGGAACTGACCGACGTCATCCGCCGCCAGTTTGTCGCCGACGGGGTCGATATCCGCGCGGGCACGGCAGTGAAATCCGTTGCGGCGGTCGATGGCGGTATCGCCGTGACGGTCGTCCGGGATGGCAAGCCGGAGGTCGTGACCGGCTCGCATTTGCTGGTCGCGGCAGGACGGCAGGCCAATATTGACGGGCTGAATCTCGATGCTGCCGGCGTCCATTATGACCGCAAGGGTATCACGGTCGATGCGCGGCTGCGGACATCCAATAAAAAGATTTTCGCCATCGGCGATGTCGCCGGACCGTATCAGTTCACCCATATGGCCGGTTATCATGCCGGGATCGTGATCCGGAACATCCTGTTCAAGCTGCCGGCCAAGGTCGATTACCGTGCCGTGCCCTGGGTCACCTATACCGATCCGGAGCTGGCGCATGTCGGCATGACCGAAGCGCAGGCGAAGGAACAGGGCATCGCCGGGTTCCAGATTCTGCGCTGGCCGTTCCATGAAAATGACCGCGCCCAGGCCGAACGCGAAACCCATGGTTTGATCAAGGTGGTGCTGGATAAAAAAGGCCGGGTGCTGGGGGCGACGATTGCCGGGACGCGGGCCGGGGAACTGATCCTGCCGTGGATACTGGCGGTCGGCGGCAAACAGAAGATCGGCACCATTGCCGGCGCCATCGTCCCCTATCCGACCCTGAGCGAGGTCGGCAAACGCGCCGCCGGCAGCTACTACACGCCGAAACTGTTCAGCGAAAAAACAAAGAAAATCGTGCGGTTCCTGCTGAGGTTCTAAACAGAACTTTCATTGGTTTCCCGCGCCTTGCGCGCGCTTTCGACCAGTTCGGCCGGTACGCGCAGATTGATCGACATGGCGATGAAGGACAGGCTCTTGCCGTGTCCATCGAGGTTCAGGCTACCGTTCACCCCGCCTTGCAGCACATCGTCGAGTACGAAATTGAATGCGCCCAGCGCCGGCAGGTCATAGCGTACGACCTTGCTGACACCGCGATGGGCGAAGGCGTCGCGCATCCGCGCGTCGGTCAACTGGTCGGCGATATAGGCGAAGGCTTCCGCCTCGTAGGGGATGATGCTGATATTGGCGCGGTCGCCCTTGTCGCCGGTCCGGCCGTGGGCGATTTCGCGCAATGGCACGTCGATCATGTTGGATGCTTTATTCATCGGCCGGTACCAGTCTGAAACGGGGTTGTACGGATTCCCGGGGCACCAGGCAGGACGCGGTCTTGATCCGGGGTGTCACAGTCCGCCGGACCCCGCCGCCGCCAGCCGGTCCCGCGCAATACAGGGTTTCGACCTCGCGTGCGGCCATCGCGGCAACCGCCTGATCTTCCGTATTGACGGCGATGCGGACACGAACGTCTTCCCATTTGGTGTCCTGCATGCCTTTTGCGCGTTCGCCGGTGTCACCATCGAAAATGCTGACCAGCCCGATGACGTCGGCGCGGATGTCGATGCCGGGATACTGGGTTTCGATACGCTGCTGCGCGGTCGCTGCCGCCAGCCGCGCCCGGGCGGCGGCACCCGGTCCGGCATAGGAAATCTCACCTTCGCCGAGCCAGCCGCCGGCATAGCTGATCGTCACCTTCAGGGTTTCCGGCGCGGGGCGGCCCTTTGCCCCGGTGACCTGCACCCGGTCGGGCCCCAGATCCAAGACCTGCACCGATGTCAGGTCCAGCGTCACATCCGGGGTCAGGTAATTCGCCGGGTCGTGGATTTCATACAGGATCTGTTCCTTCACGGTCCTGGTGTCGACGCGCCCGCCGGTGCCGGTGGGTTTGGTCACGACCAGACCGCCATCGTCGGATACTTCGACAATCGGATAGCCGATGCTTGCCATGCCCGCGACATCCTTGTAGCCGGGGTCGGCGAAATAGCCGCCGGTGATCTGCGCGCCGCATTCCAGCAGGTGCCCGGTCAGCACGCCGGCCGCCATCCGGTCCCAGTCATCCGCCGTCCAGCCGAAATGATGGATCAGCGGTGCCAGCGCCAGCGCCGAATCCGTGACGCGGCCGGTGACCACCACATCGGCGCCCAGCGCCAGCGCCTCCGCGATGGGTTGCGCCCCAAGATAGACATTGGCGGCGACGATATCGTCGCGCTGGACATCGAACAGGGCTTCTTCCTCCCAGGCTTGAACCTGCATCGAACGCAGCCCTTCGCGAACATCGTCACCTTCAACGACCGCGACCTTGATCGATTCGAGCCCGAGTTCTCGGGCCAGCCGGTGGATTGCCTTTGCCGCGCCCAGCGGGTTGGCGGCGCCGAAATTGCCCAGGATCGGAATGCCGTGCGCGACACAGTCCTTCAATACCGGCCGCAGAAACCCTTCCAGGTCGGGGGTATAGCCCGCTTCCGGGTCGGCCAGTTTCGCGCGTTGTGCGAAAGCAAGCGTGCGTTCGGCCAGGGTTTCGAAGAACAGCGCCGAGGGCGCGCCCGATGCAATCAGCGCGGCCACCACCGGTGCGGCTGAATCCAGCCTGTCGGTGGAAAAGCCGGCGGCATTGCCGACATGGAAAACCTGTTTTGTCATGAAGCGGTCCCGTTCAATTATCCGCCTCATGTTCCGCAATTCCGGGGTGGTGTCAATTCCCGGCGTTGAGGCGCGCACGGGCGGCTGCCCGCGCGGCGTCGTCGAATTGCGCGGCGATGCTGTCGCGCCGGTTTCGTGCCCAGTCATTGCCCTGTCGGGCGGCGTAACTGTACCAGCGCCAGGCTTCGACCCGGTCCCGTGATACGCCCCGGCCGGATTCATACAGTTCGCCGAGGTTCAGTTGGGCGATGGCGTCGCCCTGTTCGGCGGCGCGCCGGAACCATATCGCCGCCATCCGGAAATCCCGTGCTACGCCGTAGCCGCCGAGATAGAGCCCGGCCAGCGCCGTCTGCGCGCGGGCGTCGCCGGATTCGGCGAGGGATATCCAGAGGTCGCGGGCCGTGGCGTAGTCGCCGGCGTCATAGGCGGCGAGCCCGTCGTCAAAACCGGAAAACGCCGGGCCCGCGAAAAGTATCGCAAGCCCGGCGCATAGGAGTGCCCGTCGTCGGGGCAAGGGTTACTTCGACCGATATTCTTCGGGCAGGAGCATCATCGAATCCTGATCTTCCGCCACGGACATGTGGCATTCGAAACAGAAGTTCATGGCGCTGGAGTTCTTGCCGTTGGTGACCCCCATGACCGCGCCGGTCGGCATGACCATGGAATATTTCCAGTCGCCGGAGTCCTGGTTGAACCCGGCCGGCATCTTTTCCATCAGGAACAGCGGGCCAATACCGATGCGCCCTTCGCCGTTGACCGTGAAGCTGTCCTTGGCAAGCGTTGATCCGACCGGCATGACGCCTGCCTTTTCGAACGCGCCGTATGCCTTTGCGGTATCGTTGGCATAGTTCTGGACATAACGATTGCCATGCGTGCCCGAAACATAGGCCACGCTGCTGTAACGCCGCCAATTGGTATAGCCGACATTCGCCAAGTAGAATGCCCTTTCTTGCATGTTGTCGATGTTTTGTGCCCCGAGCAAGCCGCCTGTACGACTTTCGCTGTTGTTTGGGCACCTGACCCAGGAACTGAGCGCGATTTCTGGTCTCGACAGCTTGGTTAACCCGGATTTTGTTGTGATCAACACCCCTTTGGACGGACCAATCGCGCCGCTTTTCCTCCGATTTTGTTGCTGAGGTCATCATCCTGGAACCGGTGGTGAGCGAAGGCGATGTATGGCTGCAAGGATGCGAGTGAACAGGTCACAGCTGACCGCGACTTCGGCCAGTTGGAACGTGATGGCCCGAGCATGACGCACCACCCTCGCTCCAGTTTTGATCAGCCTTGTTTGGAGGCTGGTCAGAGACCAATCAGCCACCTCTTCGGGTAGTTCGGTCCCTTGCAGTAAAACGCCGAGATTGTAGGCCAGTGCATGAAGTTGCAGGCGGATCTCGTTCTGCGCCATGCCCTTGCAGGACAACCGGGTCCAGTTGATCGCTTGCTTGCCTTCCTTGATATGCTGCTCTGCGGTGCCGCGTTGGTTGTAGAAGCGGATGATCCAGTCCGGTTCCATCGGCAGGTTGGTGACCACGAAGCCGACGCGCGGGAACAACTCGCCGGGATGCCATTCCACCTTGGCGATGACACGCCGGGGCTTGTCCCAGGATGCCGCCTGATACTCGAAGTCGCCGTAGATGCGCTTCACGCCTTTTGGCGGACGACCCACAGGGCGCTTGAGCAGATGCGCAATCTCTGCCCTGAAGAACACGATTGGCGCGCAGGCGGATGGCGTAGAAATAGCTTTCCGCTTCCAGAGTTTTGTATAGCTCCGGGATGGCGAAGGCAGCATCGCCCCGAAAGAACCGCATCAGGTGACGGTCCGCATATCGCGCGATGACCGGCTTCAGAACCTCTTCCCATCCATCCGCGCTGTGCACATTGCCGGGGCGCAGAGCGCAGCGTTCCAAATGGCCGAACTGGTTGAAGACGAACAGCGGGTGATAGCACATGCAGCCGAAATGCCCGTTCCAAGCGGTGCCTTCCTGCGCGCCGTGGGTGGGACTGACGGAACTGTCCATGTCCAGCGTGATCCACTTGGGCGGCTTGCGTTCGTGAACCCGGTCGATCCATTGTCCCTGACAAATCAGCCAGCGCAGTGCGATTGTTAGTCGCCGCCAGCACCTCGGTCTCGAACCGCCCCATCTGGCTTGCGGACGCGGCCTTGGCATCCACAGCCCGCCCGCCAACCACCTGCCGCATCACCGGATCAAGCGATAAACGATCTGCATCATTCACATCATCATATCCCGCCAGCCGCCCAAAGACCGACTGGCGCAAAAGACCGACCAGTGAGTGCAGACGGTTGTGACCAGTTCGCGTGTCGCGCAGAACACCGCCCGCAATGTCGTGCAGGGATTCTTTGCCGCACAGGGATTGCAGGCGGCGCTGGCAAGGCGCGGTACGACGCATTGCGCGCTATAGGCCTGGCTTCCGGCGCCACAGGGGCCGCATGGGTTTGCACCACAGGGATTTGCGCTGCAAGGATTGGCTGCGCAAGGATTGCACGGGTTCTTCGCCGCACAAGGGTTACAGGCCTTCGCTGCGCAAGGGTTCTTCGCCGCACATGGGTTACAAGCCTTGGCCGCACAGGGGTTCTTCGCTGCACAAGGATTACAGGCCTTCGCCGCACAGGGGTTCTTCGCAGCACAGGGATTGCAAGCCTTGGCCGCACAGGTGTTCTTCGTTGCACAGGGGTTGCAGGCCTTCGCCGCACACGGGTTCTTCGCTGCGCAGGGGTTGCAGGCCTTGGCCGCGCACGGGTTCTTCGCTGCGCAGGGATTGCAGGCCTTGGCCGCGCACGGGTTCTTCGCCGCACAGGGGTTGCTGGCCTTGGCCGCGCAAGGATTCTTCGCCTTTGCGGCGCAGGGGTTACAGTTCTGGCTCGCGGCCTTCGCATTGCCGATAACCGTATCCGGCGCGGCGGCGATGCCAGCAATGCCCAGTCCGACAAGGACTGCGACCGGTATGACGGTCGTGGACAAGAGTTTCGTATTAAAAGGTTTCATTAAAGATAGCCTCCCTCAAAGCCGTTTCGGCGTAATTAGTTCGAAAAATCGATTACCACGGCGCCACCCTAGAGCGTTCAACCCGGTTGCGGACTTCAAAAGTCGTCACGCATATGTGAGGGTTCCGTGTGCCTGGTATGCGAGCGGTCGTATGTCACCGGTCGGGGCATCGTCGGCGTGAGCAATTCAGAGGGAAGTCATTCATGAAAATTATCGACGTCGTGACCCATGTTCTCGAAGCGCCGCTGACCATACCTTTTCGCTGGTCCTTCAACCGGGCGGATATCAGGCAGACGGTGCTGGTCGAGATCACGACCGATAGCGGGCTGACGGGCTGGGGCGAATGTTTCGGGCCGTCGCGGCCCATCGCGGCGATCATCCAGTCCTTCCGGCAGTTGCTGATCGGCGCCGATGCGCTGGCCACCGATCTGATCTGGCAAACACTGTATGACCGCTGCCGCGACCAGGGGCAGAAGGGCATGCCGATCTGCGCCATCAGCGGCATCGATATCGCGTTGTGGGATATCAAGGGAAAGCATTTCGACGCGTCGGTGCACCAGTTGATGGGCGGGCCGCTGCGGACCGAGGTCGAAGCCTATGCGACCGGTATGTACCGTCGCGATGACGGTGACCCGCTGGAATATCTGGTGGAGGAAGCGCTCGGCTATGTCGCGGAAGGGTTCCGGGGCGTGAAGCTGAAAATCGGCTTCGACGTCGAAGGGGACGTTGCCATTGCCCGCGCTGTGCGCGAGGCGGTTGGTCCCGATATCAAGCTGATGATGGATGCCAATCACGGTTATGACGTGATCGATGCGATCCGCATGGGGCGGATGGTGGAAGACCTCGATATCCGATGGTTCGAGGAACCGGTGGTGCCGGAGGATCTGGCCGGCTATCGGGAGATCAAGGCGGCGCTGAAAATTCCCCTGTCCGGCGGTGAATGCGATTACACCCGGTATGGGTTCCGGGACATCCTGGCGACCCGCTCGATCGATATTATCCAGCCGGATACCTGTGCCGCGGGCGGGTTGTCGGAATGCAAGAAGATCGCCGATATGGCCGTCGCTCACGGTATTCGATACATCCCGCATGTCTGGGGCACGGGGATCGGGTTGGCGGCGTCGATGCAGCTGCTTGCCGTGCTGCCGCACAATCCGGCAGGCTGGAACCCGACCGAACCGTTGTTGGAATTTGACCGCAGCGAACACCCGTTCCGGCAGGCGGTGCTGACCCAACCATTGGAACATGTGAACGGCGTCGTGCAGGTGCCGACCGGGCCGGGCCTGGGAATCGAGATCGACCGTGACGGAATCCAGCGGTTTGAGGTCGACTGACCTGTATCAGTGATCCGCGAGCAGGGTGCCGAAGCCGTCGACACGATCCGAAATGCCGATTGCCCGCATGGCGTGCCAGACGCCCAGCAGGTTGCTGGTAACGACCGGGCGGCCGAGTTCGGCTTCCAGCGTGTCGATCACTTCCGCCGTGCGCACGGCGGCGCAGCTCAGGAAATACAGGTCCGCGTCGTCGCGGCGGTTGCGCAATGTGATGTCGATCCATTCGTCGGGCGTCACCGCGAACATGCCGGGGCTGTCGGGAATACCGAGACCGGTTTCATGGATGACCTCCGCGCCATGCCGTTCCAGGAACGCGACCTCGCGCTGGTTGATGTCGGCGGTATAGGGCGTGATCAACACGACCCGCTTCGCCTTCAGCGCATCCAGTGCCGCGACGATCCCCTTGGAGGTTGTGCTGGCCGGCGTGTCGGTCACGGCGGCGATCGTTGTCAGGATGTCGTCATCCGATCCCGGCGCGAAGGTGGTGATGGCCGTGCAGTGAAAGAAAACGATGTCAACGTTTGCATCGACCAGCAACTGGACGTCGTGATCCAGCCGCTTTGTCATCTGCTGTAACCCGTCACCATCGGTGGTGGTCAGACTCGCGCGGGTGAAAAAGGGAGCGATTCCCGGCGGCAGCATTGCCCGGAATTGCGGCTCGGTTGCGATATTGCCCGACGGCACGATGACGCCGATCTTTGCCCGGGCGCCGTAATCGGCTTCCGGTCGTGCCGGTGTGGTCGCTTCGGTCCGGCGGATACTCGGTGCTAATGACATGACGGATCACCCCGTATTGTTAACGAGAATCATATTACGGGATTCAGGAGAAAGTACCAGCGGGGCCGCCCATCAGGCCGTCCCGCTGGCTATCGCCGCAATCAGTCGAGGCCTGTCTGGACCCGGATTTTTTTCTGTGCCTGCGCCGCGCCGCCGGTCTTTGGCAGGCTCAACGTCAATACGCCATCAACGAACGCTGCTTCGATCTGGTCGGTATTCACGTCCCCGGGCAGGCGGAAGGAGCGTTGGAAAGCGCCATAGCTGCGTTCCGAGAAATAGTATGTCTTGGTCTTTTCTTCCCGGGACGATTTCTTTTCGCCCTTAACGGTGAGGACGTGGTCATTGAGCGATACATCGATATCGTCTGCCGATACGCCCGGCAACTCCATGTTGATCTCGTAATCTTCCATGCCGCTCGCAGCGTCGGCGCTGGGCGAAAAGTAGTTGGCGACGCTGGCCGCCATGTTGCGGAACGGTTCGAACAGATGCGGCCAGTGTGCCTCACTGGTATCGACAGGAACCCTTCGGGATGTGTTCTCAACCATGAATTTTTCCCCGTTTTGTGGCGTCTGAAGGTGATTGGGGAGAATTGTATGCGCAGTTGGGTGGGGTGACGTTGACCTGGATCAATATGCCGCGCTGCACAAAAATTGTGCAGTGCGGCATATTCGGCGAAATAATTTAAATTATTGAAAATAAAAGGAAAAATTAGAATCAGTGAAGATTCTATGCACAAAAGGCTGGCAATTTTGTTACAGATTGCTTAAAAACAGAGTCACGAATGCTGACGTTTCGAACCGGGTGCGACATATCGTGCTACCGGGTTAAAATCGATCTGGGAGGACAGAATGGCGGACCAGGTAAGTGTTTCTCATATTCTCTTGATGTATGAGGGATCGGAACGATCGACGGCGACGCGGTCGAAAGATGACGCGTTGACACAAATTGGCGATATCAAGAGCAAGCTCGTCGACGGTGGCGATTTTGCAGCATTGGCGACCGAGCACTCCGATTGTCCTTCTGGCAGGGAGGGGGGAGACCTCGGTACGTTTCCACGGGGTGCCATGGTTCCGGAATTTGACGCTGCGGCGTTTGGTCTGGATGTCGGCGCCGACAGTGATGTCGTGGAGACAGCATTTGGTTATCACCTGATTCGGCGAACAGGCTGAAATCGGGTCGGGAGGAGCAACCTTTAGCACAGGCAGGGAGCTGGGAAATAATGTCGCTTCGTGACGCGACGAAGTTTCCCATGAAAAAGAATATGAGCGACGTAGCATTTCCGACCAAAGACGAAGAAGAACAGATTCCGGCGCAGAAGACTCGTAAATGTCTGTTCTGCAGTCAGGATTTCCCCAGTGAATGGGCTGGCGAGCGGGTCTGCAAGAAATGCAAGGCGACTGCAGCCTGGCGTCAGGGTTAAGAACCCGCCACGCATTTTGACATAGTGTTTCGCCGGACCCGTTCTTCGCATTGGCGATGGACGGCCGGCGGGATGCATCCATAGTGTAATTCGGCCACCGGCCAATACGGGGTTTTGGCGCAAGGTCATTGTCCTGACGTATCCGATGTGCGTGGATTTTCGTTTTATGTATGTCGATAAGAGCCCGACAGGGGTGTTGACCTGAGCCGCGCGCGGTATCAGGTTAGTGGTGTTGGGCGGGGAGCTGAAAATGCTATCGACTGCATTGAAATCGAAACTGGCGAAGCAGCATTTGCTGGTGGCGGATGCGCCGCAGATGATTTCGCTGCTTGAATCCTATCTCCGGGATATGGGTGCGAAGACCATTTACCGTGCCACGGACGGGCGCGCGGCCATCGAGGCGTTGAATACGCCCGGCATGCGGATTAGCGCAGTCATTTACGATATGAATTTGCCCCGCCTTGACGGGCTGGAAGCGTTGAAACTTGTTCGGCGCAATTTCGGCCGATTGCCTTTTCTGATGTTGTCGGCGAACGTCACAAAGGAGTCCATCGCGGCGGCGGCGAAGCTGAATGTCGATGGTTATCTGGCGAAACCCTTTACGGTCCAGCAGATGGAACGGCGGATTGTCGGGTTGATGCGCGCGACAGTGGCGTCGGACGATGGCGCGCCCGAAGCGCCGACTGAACAGGCGGCTGAAGCCGACGCGGAAGCGACAGACGATACCTGGTCGATTTAGGACCCGCGAATCGTCATCCAGGGGCGGTGCGTCCCTTAATACCGGTGCAGGGCAGAAGATTTTCCCGAATCGGTTTAAATTCATGAATACTTAAGAAAATAAGGTTAACGTACACGTTCACGCTTCTATCTTGGGAGGAAGAGCATGGCGTTTGCGATGGATAGCGTTAGGGACGAGGCAATCGAGCGCGTTGTCGAAACCGTACGCAGCAAGCTTACGGGTAAAAAAGCGACGGCGGCGGAAGCGTTTGTAAGACGTTTCTACGAAAACGTTTCGGCGCGCGACCTTGCGAACGAGGAATGCGAAGACCTTTATGGTGCCGCGCTTTCGCTATGGGGATTGGCAGCGGCGCGCAAACCCGGCGAGGCCAAGTTCCGGGT
This sequence comes from uncultured Alphaproteobacteria bacterium, assembly GCA_943788635.1. Classification (GTDB taxonomy): domain Bacteria; phylum Pseudomonadota; class Alphaproteobacteria; order UBA8366; genus MarineAlpha4-Bin1. Next base: position 8,514 of record CALSRA010000029.1, on the reverse strand, counting down.
TTATAATCCGCGTTTTGATCAGAACGGCTGGCATTCGACGCATACGGTGATTGAAATCCTCAATGACGACATGCCGTTCCTTGTCGATTCGGTAACGGCTTTCCTGAACCAGACTGGCACCACGCTTCACCAGGTTATCCATCCCGTATTGGCGATCAAACGGGACAAGGCCGGCAATATCAGCGCAAACCTGACAGGTAAGGATGCTGAATCGGCGGATACACAAGAATCCTTCATGCATCTGCAGGTCGATGCCCAGTCGACGCCGGCCGCGCTGAAATCCCTCGAGAGCGGTTTGCGCACGGTGCTGAGCAACGTGCGGGCGGCGGTTGAGGACTGGCAGCCGATGCGTCAGAAAATCCAGGACGAGCTGGAGAACCTGAAAGCCAATCCGCCCAAGCTGGACCGCAAGGAAATCGCTGAATCCGTTGCGTTTCTGGAATGGATGTACGACGACAACTATACCTTCCTCGGTTATCGGAAGCTGGACTTTACCGGTACCGGTAAACGCGCCCGGATGACGGTGGTATCCGGTTCGGGCCTCGGGGTATTGCGTGATCCGGACGTCGAGGTCTTCGAGGGGCTGCGCAATCTGGGGGCGCAATCGAAGGCGGTACAGGCATTCGTGCGCCGGCCGGAACTGCTTGTCATTTCCAAGACGACGGAACGGTCCAGTGTGCATCGCAGCGCATTCATGGATACGGTTGCGATAAAGATTTTCGACGACAATGGCGATGTCACGGGCGAGCACCTGTTCACAGGGTTGCTCACGTCCGTCGCCTACAGTCAGTCGCCAGCCGAAATCCCGTTGTTGCGCGACAAGATCACCGCGGTGGTCGAAGGGTCGGGTTTCGATTCAGGGGGACATGACGGCAAGGCGCTGATCCACGTACTTGAAGAATATCCCCGCGACGAGTTGTTTCAGAGCTCGGTTGCGGAATTGTCGACGGTTGCGCACACCGTGGTGCAACTGCAGGAACGACAGCGGATTGCCCTGTTCCTGCGCCGCGACCCGTTTGAACGTTATATTTCGGCGATGGTCTATCTGCCGCGCGACCGGATGAACACGACGCTGCGGTTGACCTTCGAATCGATCCTGTCCGGCATTTTCAATGGAACCGTGCGCGCCTTCAATACGCATTTGACGGATGAACCGCTGGGACGGTTGCTCTTCGTTGTCAAAACCACGCCGGGCGCCGTCCCTGAATTTGACCGGGCCGAGATTGAAGCACGGCTGGTGAGTGCGGCACGCAGTTGGGAAGATCATCTGAAACAGGCGCTCGTGGACCACCGTGGCGAGGCGATCGGCAGCGAGTTGAACCGGAAATACGGGTCGGCCTTTCCGGTCGGTTATCGCGAAAGCAACAGTGGCAAGACCGCGGTTCACGATATCGACCAGATCGAAACGGCCATCGCATCCGGCAGGTTGGGCATGAACCTGGATCGGCCGATCGAAGCGGAAGACAATTCGCTGTCCTTCAAGATTTACAATGCCGGCGACCCGATTGCCCTGTCGGATATACTGCCCCGTCTGGAAAACATGGGCCTGAAGGTTGTCGACGAAACGCCGACGGTCGTGTGTCCCGATGGCGTTCAAAATCCCATCTATATGCATGACTTCGGACTGGTAACCAACGGTATCGCAGTTGACGTCAACGCGATCCGTGAGGTGTTCCACGACAGTTTTGCGCGTATCTGGGACGGCGAGATGGAGGATGACGGATTCAACCGGCTCGTCCTGCTTGCCCGGCTGGACTGGCGCGAGGTCGTGTTGCTTCGTGCCTACTTCAAATACCTGCATCAGACCGGCATTCCGTTCAGTCAGGCCTATATTGAAACGACTCTGGCAATGCACCCCGATGTCGTTCGGCTGCTGGTGCAGCTTTTCCGGTTACGGTTCGATCCCGGTTTCGATGGAGACCGCGCCGGGCTGGAAGAACGGCTTCTGACAGCCCTGAACCAGGAACTTGACCGTGTATCCAATCTGGATGAAGACCGCATTTTGCGCCTGTATCAGAACCTGATCCAGTCGACGCTACGGACGAGCTATTTCCAAACCGATGCCGATGGCAATCCGAAATCGTATCTGGTCCTGAAATTCGACAGCAAGAACCTTGTCGAGTTACCGAAGCCAAAACCGCTGCGGGAAATTTCTGTCTACAGCCCGCGCTTTGAAGCGGTGCATCTGCGCTTCGGGCTGGTTGCGCGCGGTGGCTTGCGGTGGTCTGACAGGCGCGAGGATTTCCGGACTGAAATCCTTGGTCTGGTAAAGGCGCAGCAGGTCAAGAATGCGGTCATCGTCCCCGTTGGGTCGAAGGGCGGGTTCGTTCTGAAACAGGCGCCGTTGCCGTCGGATCGCGAAGCATTTCTGGCGGAAGGCATTGCCTGTTACCGGTTGTTCATGGCGGCGATGCTGGATATCACCGACAATCTTGTCGAAGGCAAGGTCGTGCCGCCGAAGCAGCTTGTCCGGCATGATGACGATGATCCCTATCTGGTTGTCGCAGCGGATAAGGGCACGGCGACGTTTTCTGATATCGCCAATGAAGTGGCGATTTCCTATGGCTTCTGGCTGGGCGATGCCTTTGCTTCTGGTGGATCGGTCGGTTACGACCACAAGAAGATGGGTATTACCGCTCGGGGGGCGTGGGAATCGGTCAAGCGCCATTTCCGCGAAATGGGCCGGAACACGCAGACCGAGCCGTTCACGGTGGTCGGCTGTGGTGATATGTCGGGCGACGTATTCGGCAACGGCATGCTGCTGTCAGAGCAGATCAAACTGGTTGGTGCGTTCAACCATATGCACATCTTTATCGATCCTGACCCAGATCCCGCGACGACATATGCCGAACGCCGGCGGCTGTTTGATCTGCCGCGCAGCAGCTGGTCCGATTTTGACACCGGCCTGATTTCGAAAGGCGGCGGGATCTTCGACCGCAACGCCAAGACAATTTCCCTGACTCCGGAAATTCGCCGGCTATTCGGTATCGAGGCGGCGACAGTTGCCCCGAATACCCTGCTGTCCGCGATGTTGAAGGCCGACGTCGACCTGCTGTGGTTTGGCGGTATTGGAACCTATATCAAGGCCTCTGGCGAAACCCAAAGCGATGCGGGCGACCGGGCCAATGACGGTATTCGGGTTGATGGCCGGTCCTTGCGCTGCAAGGTGCTGGGTGAAGGCGCAAACCTTGGCGTGACCCAGCGGGGCCGGATCGAATTCGCCCGGAATGGCGGACGGGTCAACACCGACGCAGTCGACAATTCGGCCGGTGTGGACTGTTCCGATCATGAAGTGAATATCAAGATCCTGCTGGATGACATGGTTGTCCGGGGCGATATGACGGTAAAGCAGCGGAACGAACAGCTTGCTTCCATGACCGACGAGGTCGGCGATCTGTGCCTCATGGACAACTACGCGCAGACACAGGCGATCACGGTCATCGAAAGTCAGGCGCACCAGCTGCTGGATCGGCATCAGCGGCTCATGCGCTCGTTGGAACGGGCGGAAATGCTAGATCGTTCCATCGAATATCTGCCGGATGATGAAGCTATCGATACGCTGCAGGCGACCCAGCAGGGCCTGACCCGGCCCGAAATTTCGGTGCTGCTGGCCTATGCGAAGAATGCGACCTATGAGGAACTGCTGCATTCCGACCTGCCGGACGACCCCTTGCTGGTCAAGGACCTGCAGCGCTACTTCCCGCAGCCGCTGCGGGAAGGGTACCGGGAAGTCATTCGGCGCCATACGCTGCGGCGGGAAATCATCGCGACGGCTGTGACCAATTCGATGATTAACCGGACGGGACCGTCCTTCATCAGTGAAATGCGGGAACGGACCGGTGCCGATTCTGCGGCGATTGCGCGGGCCTATACGGTGGTGCGCGAAGTGTTCGGCCTGCGGCCCCTGTGGTCCGAGATCGAAGCCCTGGACAACAAGGTCTCCAGCGAGGCGCAGACCGCGATGTTGCGGGAGATCGACCGCACGGTTGACCGAAACACGCAATGGTTCCTGCGCAATTCGGCGCGTCCACTTGAAATCACCCCGTTGCTGGAAGAATTCGGGCCGGGGGTTGCGGCACTGGGCGCGCGGATGGATGACATCCTGCAAGCCGGACAGGTCGATGATGTTGCGGAACGCACGCAGCGCTTTGTCAGTCCGGGGGTTCCCGAAACGCTGGCGAAACGGGTGGGCGCGCTGAAAATGCTGTCCACCTCGTGTGATGTCATCCGTATTGCCGCAGCGGCAAAATTGCCGCCGGAGGATACCGCCAGGGTGTATTTCGCCCTGGGGCACCGGTTCCGGCTCGACTGGTTGCGCCGCGGCGCAAACCGGCTGACGCCCGATAGTTCCTGGCACAAGCTGGCGGTCGAGGCGATCATCGATGACCTGTGGAGCACGCAGAGCGCCCTGACCGTGCAGGTCCTGGCACGCAACGGTGCGGATGACGGTGCCATCGACGCCTGGGCGGAAGCCGGCAAGGAACCCGGCGCCCGCGTGGAGCGGTTGCTGGCGGACCTGGATGCGGTTGGTCAGGTTGACCTGGCCATGCTGGCCGTGGCCAACCGTGAATTGCGCAGCCTGGTGTCCGGCTGACGGGCGCCTATTCGATGCGGACGGCGGTGCCGCTGGCGACGACCATCATCATGGAGCCTTTTTCACCGACGACTTCATAGTCAAGGTCGACGCCGACGACGGCATTGCCGCCCAGTTCTTCGGCCTGGGCCTGCATGTCCTCGATCGCGGCATCCTTGCCGGCGCGAATGACTTTCTCGTAGGAACCGGAACGGCCGCCGACAAAGTCGCGGACACCGGCGAACATATCGCGGATGACGTTCGCGCCCAGAATTGCCTCACCTGTGCAGATGCCGTGGTATTCGACGATCTTGCGGCCTTCGATGGAATCGGTTGTCGTGGTGATCATGGCGTGTGTCCTTTATGGTTCCGGGAGCATCAGGTTCCGGTCATGCTAGCGGCGCTTGCCCTGGTGGCCAACGGTGAAAATGGTGTTGGATGGACCGGCACGATAATTTTGAGGCCTATGATACCCAGCGTGCCGGCGTGGCGGTCATCCTCATTTTCTTTGTCGGCGGACGCCCTAATGTCTGAAATGCCGCATACCGGTGAAGACCATGGCGATCCCGGCTTCGTCTGCGGCGGCAATGACTTCCTCGTCCCGGACGGAGCCACCCGGCTGTATAACCGCCGTGGCGCCTGCTTCGATTGCGGCGACGAGCCCGTCGGCAAAAGGAAAGAACGCATCGGACGCGACAACGGATCCGTGGGTCCCCAGATGCTCGGATGATTTCCGTGCGGCGACGTTTGACGAATCGACCCGGCTCATCTGTCCGGCGCCGATCCCGACGGTGACGCCTTCACGGACATAGATGATCGCGTTTGATTTTGTATGCTTGCAAACCTTGAAGGCGAACAGCATATCCGCGAGTTCCTGGTCCGTCGGTGCGCGCTTGGTCACGGTTCGCAGGTCACTTTGTGTGATGCGACCGTTATCGCGGTTCTGTAACAGGAACCCGCCCGCGATGGTCTTCATGGTCATGCCGCCCGCCGCCGGGTCAGGCATCTCGCCGGTCAGCAACAGCCGCAGGTTCTTTTTCCCGGCGAATACCGCGCGAGCACCCGAATCAGCGTCCGGTGCGATCACGACTTCAACAAATATTTCGGTAATCGCCTTGGCGGTCTCCGCATCCAGCGGACGGTTCAGCGCGACGATTCCGCCGAAAGCGCTGACCGGGTCGCATGCCTGTGCGCGGCGATAGGCCTCGATAGCCGTTTCACCGGTGGCGACGCCGCAGGGGTTGGCGTGTTTGATAATCGCGACCGCCGGGTCGTCGAATTCCGCGACCAGTTCGAATGCGGCATCCGTATCATTGAGATTGTTGTAGCTCAGTTCCTTGCCCTGGATCTGTTCGGCGACGGCCACGCCAGGGCGTTTGTCGCCGCCCAGATAGAGCGCCGCCTGCTGGTGCGGGTTCTCGCCGTATCGCAGGGTCTGTTTTCGCATGCCGGTGACGGATAATCGCGCCGGGAACGGATTGTCTGCCTGCGCCTCGAACCAGGCCGCAATATGGGTGTCATAGGCCGCTGTCCGGGCATAGGCGACCGCTGCCAGCCTGCGGCGCAGTTCTGCACCGACCTTGCCGCCGCTGGTTTTCATATCCGCCATGACGGCTTCGTAATCCGCCGGGTCCGTAATGATGGTCACGAATTCATGGTTCTTGGCCGCGGCCCGGATAAGCGCGGGGCCGCCGATATCGATATTCTCGACGCATTCATCGAAATCGCCACCACGGGCGACAGTCTGTTCGAATGGATACAGATTCACGACCACGAGATCGATCGGTGCGATATCGTGTGCTTCCATGGCGACCCGGTGCGCGTCCAGGTCACGGCGCCCTAGAATGCCGCCATGAATCTTCGGGTGGAGCGTCTTGACCCGTCCATCCAGCATTTCGGGAAAATCGGTATGGTCCGCGACGTCGGTCACGGCCAGCCCGGCATCGCGCAGCGCCTTCGCCGAACCGCCGGTGGACAGCAGCCGGACGCCCTGGCTCGCCAGGAAGGCGCCGAATTCCTCCAGTCCGGTTTTGTCGGATACTGAAATCAGGGCGCGTGTAATCTTTCCCTCAATCATCGGGGGTCTCTCCATTATCTGTAATTATTGTGCCGCCGCCTTGCGGTCATCGGATCCATTCGTGAATTCGGGAACCATGGCGTGCAGTGATGTGAGTGTGCGATTTGTGTTTCGGGCGCGGGCCGATTGCTCCAGTTCGTCAATCGTGCGGCTCATCAGCGCCAGGTCCATTGTCCGCGGTGCCGCCAGGGTCAGGCCCTCGCAGGCTGTTGGGACAGCTTTTTCTGCATCATGCAACAGAACCTCATGGGTTTTCTCGCCCGGTCGGGGGCCGATGATTTCTATCGCAATGTCCTTGTCCGGCTGCATTCCGGCGAGGCGGATGATCTGATGCGCAAGGTCGAGGATCTTGACCGGTTCGCCCATGTCGAGCACGAAAATCCGTCCTTCGGTTTCGTTATCTGTGTCGCCCAGCGCCGAGGCCTGCAAGACAAGCTCAACGGCTTCGCGTACGGTCATGAAATAACGGGTCATGTTCGGGTCGGTCACGGTCAGCGGGCCACCTGCCGCGAGTTGCCGTTGGAACAGCGGTACGACGGACCCCGTTGACCCCAGGACATTGCCGAAACGAACGACGACGAACCGGGTTTCGCCTTTGGCGCGGCCGGCCTTGTCGAGCGCCTGGCAGTACCCTTCCGCCAGGCGCTTCGTTGCCCCCATGACATTTGCCGGATTGACTGCCTTGTCGGTTGAAATCTGCACCATCAGCCGGACCCCCGCGGCGCGACAGGCATCGGCGACGTTTCTGGTGCCGATCACATTGGTCAACACGCCTTCATTGGGATTACGTTCGACCATCGGCACGTGTTTCAGCGCGGCGGCATGGAACACCAGTTCCGGTTTCTCGTGGGCGATCACGTCTTCCACCCGGCCCCGGTCCCGCACATCACCCAGAATGGGCCGGCGATCCAGTTCGGGATGGGCATTGGCCAGCGCCATGTCGATTTCATAGAGCTGGTATTCCGAGCTGTCGAACAGCGCCAGTGAGGCAGGACCGATATCCGCGATTTGTCGGGCTAGTTCCGAACCGATGGTGCCGCCGGCACCTGTTACGAGCACCCGGCGACCGGTCACCAGCGCCCGCATGGCCTTGCGGTCCAGCACGGTGCGGGGGCGACCCAGCAGGTCTTCAACCGCGATGGGGCGGGGTCGTCAGGCGGTCACCAACCCCTTCCTTCAGTTCGGTCAGCCGGGGCAGGCGCGCCAGTGTCATGCCATGCCTGTCGGCAAGTTCCAGCAGCATGCGGACATCGCTGCCGTCCAGCTTGTCCCGGGTCATCACCAGCCGACGGGGTTTAGATGCGAGCTGCTTTGTGACGATATTCTCTGCTTCCTCGATCCGTCCCAGCACCGGAACACCGTGAATTTCAGCGCCCGACGCGTCCGCCGGTTTCATCGATGACGCCGACGACCCGGTATGGCGCATCGCGGTCGCGGGCCTGTTCGCGGATAAACGATTCCGCCGCATCCCCGGCGCCAATCAGAAGGACGGGCACGCGATTCGCGTTGCCGGTTTCCAGCACATGTTCGAGGCGGCGGTCCTTGAAAAGGCGATACAGGAAGCGTGGACCGCCAAGCAGGACCAGAAGGACGAGCCAGTTTATCAGCAACAGGGACCGGGGCAGATCCTGCAACCGCGTGATCAGGAACAGCAGCGGCAGGAATATCAGTACAATCAGGGATACGGCCTTGATAATGGCCAGCAGGTCATTCAGCGAGGCGTAGCGCCAGATGCCGCGGTACATGTCGGCAAACCAGAAAACACCCGCGGCAATCACCGCGAAAATCAGGGTTCCTTCCAGCAGGAAGGACTGGGCGAAATAGGAAATGTCGCTGCCGACGCGCAAAAAGAGCGACAGCGGGA
>CALSRA010000028.1 GCA_943788635.1 uncultured Alphaproteobacteria bacterium | reverse complement strand
CTACAGATCTTCCTCACAACTAAAAAAAAAGAGCCCCCGCGAGGAAAAGGCATGGGAGACGCCAGTATCCTGCGGGGCCAAAGAGGTCCGCGCGAGGGGCTTGTCGCGCCGACCAGGGGTAGGTAATGGCGAGAAGGTATTGCGGAACCGACGTTCCGGGATCACCCATTTGGATGAAAACAGAATGAATTTTATATAAAGGCGAAATGTGAATTTTCGCGCGGTGGCGGAATCAATTTTCCGCAGACCGATAACAGGCCCCAAAAGGCTCAGTCGTCAGGTGGAATTATCCGAACCGTCCTGGCGCCCCTTGAATTGATCGATCGAAGCCGAAATTTCCAGCGCCATATCGGACGCAGATCGTTCCGGGTTGAAACTCAACAGAACCGCATCGGAAAGCGGCTTCAACAGCGCGATATCCTTGGCAATCGGTTTCCGGTAATCCTCTGCAACGGATTGAACAACCCGTAACAATGAATGGCATATGCCCGTACTGTGTTCATACGGCGTACCGTGCAGGCGCGCGCCGGTATCTTCGACGATTTCAAGCAAACGGTTGACCATTCGTCCGGTCCGGGGAACCGGGTCGCCGCCGCCGTAATCATCCAGGATCAGTTCAATCAAAAACGACAGCTCGAAGGCATTCCGCCGCAGGCGCTCGCCGTTTATCGATTGCAGAACCCTGGCGATTTCCCGCTTCAGGGCGACAGGGTCGATCCTTTCGCCCTTTATCTTGGATAACAGCGTATTGGGCACGTCGATCAGGGGGAGCGTACTTTTGTCCGCCCGGTCCGTTCGCCTGTCCGGACCGATATAGCTGCTGGTCACAATGAACGGCTTGCGGCGGTAGATGATGGAATCAATGTGGCCCTGAATAGCCCTGATGGAGGTTGGTTTGACCAGCAAACCATCGGCACCACTGTCAATCAGTTCCCGAACACGGCTGGAATCGTTTTGCCAGGTTGTCACGATAACCGGCACAAAGGGATTCGGCCCCAATCTGTCGTGGCGGATCGCATGAATCAGGCTGCACGCATCGCCCCCGGCAAGGTCTGCATCAACGATAACCATGTCTGCCTGACCTTCGCGCAGTGCCTGGCGCAACGGTTCGCATTCATCATAATCTTCGTGAACATTGAGTTTCAGGTCGCGCAATGCCGAACGTAACGCCGTCCGCATCTGCCCGTGCGACTCGCCGAGGTAAATTTCGACCTCCGGGTTTTCAGCGGGGTCATCTACCCACCAGTTCCCGCTATTAACGCCATTTGGCGTGCGAAAACTCATCTGCGGACCACAATGCAATCTTGCTGACGCGCTTTCAGCGCTTCGCACAATGTTGTGGCGGCATCCCGGTCCGGCAAGGGGAAAGTGCCGACGCGATAGAAGGTCCCCTTGGGCAATATTGCCTCTACAATCGACAATGCCGGCAGAAAACCTGCGTGAACCTGGCTTAGACGCGCGCTCTCCCGTTCTGCCGATTCCCGGGTTTTGAGTGCCGCTATCTGAACCCGCCACCCCTTCCCGGCATTGGGTGCTGGTGTATCGTTTGCCGGCTGCAACAACGGTTTCGTCCTGGCCCCTTTGGCAGCTGCCACACGCGGCTCTTTGCGCGGTGTTTGCCCTGGCATCAGGCGCGGCAAATACGGCGCCAGCGAAGGCGCGCGCCGTTCCTGCGATCGGCCAAGCCCCGCCAGACGGGCTCTTGCAGCCGCGATGCGGTCGCTATCCAATACCTTCTGCGACTGCCAAACCGTCAGGGCCCGGACATAAAGGTCACGGGCCTTTTGGGAATCGCCCAGAAATTCGCTGGCAAACCCGTAATTATAGGCGGCGACGGCAACTCTGGGATCATCCGCGCCAAACGCCTGCTCCAGACTGCCCAGTACCCGTTCGAGCAACGGCTCTGCCTGAATGAACTTCTCCTGTTCGACATAAACGATACTGAGATCGTTTACGACTTCGGCAACCAGACCGTTTTCCGGTCCGAACGTCCGTTCAAAGATCTCCAAGGCGCGTAAATACAGCGGTTCTGCGGCAGAATACTGCCCGAGCCGACTGTAGACCGTCGCCAGATTCTTGAGGATAAACCCGGTTCGCGCACTGTTCGCGCCGAATTCCTGCTCACTCAAAGCCAGCGCCCACACAAAGTAGGGGGCGGCCGCCTCATACAGCCCGGCTTCGTACAACGATGACCCGCGCTGGTAACTGCGTGTCATTTCGGGCGTTTGGGTAAAGGCATCCGTCCCGGCAATCGTGCTCACAACCAGCAGAACAAGCGCCATAGTCGCGCAGCGTCGATGCCCGGGACGACAAAACCGTCCGGACAAACGTCGCCCCAAACTCGTGCAAATATTTGAATAGTCGCGCATCCCGGTCAGGATACGGCGGGACAAGTGCGGAGCAAGACTAAAATCAACCGATGCAATGCCATCACATTATCGCTGCAAGCCCTCCGCGAGGGTATAAACTGGGGCACGTTAAACAATCATGAAGCATATATTTCTAAAGTGCGGCGACTATGACTAACGATGGTACCTCTGATACTTCGCTCCGATTCGTTCCTGGCGACCCAGGGCATGGCGGGGACGACATTCCGACAAACCCGTATGCACATTTTCCAGGCGCCGTGGTCGAGTATGACGGCGATGGCGGATTTGTTGCCTGCAGCCCGGCGCATCGGGAAATGTTCACAGAATGCGCGCCCTACTTCAGGCCCGGATTTAGCCGCCGTAACATCATCAAGGCTTATGCCGGAAACTTTGCAGATTCCGGCCGCTGGCTGGAAGCGCGCCTGGCATCGCTGGCCAGCATCGAAAAGATCAAGGATGTCACGCTGCTCGACGGTCGTGTCATCCGCGTTATGGAGCAAGAAACGCCGGGCGGCGGTCTTGTGTGCACCAGTACCGATATCACCGATCTGAAAAACGCCGGAGACGTCGAAGCCAATAGTGACGACAAGTTGCGCTATTTCGCAAAGTCCTCTTCAGAATGGCTTTGGGAGACCGACGAGAATCTCCGGTTTGTTTATTGTTCGCCGAATATTGAACAGGTTCTTGGTACACCGCCGGATTGGTATTACGGGAAAACGCGGGAAGACATGTTAGGCGATGATTATGACAGGTCCGTTTGGGCAGAACACCTGCTTCATCTGCGCAACAGGGAACCGTTTCTGAACTTCAGCTATTTCCGGGTTGCCGATGATCTGGAATCCAAATGGCTGTCCGTAAGCGGTCAGCCATTTTTTGACGAAACCGGTCAATTCAAAGGCTATCGCGGCATCGGGCGCGATATCACGGCTGAAAAAACAGCGGAACTCGCCCTCCAACGATCAGAAGCGGAATTACTGAAAATTCGGGCCACTCTGGAAGAGCATGTCGAAGCCCGTACTCAGGAAATCCATCATGAAATCGCCGAACGGGAACGCGCGGAAAAAGCCCTGGCGGAAAGTGAACGACGGTTCCGCCATGCATTCGAGTTCGCCCCGAACGGCATCGCGCTGTTATCACCTGAAGGAAAGCGCCTGAAGCTGAATCATGCTTTGGCCGAATTCCTTGGCTCCTCGGTCGAAGCGCTGCTTGATACATCCATGAATACGGCAATCACCAACCCTGAAGACTACCGGACAGACAATAAGCTTCGTCAGGAGGTCATCCAGGGAATTAGAACGACCTACAACAACGAACGCAGCTACCGCCGGATGGATGGTGAAATTGTCTGGGGGGAAGTCACGGGATCGCTTGTCCGCGATGAGAATGGCGCACCGCAATATTTCGTCGCGCATACCGTTGATACAACCGAACGCAGGCGCACCGAACAACTGCTGCGGGAAGCCAACGAAAAGCTGGAACAACGAGTCATCGAACGGACCAGCAAACTCGATGCCTCCAATGCGGCGCTACAGCAGGAAAATATCGAAAGACAGCGCATCGAGGAATCACTGCGGGAAAGCGAAGCCCGCTTTCAGGATTTTGCAAAATCAGCGTCGGACTGGTTCTGGGAAACAGACACAAATCATCGGTTCAAGTCGTTCTTCGACCCGCAGAGTATGATTCCGGAAGCGGAGCGCCATGACCATCTGGGCAAGACTCGCCAGGAAATAGCGAACGTGAACCTCAATGACGAACAATCGCGGCAGAACTGGGAGGACATGAACGCCCACCGTCCGTTCCGGAATTTCCAATACACCTATACCCTTGATGGCTCGGACTATTACCTCTCAATAAATGGGCGCCCTGTTTTCGACATCCAGGGTAATTTTACCGGATACCGGGGCACGGGAACCGATGTAACCAGACAGGTCAGGCTGGAAAAAAAGCTTTCCGCACAGTCGACTTTGTTAAGTAGTATTCTGGACAACCTGCCGGTCCATGTCTCCCTGCTGAACAGCGATGGACGCTACATTTTCATCAACAAATACGGTGCCGATAAGATGGGCCGGGCTACGGTGGATTTCAAAGGAAAGCTCGACGAAGAGCTGTTCGGCCCCAAGGACGGCGCGAATTTCCGGTCCCTCGCCATGGAGGTTATGCAGTCCCGCGTTCCACTCGTAAATGCGACAATACAGCCAGTACACTGGACCGATAGCGAAGCCCTGTTGAACATTGTCCCGATGGCTGGATCTGAAGACGATTCATCCAGCGTTCTTGTCGTCGCACAGGATGTAACAGATCTGTCACGAGCACAGGCCGCAATCCGGGAACGTGAAGCGCTTCTAAACGCCATCGTCGAACATATACCGGCCTTTCTCACCCTGCTGCGGGTCAGCGACTCCACCTTCCAGTTAACAAATGAGCGTTTCAACCAGATCATCGGACTCGACAAGGATGACATCGTCGGACTGACAGACGCCGATGTGCACAAAAACCCCGAAGACCTGCAAATAATCGACGAGCATATTCGGCGCGTCATGGAGACCAGAAAAGCCATCACTCAGGACCGGATGATGATCGGCGTCGAAGAGCGGACCAGGATGAGCATTACCAAGTTCCCTGTCTTCGATGAGCATGATGAAATCATCAGTATCGGCACCGTCTCCGTCGACATTTCCGAACAGCGAAAGGTCGAAGAACAACTCCGCCAGTCCCAGAAGATGGAAGTGGTCGGTCAATTGACCGGCGGTGTCGCCCATGACTTCAACAATCTTCTGGGCGTGGTTATCGGCAATCTGGATTTTCTGGAAGAACAACTGCGCGATCAGCACGAACTGCACGAAATGGTGAAAGTGGCAACGAAGGCTGCGCTGCATGGCGGCGAACTGACCCGACAGCTTCTCGCGTTCTCGCGCCGTCAGCCGCTGGCGCCGAAAAGTATCGACCTGAACATACAGATCTCCCAGATGCACGAGATGTTAATCCGCACCCTTGGCGAAACGGTCGAGACCAGCCTGGTGAAGGCCCCCAATCTATGGCAATGCAATGCCGACCCGTCACAGGTTGAAGCCGCCATATTGAACCTCGCCATCAATGCCAGAGACTCAATGCCGAACGGCGGTCGATTGACCCTTTCGACGGCAAACATCGTTCTCGACAAAACATTCACCGCCGCAGAGCAGGAGCTGGAGCCCGGAGAATATGTCGAGTTGTCTGTCACCGATACGGGCACCGGCATGTCACACGACGTTATCGACCACGCATTCGAACCCTTTTTCACGACCAAGAAAGTCGGTCAGGGTTCGGGTCTCGGTCTCAGCATGGTGTTTGGGTTTGCCAAGCAATCCAAAGGGCATGTCTCCCTGAAAAGCAAAGTTGACCAGGGCACAACAGTAAGCTTGTACCTGCCGAGATCATCTGCGTTTGAGACGGCTATCGCCCCCAGCCTGGCACAGGAAATCCCTGTTGGTCAGGGCGAGAAAATACTTGTCGTGGAAGACGACCCTGACCTGCGAATGCTGGCTGTCGCGCAGCTGGAAGGTCTTGGGTACACGATATTCGCCGCTGAAAATGCCCGTGACGCACTGCAACAGAAGACGATTACGGGAAGAATTGATCTGCTACTGACCGATGTTGTGTTGCCTGGCGGCATGGATGGAACGGCACTCGCCCGCGAGATGACCAAGCATCAAGCCGATATCAATGTGCTGTTTATGTCCGGCTATTCCGAACATTCCACCTTTCCGGATAGCACCGTGCAAGACATTGGTCTGCTACAAAAACCGTTCCGGCGCGCCATACTCGCACAAAAAGTCCACGAAGCGCTGAACTCCTAGAAACCGGTTGTTCCGGGCAAGAACGCAATAGCCCCGCGGCATTGTCAGATTGTGGCGACTCTGTTCAACTGGTCTGCGTTCGTTTTACGCTCTGCACAACTTCAGGAGTCTAAATATGGGGCAGAAACTCGAAACGGGAAATACGTTTCCCGGCATGTCATGGAATCTTGTTGGCGGTGGCACGCTGAAGATCCCGGAAGCATTCGATACCAAATACAATATCGTCCTGTTTTATCGGGGCCATTGGTGACCTTACTGCCGGCGGCAGTTAGCCGCCTTTGAAAAGGAAAGTGATGCTTTGCGAGAGATCGGCGCCAGCGTTTATGCTGCCAGCGTCGACGCCGAAGATAAGGCAACTGAGATAGCGGAACCCCTGTCCTATCCGGTTGGATTTGGCCTGACCCGGGACGACGCGGACAGTATCGGTGCATGGTGGGAAGAACGGCGGGGCATTTTCCACGCCACCGAATTCATTCTTGCCCAGGATGGTACCGTGGTGTCGTCCACATACAGTTCGGGACCGATTGGCCGGATGGACCCGCAGGACGTCATCAAAATGATAAATTTCCGCGAGTCGCAGAAATAGCGCGAAACAAGGTTGTCCGGAGTGCCTTCGGCACATCCGGGCAGCCTTGCCGTCGTCATTCAAGTTGCCCCGGGCCTACCGAAACGACACGTCAATTGCCGAACGTGGAGAACACTTCCTGAAAGGCTTTCATCTGGTTGCCGGCAGCCGATGACGGTACAAGAATTGGCGTTTTAATCCCCGCATCATACCAGGCATCCAGCCCTTCCCTGACCCGGGATGGCGGTCCGGACAGCGTCGTGTCATCCAGCCACCGGTTCGTCAGTAGCGCGGGAATGCGTTCTTCATTGCCGGATGCAATAACGGCTTCAATCGCCGCCATTTCTTCCTCGTAACCCGCTTCCCGCCAATAATTCCGGTAATTGGGCAGCTTCGCATAATGGGTCAGATTGCGCCGGTGCACCGCCCGTGCGGCTTCAAGATCATCACTGATGCAGACGGGAATCATATTTCCGATAAAGAACTTCCGGTCATCGCGCCGCGACTGCGGCACGGCAGACAGCGATTCCCGCATATGCGAACGGGCACCGTTGGCGAAGACCATGCCGTCACCAACTTCCCCGGCCAGCGCGATCATACGCTTGCGCAATGTCGCCAGAACGAGCGGCGGCTTGTTACCGACACCGGTGACCTTGTGATAGGCTTCCGCGAAGGCCCGCATTTCCGTAACGGGCTTCCCGACCTCTAGCCCCATCCGTGACATTGATGGCGCATGGCTGACGCCGACACCAAACCGGAATCGCCCGCCCGACACTTCGTGAATGAAGCTGGCATTCTGGGCATAATCCATCGGTGGTCGCGTATAGATCGGCGACACGGAGGTACCGAACTTGATGGTTTCCGTCACCTGGGCAATGCCTTCGCACAAGGCCAGACCGCCCGCAATACTGGGGCAGTAAATTCCGGAAAACCCGCGCGCTTCAATTTCGCGGGCAAGTTCAAGCGTCATGATCCGTCTGCCCGGCACGGCAACGAGACTGAGAGCCGGCGGTTTCTGCGGCATTATTCCCCCACAACGGCAGCGCTGCGCAGCGCCGCGATTTCATCGCCGGAAAACCCGGCTTCGCCCAATAGCTCGTCAGTATGTTCGCCCAATTGCGGGGCGCCGCGTCGTATCGATGACGGTGTCGCCTCAAAGCGCGCCGCCGCCCGTGCCTGCCGCAACCGGCCCGCATAGGGATGATCTGTTTCAACAATGATCCCGTTTGCCTGAACCTGCGGATCGTCGCGCAACTGCCGACGATGCAGAACCGGCGCACAGGGCACATGTTCCTGCTCCAGAAGCGCCATCCATTCTTCGGTATTCCGGGTCAGCAGAACTTCCTGCGTCAGACGCAATCGTTCGTCGATATTCCGATCCCGCATCTCGGGGCTGTTGAAACGTTCATCGTCAAGCCATTCCGGCTTTTCCAGCACGCGGCACAGCCCGGCCCACTGGCGGTTGGTCATCACCGCGACACTCATATGGCCGTTCTGCGTTTCATAGATCAGGTCAACAAAACTGGCGGCGCGCTGTTCACTGATTTCAGAATCCGGAAAGGTCTGGCTGCCCATATCCGATGCCCACAGGAACGAAACAATCGAATCGAGCATGGACAGGCGAACATGCTGTCCCTCGCCCGTACGCTCCCGCGCCAACAGCGCCGCGGTGATCGCCTGTGATGCGGTAATCGCCGTCACCTTGTCGGGAACGATGGTGCGGATCAGCCGCGGCCGACGGTCATCAGCGCCGCCCTGCACGGATGCGAGCCCCGAAATTGCCTGAACAATCGGGTCGTAAACCGGCTTTCCCGAATACGGTCCGGTCTCACCAAAGCCACTGATCGAGACATAGACCACATTGGGGGCCAGCGCCCGAACCGCCGGCTCGTCAATGCCAAGCCGCTCGACCACCCCTGGCCGAAAATTCTGCACCACCACGTCGGCCGTTGCTGCCAGTCGCAGGAAGGCATCGCGTCCGCGCGGGTCCTTTAGATCCATACTGATGGACCGCTTGTTACGATTGTTATTGAGGAAATGTGCCGCGAGCCCGGCGCGCCGGTTACCACCGGATCGCACATGGTCGCCACTGCCGCGTGATTCCACCTTGATCACATCAGCACCCTGGTCGCCCAGTATCATTGTCGCCCACGGTCCGGCGATCATTGTCGTCAGATCGACGATCCTGAAACCATCAAGTGGTCCGGTCATCCTGGCTGAGCCCCCTACCCGCTATAATTGTAACACTGCGCAATCACGGCGAACATTAATTTCACCCGGCCACCTGTCGCTTCAGCCGTGCGGCACCAGAATCTGGCGCACGGTTTCACCCTGCTGCAACTGGTCGAATCCTGAATTGATTTCGTCGAAGCCGACATGCCGGTTGATCAGCCTGTCGATCGGCAGACGGCCCTGCCGGTAAAGACTGATGAACCGCGGAATATCCCGCACGGGGACGCAGCTTCCCATATAGCTGCCTTTGATCGATTTTTCCTCGGCAACAAGGTTGCCCTGATTGAATGCAAATTCAGCCGAAGACGGGGACAGTCCAGCCGTTACGACCGTTCCGCCATACCGGGTAATCGCATAGGCCGTCTTCATCGCCGGGATGGCGCCCGCGAGGTCAATCGCGAAATCAACGCCGCCATTGGTGAGATCGCGCACCTGTTCGACACAATTCGCATCGTTCGCATTTACTGTATGCGTCGCGCCCATCTGACGCGCCAGCCCCAGCTTGTCGTCATTCAGGTCAATGGCGATGATCGTTTCAGCACCGCCAAGCTTCGCACCCAGCACGCCGTTCAGACCAACGCCGCCAAGTCCGATAATGGCCACACAATCCCCGGGCAGAATACGCGCGGTATTGATAACGGCGCCGACGCCGGTCATCACCGCGCAACCGAACAGCGCGGCTTCCGTCAGTGGCAGGTCCTTGTCGATGACGACAACCGAGCCCCGGTCAACGACGGCATATTCCGCGAAGCAGGAAACCCCCGTGTGATGCGCCAGCGACACGCCATCAGCATCGTGCAGGCGGCGTCCGCCCCCCATCAGGTCACCCACCGCCTTCGCCTTTGCCCCGGTTTCGCACACCTGCGGCCGGCCTTCCAGGCAGCGGCGGCAACGGCCGCAGCTGGGGCTGAACTGGAAGACAACGTGATCGCCTTCGGCGACATCGGTTATCCCGGGACCGATTTCGACGACAGACCCCGCGCCTTCATGTCCCATTACCAATGGTACCGGTCGCGGTCGATCCCCGTTTATGACCGACAGGTCCGAATGGCACAGCCCGGCGCCGCCGATCTTGACCAGCACTTCGTTCAGTCCGGGCGGATCAAGGGTTACTTCCTCGATGCTCAGCGGCAAACTCTTTGCAAATGGCTGTGGCGCGTCCGTTGTTCGCAGAACCGCGGCTGTCATCTTCATCCTGTAATCCTCCCGGTATCCCGGCGACGCGCTGGAAAACGGCACTCGCCAAATCATCTTGCCCTGTTATAGCTTGGTGCAGCCGCTTGCCAAACACGGGATGTCGATGCACCGCCAGATCACCTTCAGAATCGCGGGATACCATGCAGGCTGACGCCGTCATATGCGGCGCTGGAATTGCCGGAATCGCCGCCGCGTATCATCTGTCGGTCCGGCATGGGATGAAGCGCGTCGTCCTGGTCGATGAGCGGCCACCCCTGACGCTGACCAGCGACAAGTCGACGGAATGTTACCGCAACTGGTGGCCGGGCCCCGGTGACGCAATGGTCGCCCTGGCTAATCGGAGCATCGATTTGCTCGAGGGCCTCGCCCGGGAGACAGACAACGCCTTTCATATGAACCGCCGTGGCTATCTGTTCGCGACCGCCGGTGACGGCCTCTCACTTGTCGAACTTGCCCGCGAAGCATCCGACATGGGCGCAGGTCCCGTCCGTATTCACAATGGCAGCGCCAATTCTGCATCTTACGAAATCCATCATCCGGCCAAATTCGAAGGTCAGCCCGACGGCATCGACATTATTCGCGACCGGGATATGATTCGCGAACGATTTCCCTATCTGACAGCCGAAACCACGATGGTTGCCCATGCCCGGCGATGCGGCTGGCTGAGCGCCCAGCAATTGGGCATGACACTGCTCGAAGCCGCGCGGGAAAACGGAACGCGCCTCATCCGGGGCCAACTGGCCGATATCGATGTAACGGGCGGACAGGTATGCGGCGTCCGGGTCGAAACACCCGGCGGCGGCGAAACAATTACGACACCTGTTTTCATCAATGCCGCGGGGCCGTTCGCGCCGGACATCAACCGCAAGCTGGGCATCGCGCTACCGCTGGCACTGGAAGGGCACGTCAAGATCAGCTTCGCCGATTCCCGTATGGCCGTACCACGCGATGCGCCGCTGATAATCTGGACCGATCCGGTCACGCTGCCCTGGCAGCCAGAAGAACGCGCTGCACTGGCGTCTTCCGCGGATACCGCTCACTTGCTGAGCCAGTTCCCTGCCGGTGTCCATGGCCGACCGGAAGGACGCGGCGACAGCGTGATCCTGTACTGGACCTATGACGTGCTGTCCGATGCGCCGGTCTTCCCGGTTCCGTTTGATCCGGCCTATCCGGAAATCGTGACTCGCGGCATGTCGGCAGCGGTTCCGGCCCTTGCGCAGTATTTCGATCACCTGCCGAAACCCTATATCGACGGTGGCTACTACACGAAGACACCGGAAAACCGGCCCCTGATCGGCCCCCTATCGGTGAAAGGCGCCTTCATCAGCAGCGCGTATTCCGGATTCGGCATCATGATGGCAATGGCCGGTGGCGAATTACTGGCCGCCCATGCAATGGACATCGCCCTGCCCGCCTACGCACAGGCTTTCGACCCCGCGCGCTATGACGACCCTGCCTATCAGGTCTTGCTCGCGGATTGGCCCGATTCCGGCGAACTCTGACGCGTCAATCAGACCGTCAGGTATCCGCCGTCGACCGGCAGCAGGACCCCGGTCACATACGCCGACATGTCTGATGCAAGGAAGATCGCCGGACCGGCGATGTCTTCGGATTCACCCGGCCGTCCAAGCGGGGTATGGCGCATGAAATTTTCCACCATACCCGCGTTGCTGGCACGGCTTTCCGCGTTGAGCGGCGTCTGGATCAATCCGGGGCCAATAGCATTCACCCGCACCCCATCCGGTCCCAGCTCGGCCGCCAGCGCCTTGGTGAAGCCCAGAATGCCGGTTTTGGACGCCGTATAGGCAATCGCGTTTCCGGTATGCACGAACGACTGGATCGAACCGAGATTGATGATTCGTCCTTTCGTCTGTTTCAGCACATCCAGAAACGCTTTGGTGACGTTGTACGGCCCCATCAGATTCACGTCGATGACGGCATCCCAGTCCGCATCCGCGTCTGCCGCTGTCAATTTTTCGCGCCGGACAATGCCCGCATTGTTCACGAGTATGGAAACAGCGCCGAAATCCCGCGCGACCGAATCCGCGAGGGTCTTGCAGGAACCCCGGTCGGTCACATCCAGCGCATAACTGCGCGCCTCGCCGGAAGCCCGCGCAATCATTTCCGCAGTTTCAGTAGCCCCGGCCTCGTTTACATCGGCCACCGCAACTCTGGCGCCTTCTGCCGCATATCCCAGGCAAATTGCCCGGCCGATTCCCGAGCCACCGCCAGTGACAACCGCGATATGACCGTCCAGCAGATTTCCCATTTTCAATCCTCCCGTTCCGTTACCTTGCAAAGGATAGCAACATTCTTCAGGATTGCGCCAACAGCGAAGGGAGACGCTCCAACATGCAAATCGGAATATCAATTCCAACGACCGAAATCGGCACCGACCCGGTTGCCATCCGCGACTTTGCCCAGGCGATCGAGGAAATGGGTTACGAACACCTGACCCTGATCGACCATGTGCTGCAGCAGGGCACGGCGGTTGCCGATGACTGGCGCGCATTCTACACGCGCGAAAACATGTTCCATGAACCGCTTATCTTCTTCGCCTATATCGCGGCGTTGACGAAAAAAATTCAGCTCACGACAGCGATTCTGATCCTGCCCCAGCGGCAGACGGCCGTTGTCGCCAAACAGGCTGCCGAACTTGACCTGTTGAGCGGTGGGCGGCTGCGGCTGGGTGTCGGCATCGGCTGGAACAAGATGGAATTCGAGGCACTGCACGAAGACTTCCACAATCGCGGTAAACGGGTCGAGGAACAGATCGACGTGATGCGTCAGCTCTGGACCAATGAACTCGTCACCTATAACGGCCAATGGCACAAGATCGAGGACGCGGGCATCAACCCGCTGCCGGTACAGCGGCCTATTCCGGTCTGGATCGGCGGCTTTGTCGAGCCGGCCATTGCCCGGGCCGGGCGTATCGCCGACGGCCTTCTGACCAACCCGCGCGTTGGGCCCGGTGACGAGGCCAACCGCCATCGCGAAGTGTTCTGCGAAGCGGCCATCAAGGCCGGTCGCGACATCAAGACACTGGGCTATGAAGCAACGATCCTGACCGAAGATCGCGGCCCGCAGGCATGGGCAGCCGATGCCGACACATGGAAGCAGATGGGCGCCACACACCTGACCGTTCGCACAATGGCATCCGGCCTTGGTTCCATGGACGCGCATCTGGAACAACTAAGCAAGTTCAAGGAAAACTACCCCGGCTAGGTCATCCTGAGTTTACCGAAACCGAAGAACGTTGATCCGCCGTGCAGCCCTTGCACGGCGGCACCGATCAGAGCGGTGGCCGGCGGGAATTCCAATCGGTTGCCTGCTCATAGGCCCAGCCGATCCGCAGCGCCATCGCCTCGTCATAGCCGTCACAGACGATCTGCAGCGAGGTCGGCAAACCACTCGCCGTAAAGCCGTTCGGAAGTGCCAGCGCGCATCGATCAAGCAGGTTCACCATCCGTGTGAACAGCGCCGGCGTTTGCGACTGGTCAATGCTATCGACCGCCGGCGCGGGCGTTGCCGTCGTCGGGGTAAGCAGCGCATCGTAACCAGCCAGGGAAAGATCGTATTCCCGCTTTACGAACTCTCGCTTTTTAAGCGTGCCCAGATAGGTTTTCGCGGTCATGTCCTTGCCGATCCAGATACGGGGCCGCACGGCCTCGTCAATGGGCAGGTCCATGTCGTCGACCAGATCACCGACGAAATGATAGCCTTCAGCACCAATAATCCGGCCGGTCATGCCGCCCATCGCCGCGAATGGCAGTGGCAGGGATACTTCCTCGATCGTCGCACCCAGTTCTCGCAATTTTTCGACTGAGGCATCGAACGCCGCCAGAACCTCCGGATCGACACCTTCTCTCTCGCTCGCGGGCATCAAGGCAAGTTTCAGCCCCGCAACACCGCGCCGCATTTCCGGCAGCGGGTCCTCAAACGCAACGCCCTTCGTCAGCGGGTCCAGAGAGTCCGGCCCCTGCATCGCGTTGTACAGCAGTGCCGCATCCTCGACACAACGGGTCATGGGGCCCGGGGTATCCAGTGAACTGGCCAGCGGCAGCACGCCAAAACAGCTTATCCGCCCCACCGTCGTCTTCAAGCCGGTCAGCCCGCACCACGCAGCCGGCAACCGCACCGAACCGCCAGTGTCGGTCCCCAGCCCCCATGGCGCCAGCCCGGCGCCGATCGCCACGCCGGTCCCGGCGCTGGAACCACCCGGCGCGCGGAGGGTTTCCAGGTCCCATGGGTTCCAGGGCGTTCCCATATGCTGGTTCGTGCCCCAGCCACCCATGGCAAATTCCACCGAATGTGTCTTGCCGATGACAATCATGCCGGCGGCAATCAGCTTTTTCGCCAGCGTCGCGGTGACGGTCGATACCCTGTCCTTCAGTGCGAAGGACCCGCCTGTTGTAACGCGCCCTTCCAGATCGATAATGTCCTTCAACGCCACCGGAATGCCGTGCAGTGGCCCGACCGCATGGCCTGACCGGATCGCCTTCTCCGCTGCCTCCGCCGCCTGCAGCGCGTCTTTGCCGTAAACGGTCACGAAGGAATGCAGCTTTTCGTCATGCCGGGAAATACGGTCCAGCAATGCTGCCATCAGGGTAACGGGCGACAGCCGCCCCGCCTGTATCGCATCGGCAAGGTCATGGGCGGTGCTAAACGCGGGATCGATATCAGTCATCATCAATGCTTTCTGTCGAGGCAAGGAACCCTGTCAGGTGGTCGCGGAACAATTCCGCCTGTGAGATCGGAAAGAAATGGCCGCCACCGGGCAGAATGACGGTCTGCGCACCGGGAATAAGCCGGCCAAGTTCCTCGGTGAAATAGACCGGCGTAATCATGTCATCCTGCGCGCCGATAACAAGGCACGGCGCGGAAATATTACCCAGTTCGTCCTGTCTGCCAAAGCGCAGGATCGCCTGAATACGGCGCAGCATCACTTCGGGCGGCGGGAACGCCGCAATACTCGCGTTCTCCTGCTGCAGCATGCCTGACATCCGGTCCCGAACCCAGCCCGGCGGGAACATGAATACCGCCTGCGACCGAACATAGGCTTCGACACCCCCGGTACGCAGGATATTGCTGCGCATGTCGAACAGCCGCCGGAAATAGTCATCGGCTGCCGTCCATGTTGCGCTCAGAACCAAACGGTCAATCCGTTCGGGATGGTCCAGCGCCATCGTCTGCCCGATAGCACCGCCCGTGGAGTGGCCGACAAAATCGGCGCGGGCAATATCCAGATGGTCCATCAGTTCCAGCAGGTCGCCGGTCATCTGGGCAATGGAATAATCGATCAGCGATTTGCTGCTGGAACCAGTGCCGCGATGATCGTGCAGGATAACGCGGAAATTTTCTGCCAGCGGCGTGACATGCGGCGCCCAGAACGATGCCGTCCCGCCCAGTCCTGAAACCAGCAGCAACGGCCTGCCGGTGCCGTGATCTTCATAGTAAAGCTGTTCGCCGTCGGACAGGGTGAGATGCGGCATGCGTCTATTCGCTCTTCGCTTTGTCGAGTGCGGCAAACACCGTTTCCGCCTCTATTTCCGCGACATTCACGGGCCGGTCAAACGGTGCCGGCGGGGTTTCGCCAGGCTGGCGCGCGCGACCGATTGCCTGGAAAAAATCCTCCAGCCCGCCCGGCATCAGAACCCACATCATTTTCAGATCGGTGGTTCCCTCATTGACGATCTTGTGGGAATTGCCCGGCCCCGCATAAACCGTGGTCCCGGGAACCACTGGATGGTCGACGCCATTGACGACGACGGTTCCCTTCCCCTCGAAAAAGAACAGCAGTTCCTGTTCGATGCCGTGCTGATGCTCGCGGATATACGACCCCGGCGCGATAACCTGAATGCCGCTGGAGAAACCGGAAACGCTCGGATCGTTCCGTTTCGACACGGTTACTTCGGCATAACCGTTGGCCGGCACGGGCTGCCAGTAGCTTTCACCTTCGCCGGGCTGAACGACGAAACTTGCTCGCTTGGCCGTCGTTTCCATCCGCATTACTCCCCTGTTCTTCAGCGGGAGGGCAAGCTGAAGTTAAAGCGCCTCCGGCCGCCACCCCCCCGGTGCATTGCTGTCACGTGCAATCCGCATTGGCGTCGCATTCTTGATCAGTGGCGGGCCCGCGACGGAGAGGCCGATTGCCGCCAGCAGGACCGCGTAGTTGCCGCCATGCGCAACGACGAGGATCTCGCCATGCCGCAGCACGTCATTGAACCCTTCCAGGGTCCGAAGTGTAAATTCTTCCAGCGTCTCGCCATTGCCCGGGTTACCGCCCCAGTCCAGGTCGACATTGCTACCACCGGCCCAGTCACCCCAGTTCCGCTCATACAGGCCCGGCGCCTTGTGGATCGGCTTGTTGCATTCCGCATTGACGATTTCAGCCGTCTCCCACGCACGCTCCAGATCACTGGCGTGAATTTCAAGGAAATCGACATTTTTGAGAATCTGCGCCGCCGCCCGCGCCTGGCCTCGCCCCGTATCATTCAGGGTCACGCCACGCTGGGTCTGGATAATGCGTTGCTTGTTGTGTTCCGTTTCCCCATGCCGCAGGAAAAAGAACTGATCCACATCGGTTTTCAGACCGCCGGCCGCGGCCGTGATTTTCTGCGCTTCAAGATGCCAAGCCGGCGTCTCCATACCTTGATCTCCCTAAAAATTGTCTCTATCGGCCTGCACGAATGCCGGAATCAGATATCACAGCCGCTATCGCTTCCATGTCCTGGTTCGGGGCCATGATATGAACCCCTGCCACCCCAGGTACTTCCTGCAATTGCTGGATGATTTCAACACAAATCCGCTTTCCCTCGGCTTTCTGGTCTTCCGCCCCTTCAAGCCGCTCGACGATACTGTCCGGCACCGTCACACCGTACAGGTTCTCATTCATCCACCGCGCTGAGCGAACCGACGCGATCGGCCCCACACCGATCAGGAAGGAAAGCTTCTCGGTCAACCCGAAATTCGCCAGTACTTCCATGTACCGGCGCAAGGGCGCGACATCGAAGCAGAACTGGGTCTGAACAAAATTCGCACCGGCTTCCGCCTTGTCGAGCAAGCTTTTGGGCTGCCAGTCCGGTTTCGGATCAATCGGGCTATCCGCCACGCCGAGAAACAGATCCGGCGCCGGCTCGATATTCCGGCCGGACGGGATGACGCCTTCATCCCGCATACGTTTGGCAATCGCGACGACGCCCTGCGAGTTCAGGTCATTGACCATCACCGATTCCGGTTCATCGCCGGTTGTTGGATCATCCCCCGTCAGGACCAATACATTGTTGATGCCCAGCGCCGCATTGCCGATCAGGTCGCCCTCGATGGCAACCCGGTTCCGGGTACGGCAGGTCATTTGCAGGACCGGCTCGACGCCGCTGTTCAACAGGATGGACGCAGCAGCCGTGCTGGACATGGTGACCCGCGCGCCGGCGGCGTCGGTAACATTCACCGCGTCGACCAGACCACGTAACGGTACCGCCTTGGCCAGCAGCTTTTCCGGTGCGGCGGAAAGCGGCGGAACGATCTCAGCCGTGACCGCGAACTTGCCCTCGGATATAACCTTGCGAAGGTTGCTCATCTCAGACCACCGGGCTCATGCCACCATCGACGTTGATCGCAACGCCAGTGATGTAGGAACCCTGTTCGGAGGCGAGGAAGCAGGCCATGTTGGCGAATTCTTCTGCCGTACCAAGGCGGCCCAGCGGGATGCGCTGGCCAAGCTGTGCATAATATTCCTCCAGCGTCTTGCCGCCGCCTTCGTTCTTGTGCCGCTGCACCCACTGGTCGCTCTGGATATTGCCGACCAGCAGCCCGTTGACCAGCACGTTGTCCGGCGCGCCCTCACCGGCCAGAATTTTGGTCAACGCCATACCGGCCGCTCGCGATACCGCCGTCGGCGCCCCACCGGCGCGCGGCGCTTTCGCACCAAGGTTAAGCACATTGATGATACGGCCCCATTTGCGGTCCCGCATTCCCGGCATGACCAGCCGGCACAGGCGGATCGCCGCGAACAGTTTCAGGTCGATATCCGCCTGCCATACCTCGTCCGTAATATCGTCGAACTTACCGGTCTGCGACGTCCCCGCATTGTTCACCAGAACATCAATCGGTCCCAGCGTCTCGACGACCGATTTATGCAGCGACTGAACACCTTCGGCCGTACTGACGTCACAGGCAAAAGAAGCGATCTTTCCGCCGTTGCCACCCGCAGATTTGCGGACGGCTTCCTCGGCTTCCTTGGCAACATCAGCCCGGCGTCCGACCAATGCGACATTGGCGCCGGACTCGGCAAAACGGTGCCCCATCGCCAATCCCAGTCCCAGACTGCTGCCCGTGATCAGCGCAGTCCTGCCATCCATTCTTACGTCCATGATCTTCTCCCATCGATCCTATTTCCCCGATCGGCCAGAGGCTGTCGGGAGGTATTTGAATATCGCCTAGAAACGGGTGCCTGCCGAAACCCGGTACGGCCCATCAGGTTTCCACCCACATCCGCATCAGATTGACATGGCTCTTCATCAGCAGGCGGGCTTCATCCGAGTTCGGTGTCTTTTCTCGCACGATCCGCGAGGCCCTGTCGAGGTCATGCAGAAGCTCGCGGCGCGCGCCAGCGGCAATCATGCTTTGTATCCATGTGACCGCAGCATGACGCACGCCTTTGGTCACCGGCTCAACGCAATGCAGCGTCGTCGCGGGATAGGCCACGGCATGCCCGCGCGGCAACCGGAACCGGGCCTGCCCGCCGGCGGCATTCACCAAAAGCGCCCCACCTTCATATGCATCCGGATCGGTCAGGAAGACGGTTATGGCGATATCGGTGCGAACCGGTCGACCATCCCCCATCAAGGGATTGTCGATATGCCAGCCGTACGACATGCCGGTTTCATAGCGGCTGAAGGTCGGGCGCACGACCCGGGATGGCAGGCAGGCACTGCGGATCAGTTCATGCCGCACCAGGGCCTGCACCACGGTCGCGGAAATCTTGTCCGCTTGTGAACCGGCTTCCATCTGATGGTTGTTCTTGACCTGCCCGGCAGGTCCGGTCGCCGTCGCCTTTCCATCGGAAAAACGACCCTCCTCGATAACCTTGTCGATCGCTAATAACGCGTCAGCGTTTAATACATCCGGAATTTGCAGAAACATCGCGCTGGTCCCCCTGCCGTCGATAAAACCGCCAAAGCGCTTTCGGTGCAAGGCATTCGACGAAAGGCGGATTCCAATCCCGGACAGTCGACTAACTTAAGGGATCAGTCGCGGCGCCAGGCCAGGGCGTCCGGACGGCGCCATAATCCACGACGCGCAACACGGGCTTTGCCTTCAATCGCCCGGTACCGTTGACCGGTCGCACGATCCGCCACGACCCAGCCGGTATGCACCATATTCCCGGCAACATCGAAGCCGCCGGCCGTGCAGGTCGCCAGCTTCGCGCCATCATTTCCATCGCCCAGAATCTTGCACGAGACAACGTCCCCGAATATCAGGTCCATCAGCGCCGTACGGGCGACGGCACCGCAAGGGAATGGTTTCTCATCTGTACCGCATTGCTGCTCCGGTTGGGGCGAATCGAGCCCCTGCAACTGGATGCGAATACTGTCAATCACCAGAACATCCCCGCCAAGGACCAGCGGGATACCCTGTACCTGCGCCCACACGGGCGCCGGAAAAAAGACGAGGAATATAACAACGCGGAAAATCGATTTCATGCCGCCAGAATAACGGCCCCGCGGGTCAACCGCACGTCACGGTTTGGCGATGGTATCGTGATCGCGCCGGTTCAGAGTTCGCCGCGACCGCCGGCCCGGACATACAGCCTGCCGAAATTGCCAAGAGAAACCATATGGGCGTGAATGGCGGCCATCCAGCCATTGCGCCACCATTCAACGATAACTTCGTCCGGCAACGCCTTCAGTTTCGTCTCGTCGATGACACGAAACCCGCGCATGGCGACCTTTTCACCTTCCCGCAGCGCAATATCGACTGTCCGGTCAATCAGCACGTCCGCTTCCCGCAATGCCGCGACGAACCGCCGTGTTCCGTTCTGTTCCCGTGCATATGAGGCGCAGAATTTCGCCACGCTTTTCAACAGCCCGCTCGGGTTACCGCCTTCAAACAGCGCCTGGGCGCCACCGGATTGAATTTGTTCGGCCGTAGGGTCGAAACACAGCGATATGGCGTCGGAATCATCACCGTTCAGCAAAACAAACGGATATCGTCGAACAAACGCCGGGATATAGCATCCTTCCGCCCAGATCCCGCCGTCTTCCACGAAAAGATTCTCGTGCGACCGCAATCCGACAAGGGCCAAAGGCATACCCCGCTCGTCACCATTAACGTGGATCATCCGGATCCCGCAATCGGCACGAACCTGCTCATTGAAGCCTTGGGCACAGCAGATCCTGATTTCTTAGTAGGCTTGCTCGACCAATTAGTAGCGGTTAGCTCAGAGGATGGCCACGCGGACGAACGCAACCTCAACTTCTTGCTCTCAATGGTCAAGGGTGCTGAGCCCCGTGATCAATTCGAGGCGATGCTAGCTTCTCAAATGGCTGCCATTCACGTAGCCACGATCAATATTGCAAGCCAGTTGAATAGCGCGACGACTGTGCCGCAGCAGGAACGCTCTACGAACATAATGAACAAACTCGCAAGAACATTTGCGACCCAGGTCGAAGCCTTGAAGCGATATAGAACCGGTGGCGAGCAGAAAGTTACGGTGCAGCATGTCAACGTGAACGAAGGCGGACAGGCTATCGTCGGCAATGTCCAAGGGGGCGGGGGGATGTCCAAAAAAGTGAAGACAACCCCATGAACCGGTACGCTTTCCAGAACGCACCACGCTGCACGGCTATGTCGAAACGCACTCGCAAGCCGTGCCAGGCTCCGGCTGTACGCGGCTGGACTGTTTGCCGTTTTCATGGCGCCCGTGGCGGTGCGCCAAAAGGCGAGCGAAATGGCGCATATAAGAATGGCCTCCACACCAACGAAGCGGTCGAAGGCCGTCGCCAGATCAACGCGATACTGCAGCAGGCGCGCGAGATGCTTAAACCGACATTCCCCAAGTAGAATGCCCTTTCTTGCATGTTGTCGATGTTTTGTGCCCCGAGCAAGCCGCCTGTACGACTTTCGCTGTTGTTTGGGCACCTGACCCAGGAACTGAGCGCGATTTCTGGTCTCGACAGCTTGGTTAACCCGGATTTTGTTGTGATCAACACCCCTTTGGACGGACCAATCGCGCCGCTTTTCCTCCGATTTTGTTGCTGAGGTCATCATCCTGGAACCGGTGGTGAGCGAAGGCGATGTATGGCTGCAAGGATGCGAGTGAACAGGTCACAGCTGACCGCGACTTCGGCCAGTTGGAACGTGATGGCCCGAGCATGACGCACCACCCTCGCTCCAGTTTTGATCAGCCTTGTTTGGAGGCTGGTCAGAGACCAATCAGCCACCTCTTCGGGTAGTTCGGTCCCTTGCAGTAAAACGCCGAGATTGTAGGCCAGTGCATGAAGTTGCAGGCGGATCTCGTTCTGCGCCATCCCCTTGCAAGATAACCGTGTCCAGTTGATCGCTTGCTTGCCTTCTTTGATATGCTGCTCTGCCGTTCCGCGTTGGTTGTAGAACCGGATGATCCAGTCTGGTTCCATTGGCAGATTGGTGACAACGAAGCCGACGCGAGGGAACAACTCGCTGGGATGCCATTCCACCTTGGCGATGACACGACGGGGTTTGTCCCAAGATGCCGCCTGATACTCGAAGTCGCCGTAGATGCGCTTCACGCCTTTTGGCGGACGACCCACAGGGCGCTTGAGCAGATGCGCAATCTTGCCCTGAAGAACGCGATTGGCCCGAAGGCGGATGGCGTAAAAATAGCTTTCCGCTTCCAGAGTTTTGTATAACTCCGGGATGGCGAACGCAGCATCCCCCCGGAAGAACCGCATCAGGTGACGATCCGCATATCGCGCGATGACGGGCTTCAGAACCGCTTCCCAGCCGTCGGCACTGTGGACGTTGCCGGGGCGCAGGGCGCAACGTTCGAGGTGCCCGAACTGGTTGAAGACGAACAGCGGGTGATAGCACATGCAGCCGAAATGCCCGTTCCAAGCCGTTCCTTCCTGTGCGCCGTGGGTGGGACTGACGGAACTGTCCATGTCCAGTGTGATCCACTTGGGTGGGTTGCGGTCATGAACCCGGTCGATCCAGTGTCCTGATAAATCCGCCAGCACAGTGCGATTGTCGGTTGCCGCCAACACCTCGGTCTCGAACCGGCCCATCTGGCTCGCGGACGCGGCCTTGGCATCAACGGCACGCCCTCCAACGACCTGCCGCATCACCGGATCAAGCGATAAACGGTCTGCGTCATTCACATCATCATATCCGGCCAGCCGCCCAAAGACCGACTGGCGCAACAAGCCAACCAGTGAGTGTAGGCGATTGTGGCCAGTTCGCGTGTCTCTCAGAAATCCGCCCGCAATGTCGTGCAGGCCAAGCACTTCATCCAATTCCCGGAACAACAGTAATCCACCGTCCGAACTGATCTTCGAACCATGAAATTCCAACCGGACCCGTCGGTCAAAACTAAGCCGCGCACCATCCGTTTCGCTTGCACCCTTTGGGTGATCCATGATCCGCCGCCTTAAGCCCACTTAACATGCTGCAATATAACACATTAATTGTCGTCAGAGGAGTGACTTCTCCCTTTTACTTGGGAAATGACAGTATGGGATAGTGCCGCGCCGAAGACATGAATTCGAGAGCGTTTAACGGGACAGAGTTCGTAGGACGGGCGAATGCATAGCTCTTGACCGCATCCGACAAGGCAAGGTCAGCATGCAGCGCCGGGTCCAGACTCTCCACCTGCCCATAGAACAACAGAGTATGGCCACCCGCCGTCACAGGCTCGGCGGCACCGGGCTGCCCGCTGTTCGAGCCTGCTTCGTCACTCGTTAAACTCATTCGTGGATACTCCGTCCCCCATGGCACTATGCTGCTTATACCGTAAACACTTGCTTAAACGCGATATTGCAGTAGTCACCCGGGAAAAATTCCGGCATGGGCAATTGTTCGCCAAGGCGTCGAACATTATCTTCGACTTTGACTATCTGGCCTTCCCGCGCGGATCGGAGCTTTGACATGAATCGAGATGACGTCGAACTGGAAGGAAGCGAAATCCTCCACCAGGGTTTTTTCCGGATGGACCACTTTATGCTGCGGCATCGCTTGTTCGCGGGCGGGTGGAGCCCGGCCCTCAGTCGGGAAATCATGCTTCGCAATCCGGTTGCCGCCGTCATCCCCTATGACCCCATTCTGGACAGGGTTGTTCTGATTGAACAGTTCCGTGGCGGCATGTTTGCCGCCGGAGACCCGCACCCCTGGAGTATCGAGGTTGTCGCCGGGATCATCGAACCGGATGAAACCGCCGAAGACATGGCGCGACGGGAAACACTGGAAGAAACGGGCTGCACGATCGCAAGGCTTGAAAAGGTCATGGATTACTATCCCAGCCCCGGCGGTTGTTCGGAATGTGTCGCGGTATTCTGCGGTGAAGTCTCCACCGAAGGCGTCGGCGGCATTCACGGCAATGCCGCAGAAGGCGAGGATATCCGTGTTTTCTCGGAGACAACCGACGACGCCATGGCGCAGGTCATGTCGGGCGCAATCAACAACTCGATCGGCATTATCGGAATCCAGTGGCTGGCATTGAACCGGCAGAGCCTGCGCCAGCGTTGGGGAGTAGCAGAATAATGAACCGCAAACCCCAAGGGTTGAGCCGCGAGGACGTCGAACTGCAGGCGCAGGAAACGCTGCATGACGGCTTCATCCGGGTTGACCGCTTCCACCTGCGCCACCGCCTTCACCGGGGCGGATGGAGCGAATCGCTAAGCCGCGAAACCATGCTGCGCGGCGAAGTCGCGGCAGTCATTCCCTACGATCCGGTCCGTGACGAGATCGTCCTGATCGAGCAATTCCGCGTCGGCCTGTATGCCGCCGGCGACCCAAATCCCTGGAGCACGGAAATCATCGCTGGAATCGTTGAACCCGGTGAGTCGGCCGACGACATGGCCCGGCGCGAAACCATGGAAGAAGCGGGATGTGAAATCGGACGACTGGAACGGGTCATGACATTCTATTCCAGCCCGGGCGGGTCATCCCAACGGGTCGTCATGTATTGCGCCGAAGTGTCCGCTGTAGACATCGACGGTGTCTATGGGCTTGATGCGGAAGGCGAGGATATCCGCGCATTTTCCCTGCCGGCAGACGATGTCTTCGACATGCTTTCTACGGGCGCCATCGACAACGCCGTCGGCCTTGTCGGCCTGCAATGGCTGGCCATGAACCGGGACGCGTTGCGCCGCCGCTGGACTTGACCCGCGCCCGCTCTAAATGCTTGAAAGACATCCAATGGGCTCGCCGTAGCGGCACGGGATGAACGGCTGATTTTCTAGGGGTGAAAGACAGATAACATGGATGTTCGGGACGGACTTATCGGCAGTATCGGCAACACACCGCTGATCAAGCTGCGCAAGGCATCGGAGGAAACCGGCTGCAATATTCTGGGCAAGGCCGAATTCCTGAACCCCGGCGGGTCGGTCAAGGACCGCGCGGCGATGTACATCATCCTGGATGCAGAAGAACGCGGCGTCCTGCAACCCGGCGGGGTCATCGTCGAAGGCACGGCGGGCAACACCGGGATCGGTCTGGCTCTTGTCGGGAATGCCCGGGGCTACCGTACCGTTATCGTTATCCCGGAGACCCAATCGCAGGAAAAAAAGGACATGCTTCGCCTGTGCGGCGCGGAGTTGAAGGAAGTGCCTGCCCTGCCCTACAAAAACCCCGATAATTACGTCCACGTCTCGGAGCGACTCGCCGCAGAACTCGCGAAAATGGAGCCAAACGGCGCGCTTTGGGCCAATCAGTGGGACAACCCTGCAAACCGTGGCGGCCACTACAAGTCGACCGGCCCCGAAATCTGGAATCAGACAGACGGCAAAGTCGACGGTTTCAGTTGCGCCATGGGTACTGGCGGCACGTTTTCGGGCATCAGCGATTATTTGAAAGACCAGAACAGCGCCATCATGACCGCCGTGGCCGATCCGCCGGGCGCCGCCATGTATGAGTATTTCAAGAACGGTGAATTGAAATCCGAAGGCAGCTCGATCACCGAAGGCATTGGGCAGGGCCGCGTTACAGGCAATATCAAAGATGCGCGTGCCGATACGGCGTATCGAATTCCTGACGCCGAATCCGTGCAGATCTGCTTTGATCTGCTCAAATACGAAGGGCTCTGCGTTGGCAGTTCCAGCGGCGTCAACGTCGCCGGCGCGATGCGCCTCGCCCGGGAACTCGGCCCCGGCAAGACCATCGTCACAATTCTTTGCGATTCAGGAACGCGCTACATGTCCAAACTGTTTAATCCGGCCTTTCTGCGCGAAAAGGATCTGCCGGTCCCCGAATGGCTGGATACAAAGTGATTACCGAAGAACTGTTCCGCGCCGATTCTTATTTGCGCGAATGCGAAGCATCCGTTGTCGCGGTAAACGATCTGGGTGGAATCATCCTCGATAGGTCGGTTTTCTACCCGACCGGCGGCGGACAGCCGGGCGATACCGGCAGCATGTTTCTGGCAGATGGCCGTGAAAGCCGAATCGCCACGACCGTAAAGGGTGACGGCGACGAAAACGTCGTCCATGTCCCCGAAACCGGCGCGGCACTGCCTGTTCCCGGTGATACGGTCACCGTCCGGCTCGACTGGGACCGCCGCTACAATCATATGCGGATGCATACCTGCCTCCACCTGCTCTGCGCCGTTGTTCCCTATGGCGTGACTGGCGGCAAGATCGGCGAGGCCCGCAGCAGTCTGGATTTCGACATCAGTGACGGCAGTCTGGACAAGGAAGCCATTACCGAAGCGATCAACAAACTGGTGACGGAAAACCATCCGGTAGGCGCACGCTGGGTCGACGATGCCGAACTGGACGCCAACCCGGAACTGGTCCGGACGATGTCGGTACAACCGCCCCGTGGCTCCGGCAAGGTCAGGCTGCTGGAAATTCCAAAAGTCGACCTTCAGCCTTGCGGCGGCACACATCTGGCCCATACAGGAGAAGTCGGACCGGTCCGTGTGGGCAAGATCGAGAATAAGGGAAAGCGTAACCGGCGCGTCAATATTGTCTTTGCAGATAACTGAATTTGAGCGAAGGGAATTGCCAAAATGACCTATGTGAATGCTGATGCCTTGATCGAAACCGAATGGCTGGCCGAACACATGGGATCCACGAACGTCAAGGTTCTGGATGCCAGTTATCACCTGCCCGGCACCGGCCGCGACGCGGAAACCGAATTTTCACAGCGGCATATTCCCGGCGCGATGCTATTCGACATCGAAGACGTCAGCGACCGCAACATATCCTTGCCGCACATGCTGCCAACGGCAGAGCAGTTCGGCGCCCAGATGAGCACGCTGGGAATCAGCAACGAGGATTTGGTCGTCATCTATGATGTACACGGCATTCGCACGTCCCCCCGCGCCTGGTGGACATTCCGGGTGTTTGGCCATGAAAAGGTCGCGGTTCTCAATGGGGGGCTGCCCAAGTGGTTGAGCGAGCACCGGGCCGTCTCGGACGAGATCGATGACCCGCAACGCACGGATTTCCGTGCGACCGTGAACAACAGGCTCATCCGCGACATCGATCAGATGCTGAAAAACCAGGACGCCCGCCAGGAACTCGTCATCGACGCGCGGCCTGCGGGGCGGTTTGTCGGCGTCGATGCAGAGCCCCGGCCCGGCCTGAGATCAGGACATATGCCAGGCTCGGTCAGCCTGCCCGTTGAAAACTTCATCAACCCAGAAACAAAGACATTCGTGTCTGCCGACGATATCCGCAATGTCCTGTCCAACCAGCGTATCGATCACCAGCAACCCATCGTCACGAGTTGCGGTTCGGGCGTGGCAGCGTGCCTGATATCACTTGGCCTCTACCTCGTCGGCAATAAAGACGTTCCTGTCTATGACGGGTCCTGGTCAGAATGGGGCGCGCGCGAGGACACACCGGTCCAGAAATAGTCGGCGAAAAAGATGCTGATCCGCCCAATAGTCGACAGCGACGTAGAATCTGTTATCGCGTTGTGGACCCAATGCGATCTGACGCGTCCCTGGAATGACCCGGTTGCCGACATCCGTCGGGCCCGGCAAACAGCAAGCGCCGAGATATTCATTGGTACGGAGGAGCCCGGCGCCCTGATCGCTGCTGTCATGTGCGGTCATGACGGGCATCGGGCCTGGCTCTATTACCTCGCGGTTGCCCCGAACCGGCAACGGCAGGGCCTGGGCCGCGCGATCGTTGAACATGCGGAAAACTGGCTGCGACAGCAGGGCGCGCCAAAGATCGAACTCATGATTCGGGACACCAACCGCGACATGACGCAGTTTTATGAATCCGTGGGCTACCGCACCGAACCCGTCATAACCATGTCACGTTGGCTGACAACGCCGACGGCGTTACCCTATGACTGAACACGACCAGACCGGCGAAATCGTCGTCACAGTCACGACACTGGATATGCGCACAGCACCGGCGCGGGCGCCCGCGCGACCACCAACCCTCTCCCGCCCTGTCATGCTGTTGCGCGCCGAACGGCCAACGATTTCGTTCTATCGTTTTTTGTATAACACAATCGGGCATGACTGGCTGTGGTACGAACGCCGCCAGATGACCGACGAGGCGCTGGTCACGTTCATCCACGATGAATCGGTCTCGATTTATGTTCTCTATGTCGGTGGCGTTCCCGCCGGCTATACGGAAATAGACTCGCGCCGCTTTCCCGAAATCGAAATTGCGTATCTCGGCCTGATGCCGGAATTCATCGGCAGGGGACTGGGACGGTACCTCGTCGACTGGTCGCTCGACACCGCCTGGCAATCGAACCCGGAGCGGGTCCGTATCCACACCTGCAACCTGGATCACCCCACGGCCCTGCCGCTCTATCAGAAAGCCGGTTTTGAACCTTGCCAACAGGAAAGAATTGCCATTCCAGACCCGCGGGAATTGCCTTATTTCACGGGCTGACACGCCAACGCAACGCAGGGGTGTATTTTAACCAAAACAATCCAGTGAATCACGTATAACTCCCCTATTTCTGACGTTTCAGGGGTTGCTAGCGCCTTAGTAAATCGGTAACCTTTCGACCGATTGAACGGTTTAGCAATAAGGCTGAACCTAACTATTAAGAGCTATCCACTAGTTTCAGGGAGGTTATTTGATGCGTGTTTCAAACAGGCGCAATCTGTTGCGTGCGGGTCTTGCCGCCGCAGCCATCAGCGTCGCTTTTGCAGGACCGGTTTCGACCGTTTCCGCCGCCGACGCGGTTACCATTCGTTTCGCGAGCGACCTTACGGGCCCGCCACATCCGGCAGCCATTTCGAAAGAATATTTCAAGGAACTGATTGAAAAGCGGCTCCCCGGCAGCAAGGTCCAGACCTATTATGCCGGCGCGCTTTACAACATTCCCGAAGCCATGGAAGCCATGACCGAGGGTAACCTCGAAATGGCTTGGGGCCAGTTCGGTAAATCCGCACAGGTCGAGCCGTATATGAGTGTTGTCGTTGGTCCGATGAACCTTTCGACGCCGGGTGCCATCAATTCCATCGGTGATTTCGAAACCGTCAAGATGCTTCGTGAACGCCTTGAAAAGCTTCATGATATCATGACGCTCGGCTATGGCCACATGAGCATGTTCATGGGTGCCGGTTCGGGCAATCGCCTGCTGAGCCCCGATGATTTCGCGGGCAAGAAAATCCGCAGCATGGGCCCGGCTGAGAACGCAGCGCTTGGCGCCTGGGGTGCAAACCCGACGACAATGGCATTCGGCGATGTCCCGCCGGCACTTCAGACCGGTGTCATCGACGGCCTGCTGACCAGCCTCGGCGGCTTCAATGCCACCAAGGATCAGGCACCGTTCTTCACCGTTGCCGGCATCAACGGCATTGTGGGTGATTACTACTGGATTGGTGCCAGTTCCAAATGGTGGAATTCACTGAGCGCCGAAACACAGAAGATCATTGGCGACACCGTCAAGAACGACATTATGCCCTTCGAAAAGCAGATGAACTGGTGCAATGACAAGCGCATGCTTGACCTTTACCAGACCTCGGATCCTTCGAAGCCCGGCATCTACATTGCCAATGACGCTGAAAAGAAGGCACTTGCCGACAAGCTGGGCAATGCAACTGTCGACTGGCTGAAAAAGAATACCCCGGATGACGCTCACGAGTGGATCGGGAAGTTCAAGATGGAAGCCAAAGCAGCCGTTGCCGCAAACCCGATGGGCAGCGATCCGCTTGAAAAGACCGATTGTGCAGCCCTGCAGCCTTGGTTCTCGAAGTACTCCAAGATTGATAAGGCAGCAGAGAAGAAGCGCGGCGCAGCAGCTCGCGGCGCGAAGTAAGCTTAGGACAATATCATGTGAGCGGTACCGGCATTTCCCCGGTACCGTTCACTGTTTGTCTATCAATAAGAGAGGCCACAACCTAGTTGTGGCCTCTCCTTGTCCTTAATCTCTCGATCGGGATCATTCATGGAAGATGCAATCGACAAAACGTACCGGGGTGTACGGTTCTTTCTCGACGTGATTATCGCCAACTGCGCCGCATTCGTTCTGCTTGCGTCGACAATCCTGGCAATTGTTGAAATCCTTCGCCGCTATGCACTGGGTGTCGTATTCGACTGGGGACAGGACGCTGTCACCTATTACATGGTTGGCGCTGTTTTTCTTTTTTGTGCCGTAACCCAGGCACGCCGCTCGCATCTCGCGATGAGCGCGGCAATGGATGTGCTTCGCGCAAAGGGCTTCATAAAGCTGACCCTGACCGTCCGGGCCATCATTAGCGCCATTAGCCTGACACTATTTACATCATTTGCCTGGTGGGGAATCCCGACGGTTGAACGCATGCATCTGCTGCACCGCAAGAGCCAGAGCATGGTTCTTGAACTGTGGCCGTTCATGCTTTGCCTCGTCATTGCCTTCGCCTTGATGGCACTGACCACCCTTTTCCAGCTGTACCAGGATATCCAGGCCATTCGTGGCAAAGAGGTATTTCCATGGGCGCCAGTTGAAGAAGGCATCGAAGTATAATCATTCAATGAATCGATGCCCGCTTAAGGGCATTGGGGGAGACAAAATAAAATGGGCCTGCTTGGTGGAGGGTTAGTCGCCCTTTTGGTTGCCGGTGCGCCGATCGGTATCGCGCTCGCGGCAGCGGTGATTATGGTCATAATTTCCGACCCGATCATATCGCCCGTAGCGCTGTTCCGGTCATTCTTCAGCTTCGTCAACAAATATACGTTGATGGCAATTCCGTTCTTCATCTATGCCGGTTTCCTGATGGAGCGAACGGGACTGATCTCGAAGCTGTTCAAACTGGCTGACGCCATTATCGGCTGGCTGCCTGGTGGATTTGCATATGCAACCCTGCTGGCCGCTGTCCTTTTTGGTGCGATTTCAGGCTCCAGTACAGCCATGGCGGCGGCAATGGGCGTTATCGCCTATCCGGAAATGATACGGCGCGGCTATCCGGTCTGGATGGCAGCAGGCATCATCGCCTGCGGTGGCGGCATCGCGATCCTGATTCCGCCCAGTATCACGCTGATCCTGTATGGCATCATTACAGAAGGTTCGATCGTCGAACTGTTCTTTGCCGGCTTTATTCCGGGCCTCATGCTGGCGCTCAGCGACGCGGCGATTATCGTCCTGATGTCCTTCTATATGAAACTGCCATCCGGCACGTTCAGCTGGAAGTATCTTGGCGAAGCATTGTGGGAATCATGGCCTGCCCTGCTGATGCCGGTTGCGGTGCTTGGCGGTCTTTATGGCGGGTTGTTCACCCCGACAGAAGCCGGTGCGGCCGCATCGGGTTACGCCTTGTTGTACGGCTTGCTGTTCAAGCGCGGCGCGTTCCTGAAGGAACTGATGCCGGTGACAATTCGCGCCACCAACCTGACAGCCATCGTCTTCTTCCTTCTGGGCTGTGTCGGCGTGTTCCAGTTCCTTCTGGCAAACAAGGGCTGGCCGCAGGATCTGGCAAACTGGGTCAACACGCTGGGCCTGTCCCAGATGGGCTTCCTGGTCGTCCTGCTGATCATCCTGCTGGTACTGTCGATGTTCCTGACAGGTGTTGCGATCCTCGTTTTGACCGTGCCGATCTTCTTCCCGGTTGCGTTGACCCTCGGGGTCGATCCGGTTCATCTCGGGATTATGGTCGCCCTCTGCATCGAAATGGGAGGGGTGATCCCACCGGTCGGGCTCAACCTGTTTGCTGTAAGTGGTACAACCGGGGTCCCGGTAACCAAGGTTATGAGGGGTGCGATACCATTCCTCATAACGGATGGCGTCGTACTCGTACTGGTACTCCTCTTCCCCATCATAGCCCTGTGGCTGCCCATGCAGATGGTGGTGAAGGTCTTCGGGTAACGTCTTTACCCGGAACAAAAAATGGCCCGGATGCTTTCCAGCATCCGGGCCTTATTTTTGTCCGGTCCGCGCTCTAAAGGCAGTCAGTTTCCACCCCGCAACAATTCTGCGACATGGGCTGCGATCGGCATCGAGCTGGTCAGTCCAGGGGACTCGATACCAAAAAGATTCACCAGCCCCCGCAATCCCGTGTTCACGCGGTCCCTGAATAACAAAATCGCACAGCGGCACGCCCGGAGCGGTAATTCTGGGCCGGATACCGGAATAGGACGGCTGCAAACGCCCCGTCCTTCAGACCCGGCCAGTAGCGCCGAACCGAATCATAAAAGTGATCTGCGCGCCCGG
Organism: uncultured Alphaproteobacteria bacterium; assembly: GCA_943788635.1. Lineage (GTDB taxonomy): Bacteria > Pseudomonadota > Alphaproteobacteria > UBA8366 > MarineAlpha4-Bin1. The sequence goes on along the minus strand of CALSRA010000028.1, from coordinate 104,107 downwards.
GATCGACGTCATAATCGATAACCGGCGATTGCTCGACATCCGGTCCGAACCGCGCCTGCCCGCCCATATCAATCGAGATATGCACCCCCAGAAATTCCGTCGTCGGCGCCGGATAGACCAGCCGGTTGAACGGTGTCTTCCCCGTCAGTGAATAGTAATTACCCTTGGTGTAATAGGTCTGCGGCACAAGGTCCTGTGGCATGCCCTGCATGTTTCCCGCGATCTCGGTCGCATAAAGGCCGGCACTATTGATGACAGTGCGGCACAGCAACTGCATCGGGTCATCGCCGCCGACATTCAGCAGGATACCATCATCGCGGATTTCACCCCCTTTCACGGGGCTGAGAAACGCCAGCATGGCGCCATGGTCTTCAGCATCGCCCTGCAATTCCAGCATCAGCCCATGAGAATCGATGATCCCCGTCGATGGTGAATACAACGCGGCCACACAGGACAATTCCGGCTCCATCGCCTTCGCATCCTCGGCACTGAGCATTTCCAGGTCAGTGACCCTCCGCATTCTGCCGCGCGTTTTCGGATTCCCTCGAACGTCTCGATCTGATCCTCTGACGTCGCCACAATCAGCTTTCCGCAGCGGCGGTGGGCAATGCCGTGTTCGGCGCAATATTTATACAGGGTGTTCTTGCCTGCCACGCAATACTGCGCTTTCAGGCTGCCGGGCGTATAATATATACCGGCATGAATAACCTCGCTGTTTCGCGAACTCGTCCCCGTACCGATCATATATTCGGATTCCAGAACGATGACTTCGCGGCCCGCCATTGCCAGCGCACGCGCTGTTGCCAATCCCACGACTCCGGCGCCTATAACGACGCAGTCTACTTTCTCAATCATCTCAAATGTCTCGCTTGCTCATGGGAAAACGCGGGTGGTATCACTAGAACCCTTAGGGGGACGGTCGCGACCCGCGCGTCCCGATCAAATTCACACGACTACAATAACGGTAGGCTCATGAAAGACAATACGATCGTCACCCATAGCGGCAACCACCCCTACGACAACCACGGTAACGTCAATCCGCCGGTCTATCACGCATCCACGGTGCTGACGCGTACCTACGAGGATTTCCTGGACAGGACGGACGCCAAAGTCCGCTACGGTCGCCGCGGTACACCGACGACCTTCGCGCTGGAAGAAGCCATGACGGCGCTGGAGCGCGCGTATGGCACGGTTTTGGCGCCCTCGGGGCTCGCCGCTATTACCATGACGCTGAGCGCCCTGACCGAAACCGGCGATCATATTCTGATCACCGACAGCGCCTATGCGCCAACACGGAACTTTTCCAACAAGATCCTCAAGAAATTCGGGATCGAGGCTGAATACTATGATCCCACCATCGGTGCCGGGATTGCCGATCTGATTCGCGACAACACGAAGATTATCTGGACCGAAAGCCCGGGGTCCCAGACCTTTGATGTGCAGGACACACCGGCCATCGTCGCCGCGGCCCATGCCCGCGACGTCCTCGTCGTCATGGATAACACCTGGGGCCGGCGGATATTTCTACAAACCGCTGGACCATGGCGTTGATGTATCGGTGCAGGCAGCGACCAAATATATCGTCGGCCATTCCGACGTCATGATGGGAACGATTGCCTGTAACGAAAAAAACCTTTGCACAGGTGAAAGACGCAGCCGGAAGTTACGGGCTTTGCGCCGGTCCGGACGATGTCTACCTCGCCCTGCGCGGCTTGCGGACCATCGGCGTGCGCATGGATCGGCACAACGATAACGGCCTGAAAATGGCCAATTGGCTGAACGCGCATCCCGAAGTCATCAAGGTCATGCATCCCGGCCTGCCCGACGATCCGGGCCATGCTTTGTGGAAGCGTGATTTTACGGGCGCCAGCGGCTTGTTCGGCTTCGTCCTGAAAGATCCGTCACGCGCGAAACTGTCGGCCTTGCTGGATACGCTCAAATTCTACGGAATGGGCGCCAGTTGGGGCGGCTATGAAAGCCTGCTGCTTCCCAATTCACCGGCAAGCAACCGGACCCGCCACAACCTGGGAGCCCGGCGGCCAGACGATGCGCATCCATGTCGGGTTGGAAGATGTTGACGACCTAATCGCAGACCTGTCTGCCGGCCTCGACCGATACAGCGCTGCCTGAAACCGGAAACGATCATGACGACAAACAGCATCCTCGACGCCATCACCTTCGATTCCAACGGCCCTGGTCCCCGCTATCGCACAACAGCATGATACCGGCGAAGTTCTGATGGTAGCCTGGATGAATGTCGATTCCGTCACCGAGACCCTGGACACCAAGAAGGTCTGTTACTGGTCGCGGTCGCGGCAGTCGCTCTGGCGAAAGGGCGAAAGTTCGGGCCAGAGACAGCACCTCGTCGAAATGCGCATTGATTGCGACGGCGATACCCTTGCTGCTGCTGGTCGACCAGAAAGGCGTCGCCTGCCATACCGGGCGACGAAACTGCTTTTTCCAGGCAGTGCGCGACGGTGAACTCGTCACCATCGCCAACGTCGAAGTGGACCCGTCCGCATTGTATGGCAGCAGCGCAAAGGAATAGTCCGCTACCAATCGTGTAGCAGCCAGTTTCGACGGGTCTTTATGTTGTCTCTGATCAATTGAATTGTTCCCGGTTTCCATTGTTTCAAACAGGCAACCATGCAGGCGACATTCGACCCACCATGCCCGATGAAATAGTCGCAGGCGGCGGCGATATAGGTATCCAGGATAACCTCGACGCCAAGCTGTCGCCTGTCGGCCGTGTCACGCCATGTCAGCGGCACGAGATTGTTCGCCCGGGCACAATCCGTATGAAAAACCCGCTCGCCGTACCGGGCCCTATAGGTTTCGATCACCTGCGCGGAATCCGTCATGAGAAACAAGCGTAGCTGCGCGGCTTCGGTCATATGCTTGTTAACCATAGCCGGGATCGCGTGGTTCTCTTCCGCAAAGGCCGGGTCTTCGAGCGCCTTGTCCACGTTTCGGACATGCACGCCCAGCACCGGCCGGCTTTCAAAGTGTTGAGTAACGAAACCATCTATCTGGTTTCGGATATCCGGCGCGGGGGCCAGATACTTTTCGTGCAGCAGGCGGATGGCCGTCAGCACCGGTTTTCCGTGCAACCAATGTCCGGGGGATAACCAGGGCAGCAATTCGGCAACCTGGGTAAAGAAATCGCTGACGACGATCCGCTCCGGGCGGTTCAGCAGGTAAAGCCCAGACAGGCGCGAATACGGCCCATCCCAGATATTCAACCCAACCTCGTCGAGATTATTCCGGCGATATTTCGGCGGATAGATATCCCCCTCTTCAGCGGCCAGTTTCGCCAATGTCAGCGGCGCTATCGCCTCGAACAATGACCCGAACGCATCATCGGTTCCGTCGTCAATGTAGAAACTGTTGTCGCCCCAATGGACAATCGGAACCCGGTCCGTCATCTCCGCCAGAAGCAACGATGACAGCACATGTTCGACATCGGACCACAGGCCGTAACCCCAGCATTTGATCAGCAGAAAACCGCCCTGACGGAGCGGCGGAACGGCTTTATCCAGTGCAACGTCCAGCCGCCGCAGTTCCGCTTCCGCTTCGGGAAACGAGCCATTATCCCGCAGGATGAGCGCCCGTGATGCTTCGGCATTCCAGCGACGGGCCGACGCAACGTCGCCCCACCCGCAGCGCGACCTCGGCAAGCAGCAATGGCGGCCAGGGGCTATCCGGTATCGCTTCCAGCATATGGCGGCTCAAAATATCCGCCCGGCCGATATTTCCTTTTTCAAGCGCCTGCCGGACGACGTGAACCGCTTCAGGCACGCTCATGCTGTCCCGTCCCTCAGTGCGTTCCCGTTCCATCCGGCTCGTACACGACGATGCGGCTGCCGGGACTGCCGATCTCTACCGATACGTGGGTCAGGTTCGTGAGCCGCTCGCGCACCGCCGGCTGGTTCTCCGGCGCGACGAACAACAAAAGGAAGCCCCCGCCCCCGGCACCCAGCAGTTTGCCGCCGAGTGCACCCGCGTCTAACGCCGCATCGTAGATGTCGTCGATGGCGCTGGTGGACACTTTGTCCGACATTTCCTTCTTCAGGCGCCACGCTTCATTGAGCAGTTCGCCGATTTCCGTGATATCGCTATTCCGGTTCTGCAGTATCTGGATGCCCTCATCGACCATCGCGCCCAGCGCGCGAAGCTGGGTCTTGCGGCTGTCGACATTGGCAATTTTTTCTTTTTCCACATTTGCCGCAATTCGGGAAAACCCGGTGAAGAACAGCATGATATGGTCGTTCAGCAATTCCCGGCGTTCCGGGTCGATGACCACCGGCTGCACATCGAATGAGCCGTCCCTGCGAAAAATTGATCCGGTTCAACCCGCCATAGGCAGCCCAGACCTGATCCTGTGAGCCAACCGCTTCGCCGATCACTTCCTGCTCAATTCGGATCGCCTCGCGGGCCAGTTCCTTGGCGGAAACCATTTCGCCGCGAAACGCATGCAACACGTTCAGCAACCCAACCGTAAAGGACGAACTGGAACCTAGACCCGACCGGGCTGGCAAATCGCCGTCATGGTGAATTTCAAGCCCGTGCTCCATGCCCATCTCGCCCATCGCCGCCCGCACGGACGGATGCTGTATTTCGCTGATTTCCTTCACCAGTTCGATGCGGGAATAAACGACACGGTGCCGGTGTTCAAAGAACGGCGGCAAGGACCGTACGGTCAGATAGCAATACTTGTTGATGGTGGGTGCCAAGCACCGATCCGCCATGGCTGAGGTACCAGGCGGGAAAATCGGTGCCGCCCCCAAACAGCGATACCCGAAACGGCGTGCGGCAAATGATCATAACGCGGGCCCTCCGCTGGCGCTGTCCCGATAGGGCGCCAGAATGGCCGCCGCAGCCGCCTAAGCTTTGCGGCGTTCCAATATCATGAAACGTCCCTTTTTCCGGGAAGCAATGGATCGTTCCGGGCGCAGCGGCGGCAAACACGTCGCGTTCCAGCGACGTTGCACGACTAACGGTTTCCGATTCCAGAAACCGGCGACTGAACAGATAGACCCCGGCATTGATCAACCCCGGCCCAGCCATCGCCGGGTCCTTCTCGGCAAACTTTTCGATACTGCCCTCCGGGGTCAACTGGATGCGGCCGAACCGGGCGCAGTCCGGAACCTCGACACACATCACAGAGGCAGCAGCCTCCGTCGATAAAAAATCCCCGGCAAAACCGGACAGATCGCCGTCGATAAAGGAATCGCCATTCATAACCATGACCGGGTCACTTTCAATTTTCGCCATGGCGTAGCGCAAGGCACCGGCCGTGCCCGCCGGTGCCGGCTCGCGGACGGTTTCGACACTCATGCCTTTTATGGGGTGTTCCGTCAGCCAGTCTTCGACCTGTTCCGCCAGATGCCCCAGGCAGAAGATCACCCGCCGGACGCCGAACCGTCGCAACCAGCCAAGCAGGAAGGCGATATAGGGTTGGCCGTCAATCGGCGCCAGAACCTTCGGAGTACCTTCCAGTACCCCGGCCAACCGGGTCCCCAATCCGCCCGCGAGGACAACCACATCGATATCCGCCAATCCGTCAGACATTGCTGTAGCGGCTGTCGTTGATCATCCTGTAGCCCTTGATCAATTCGCGAATACCGTCGTCCAGCGAATACGCGGGCTTGAACCCCGTCGCTTCCACTTTCTCGATGGAAACAATATAGTCCCGCTTGTCCGGGTCCTCGCCTACTTCCGCCTCCAGCGGCATGAAGTTCGGCAGATGCTGGCGGATGACCGAACAGAGTTCGGCCTTGGACAGGTTGGCATCCGACAGGCCCACATTATAGGGCTCACCCTTCATGCTCTCGAAATTCGAAATGCCATGCAGGAAAGCGCGCGCCACATCCCGAACATGGATGAAGTTGCGTTTGAAATGTGCCTCAAACAGAACAATCGTGCGATCGTTCACTGCGCGATAGACAAAGTCATTGACCAGCAGGTCCAACCGCATACGCGGCGACATACCGAAGACGGTGGCCAGGCGGAAATTGATCGCGTTCTCCCGGCCAAGCGCGGCGATTTCGGCTTCGACCTTGGTCCGGCCATACAGTGAGATAGGCCGCATCGGCGTTTCCTCGGTACAGAACTTGCCTGCCTCCCCGACGCCATAGCCGCTGTTGGTGATCGGGGTCAGCATCCATTGATCACGGGACATCTTGTCAGCCAGCATCCGGATCGCATCCCGGTTAATCGTCTCCGCCCCGACGGCATCACGCGCGCAGAGCGGCGCACCGACCAGTGCGGCAAGCGGAATCACGATGTCATGTTTTTCCAGCAGCGGCAGCACGGCCCGTTCATCACGCGTGTCGCCCCGCTGGATATCAAGATTCGGGTCGGCGCAGATATGATTCAGCGACGCCTGCTGGAACATGAAACTGTCCAGCACGGTCACCCTATGCCCTTCCGCCAGCAGCATTGGTACAAGCGTTGAACCAAGATACCCGGCGCCACCGGTGACAAGAATGGAAGGCTTTTCGCTCATGACAGTTCCTATTTGCAAACCTTGTCGAGAACGGCATGAACCCGCTCGATCTGCGGAGTTAAATCGAAAGGATGATTGTCGACGAAGAACCCGCAATCATGCGCGATATTCGCCCGGTCGATACCGTCCGTGATCTCAAAATCGAAATGGCGGATCGCATCATGCCGCGGGAAGCAGCCACCCGTGATAATCCGGTAGCCGATATCCGCCTTCTGCAATGCGGCGAATACGGCAGTGCGATCGATGTTGCATGCCGGATTGAGGATAATCGGAAAACAGAAACTTGAACTCTTGCCGTTTTCGCGCTGGATGATAAAGCGCTCGTCACCGCCAAACAGGTCTTGAAACAGCTTCAGGTTGGCCCGCCGCACCAGCGTCATCGCCGGCAGTTTTTTCAACTGTTCGATACCGATCGCGCCCGACATTTCCATCGGCCGCACATTGTATCCCGGCAGGATAAACCGATAGGCCTCGAAAAAATCGTCATCCCGCGCTTCGAAGACGTCGCTGTCGCGCGGAAGATCGCGGGTCCAGCCATGCGCGCGCAGGCTGCGCATCAGATGGAACAGTTCGGTGTTGTCGGTAACGACCATCCCCCCTTCCATCGTCGCGATATGATGCGAAAAGAAAAAACTGTGCGTCCCCATATCACCGAAGCTTCCGGCTTTGCGGCCATTCAGTTCCGCGTCCAGCGATTCACAATTGTCTTCCAGGAAGTAAAGCCCCTTCGCATCGGCGAAATCACGCATCACGTCCAGCGCCGCCGGATTGCCAAGGATACTCACCGCCATGATCATCCGTGTCCGGTCACTCATCGCCGCTTCAAGCTGGGAACAATCCGCGTTCAGCGTATCGAGCTCGATATCCACGAACTTCAGCTTCAGCCCGTATTGTTGCAGCGGGTGGTAGCTGGTGCTCCAGGACAGGGCCGGAACAATCACCTCGTCACCGGGCTTCAACGGGTTATCTTTCTTGAAGAACAGACTGGCGACGGCGACCAGGTTGGCCGACGAGCCGGAATTCACCATCACACCGTGGCGACAGCCCAGATAATCGGCGAAGGCCTGCTCAAACGCCGCCACCTTGGGCCCCATGGTAAAACGGTCTTCCTCGACACAGCCGGCTATCGCGGCCTTTTCTTCATCGCCCCAGTTTGATACCGCCAGTTCATAAAACATTGTCTAGAACGGTCCCCTGAACTGGGCCTGATAGGCAAGTTTCGCATGTTCCGGATCGGGCTCCCAGACGGGTTGATCCGGGCGCACCATCGTATGAACAGCGGTCGCAATGGTCACCGGGTTCGGATAATAGTCGTCTTCCAGCACCGGCGTGGTCGGGCAGGTCACGGGCGCATAGCCCATGCGGCGTGCCATCACCGGACGGTCGGTACGTTCCACAACACCGGCGATGATTTCCGCGCTGGCGCCACAATTGGTCCAGGCATTGTCAACGACCAGCAACTTGCCCGTACGTGCGGCTGACCGGGTGATCGTTTCGATATCCAGTGGCACCAGCGATACCGGATCGATCACTTCCGCTTCGATCCCGACTTCCGCCAGCAGTTCCGCCGCACGCAAGCATTCGACCAGCATGTTGGAGACCCCGACAATGGTCAGCGCATCCCCCTTGCGGACGATTCGGGCCACGCCGAACGGCACCGCATAATTTTCCTCGGGCACATAGGCCTCAGTGAAATACAGCAACCGATGTTCGACAAAGATCACGGGGTTGTTGTCGCGAATGGCCGTGGCCAGCAGGCCCTTGGCGTCATAGGCATTCGACGGCGCCACCACTTTCAGCCCAGGGACATGCATCAACATCGAATGCAGCCCCTGACTGTGTTGCGCCCCCTACCCCCAGGACTTGCCGATCATGCAGCGCACGACCATCGGCACGGAGACCTGACCGCCATACATGTAATGGCTTTTGGCCGCCATGTTAACGAGCTGGTTCATGCACAGCATCAGGAAGTCCATGCGAATATGCACATGCACCGGCCGCATCCCCGCCATGGCCGCGCCGATCGCAACGCCGGTCATGGCGTCCTCGCTCAGCGGTGTGGTGAAGACACGTTCGGGTCCGAATTCATCCAGCAACCCACGGGTCGACCCCTGAATGGCCTTGTGATCATCCACGTCGAGGCCGAAGACGAACACCTCGTCATCACGGCGCATTTCCATCGCCTGCCCTTCGCACAGGGCATCGACATAAGTCAGTAGACGGCCCGATTCACTCGGCGTAGACATGCGCATACAGCTCCTTGCCTTCCGGGAACGGGCTGCGTTCCGCAAATTCGATGGCATCCGCGATCTCAGCTTCGATTTCGGCATCGATCCGTGAACGGCTCGCACCATCAAGCGCCGCGCCCATACGTTCCACCTCGTCCTTTTCCTGCCAGGCTTCCAGTGCGCTGCGGTCACGGAACCCGGCGTCATAATCCTCGCCCGGACCGACATGTTCGCGCCAGCGCCAGGTCAGGCATTCCAGGAAGGCCGGGCCTTGACCGGACCGGATATTGGCGAGCGCTTCCTGCGTGCAATCGCGGATCGTTTCCGTATTGGCGTCGGTGATGCGTTCGGCCGGAATGCCGTAGGTTTCAACCCGTGCGCAGATTTGATCCGTCGCCCAGCGTTTGTTCAGCGGCTGGTGAATAGCAAAGTGGTTATTTTCGCAGACGAACAGAACCGGCAGTTTCTTCAACGACGCAAAATTCAGACTCTCGTGAAACACGCCTTCCTCGGTCGCGCCATCGCCAAAGAACGCCACAACCACCCGGTCCTCCTTTCGCTGTTTGATCGCGAAAGCATACCCAAGCGCAATAGGTACGGTCGTACCGACAACGGCCGACGACCCCAGAACATTATGTGCCATATCGACAAGATGCATCGAGCCGGCCTTGCCGCCCGCGTTGCCCGTTGCCTTGCCATACAGCTCGGCGAACATCGCGCGCAGGTCACCACCTTTTGCAAGATAGCCCGCATGGCTTCGGTAGGTTGCGGAGACAACGTCATCCGGGCGCAGCGGATCACATACGCCGACGGCAACGGATTCCTGGCCAATGGAAAGATGGACCGGGCTCTTGATTCTGTCGCTCGGATATATCCGTCCGACTTCTTCCTCGACCCGCCGGATCAATCGAAGCATTCGATACAGCCGCTCGCCTGTCGCCGTATCGATATCGTTTTTACGTGTCATGCCGCCTGCAGTTTTATGGTTAATAACCTGGGTACGCCCATACGCTTCGTCTGCGCGTGCACGCCTTATTCGCCGCCGAGATTTGCCGCGCGCGGCAATGCCGCCAGCCCGGATTCTTCTGCAAGACCGTAATGCGTTTCGGAATTCACCCAGGGACGGTCGGCTGATTCCCAACGGCATTTCACCAGTAGAGCCCCGCTTTTTCGACCCCACAAGATTGTCCGCTTCGCGAAATCAGCGCGGTCACCTGCGAAATCTATCGGGTCGCACGCTCACAACCTGCGTATCGCGAGACACGCCGACGGGATCTGTCCCAAACGAACGATGGAAATATTCCGGCAGATTGTACTGATAGGTCCATTCCGTCTGCTTCGGCAGGGTCGGCTGCGGCATGCACATCCGCTGATAGCGCACAACTTCGGCAATTTCATCCGGCGCATAGTCGATATCATTCTGATCGAGGAACTGACAGACCACATCCCGCAATTCCGCATAGAACCCGTCAAGGTCTTCGGCGACGCGCAGGAATGCCGCTTCCTCACTATCCCAGTAGATGACGCCATGGTCCGGCATGACAACGCCACGCCCCTCACCGGCCATCATCCCGTCCAGGTATTTGTCAAAGACCGCTACCTCACGCCGGAAATGTCCGCCGGTGCCTTCCGCCATCAGCAGGTCACTGCAGAATTCGATGAACGGCACATACCCCGTGCTGTATCGATACGCCATGTGCCGCATGACATAGAAACCAAGCTTCATGCTGTGCAACAGCATGGTCACCATCGACAGCTTGCTCATCCGCCGCCAGTCATGGTTCGACATGGCGTTGGTTTCGACAATGATGTCGTTGTATTCGGGCACCCAGGATTCATCGCGAACGCTGCCGTGGATTTCACGCAGTTCGAGCCGCTGCAGCTTGATACCAAATTTCTCGCGGTACTCGGCCTCATGCAATTCCGTGTTCGGATAGACTTCGCATTGATAGACGAACAGCTGATTCTTCAGCCCCGATTGCAGCATCTCCTCGATCCCGCCGCTCCAGCTTTCATAGCTTTCACCCGGCAGGCCCAGGATCATCTCGGTATAAACCGGCACGTCGAGGTCGTTGAAGCGCCGTTGCAGGCTGGAATAGGTATCCAGCTTGATATTGCCGCGCTTGATATTGCCGAGCACTTCCTTGCTCTGGCTCTGTCGCGCCAGCGTGATGCCCTTTTCAAGGTCATGCTCATGCAACATGCCGGCAATCCGAAAGATATTCTCGTCCGTATTCTTGCCCCAGCACGTCCGGAATTTTTCCGGGAAGCCGTATTTTTTCTTGGCTTCCACAATCAAACCGGCAATTTCCGGATCACGGCGATGCATGCCGAAATTGGAATCCGCATTGAACACAAAGCGGATATTGTTTCGTCCGAACCAGTCGATTTCCGCTGCCAGCCGTTCCATTGAATGGTAGCGATAGCGGCGACTGTTCCCGCCCCGGCCCCACTAGCAGAAGGTGCACAGGAACGGGCACCCGCGATTGGTTTCGATGATGGCCTGAAAGTCGATATCCAGATGCGCCTCGAACATGTAGTCATAGACGCCCGCCAGATAGGGCGACGGGTATTTCAGCATGTCGCGGTCAAATTCCGGCGTTTCCGTATTATGCCGGAAGGCACCGGTTTCTGGATCACGGTATGAAACGTTCGGAACCCCCGCGAAATCCCGCGAATCAGTAAAGCGGTCGAGCAACTGCAGGAAGGCTTCCTCGCCTTCTGCACGCACCCCGACATCGATAAAGGGATGTTCGGCGAAATAATCTTCCGGATAATGCGGCAGTTGCGGCCCGCCAAAAACGATCAGGCATTCTGGCCAGCGTTCTTTCAGCGTCCGCGCAATGTGCAGGCTGAGTTGTTCGTTCCACATTGCCACCGAGAAGCAGGCCACGTCCGGCGCTTCGTCGTAGCAGGCGAGCACGTTGTCAGCCGAATCGAGATGGAAAATAAAGGGTTTGAAGTGATACGCATCCCGCAACCGCGGAACCGATTCCACCATCGCCCGTAAAATACCCGACACCAGGGGGAAGTAAGTCGCGTTCCCCATCCGGACGTTATACTCGTTGAAATATACCGTTTTCATGACCGGCCTCTGTACCACCTGTCTTTGTCGCGCCGCGTGACACCTGCAAATCCAATACCAATGTGACGCTTAGGGTCTTTCCAAACCGTTACGCTCTTCTTAGTACTTTTGCCTTACAGCGTGAATCGTGGCACGGATATAGTAAATATAGGGTAAAGATGCGTATCGTGAAGTAAAGCCGAACAGTAGGACAGACCGTTGCAGGATAGTCTTGAAATCATATGCTCTGGTGTTCTTCGCGAACCCGAAATGTTCCCAAACAGTAATGGTTCCGTTGTTCAAGATTCCCAGTACTGTGCTTTAACTGGCTTTTTACACTTGCGGGAGAATTACTCGATGCCCCGCATCGAGGCTGCGGAATTCAAGGCCAGGGCAAATCCATCCCGATATCCCGGCTCCTGTTTCGAATACAGCTGTACTTCGCAATGGCTGCATTCCCTCAAAATGTCCGCAAATGTCGCCAAACACTGACATGATTCGCATCAGATACGCCCAAACCCGGCAGAATCTTCCACGATACAGCAAAGCCACACGCAAACGATGGGGGTTTCGACAGTAATGCCTCTTCCCTCTATTCCCGAAATTTTCGAAAAGGGCGACTACCACAAGGTCGCGACCATCGGCGCCGACAGTGACTGGCGTACCCATGCCGCCCGGGGCCTGTGCGGTCATGCCGGGCCGGCACTGGCCAGACTACCGGAGTTCACCAATGAGGAAGCCCGGTTTTATCAGGGCGTCATCCACTGGATCGACGGCGATGAAATCAGCGCAATCCGGTTACTGTCGCCGCTGGACAGTGAACATGCCGATAATCTGCTGCGCCTGATCCTGAAACCTCAGATTTCGATACTGTCCCAGTTGTCGTGGAAGCGATCCCTCGCCGGCCCCCATAACATCCTGCACGTCGCAGAAAATGACCCCAAGTTCCATATCCGCAATATCAGTTTCGGCGCAGACGACCTGCCGAACAAACCGGATGCCGACATCCATGACTATTACGATGCCGCCAACCCGCCGGACCTTTATCTGTCCGAAATGCTGGAGTGGCATGTAATTCCCCCGAATATCCAGGAATTACCCTGCCCGATTATCGGACATACCGGTGATTACGACCTACATATCCAGACAATGTATCCGTGGCTGCAGGTTTTCGACGAAATGGTCGTGACCGACACGACCGAATATGCCTACGTATCCGGTCTCGTCGATGTTCCGGTGTCGACATTTTGCAAACCGGTCTCGCTTGCGCCCGTCCTGCCTGACCCGATTGACGGCGAAAAGGACCTCGACCTGGTCATCACCGGATCGCTGTTTCATACCTATTATCCCGACAAGACGGAAATGGTCCGGCAGGTCCTGAGCACCCGAAATCTGAAGCCGTTTTTCTACAATGGCTTCTTCAGTATCTACGAATATTATCCACTGCTCGCACGCAGCAAGATCGCCATTGCCCTGCCCCGCCATCTTGGCGCCATTCCATCGCGCGGATACGAAGCCCTCGCCATGGGCACGGTATTGTTGACGCCGCAGGAATCCTGTCAGCGCCTGTTCACCGGCGACAATGAAGGCGTTGTCCCGTTTTCGCTGGAAAAAGACGGTCTAAGGGAGGCCGTCGAAACCGTCCTGTCCGATTACGACAAATACGCGGAAGGCGCGCAGCGGGGCATGTCGATCGTCCGCCGCGAATTCGAACATCAATACGCATCCCGGCAGTATTTGCGTATGATAGCATTCCTCGCTTCCCGACCGCGGGGCGCGCGAAAACCATGTGCGGCACAGCCCGTGCAATCGCGCATCGTGGCTTACAAGGGCCCCTACCAGGCCGGCGGTGAAAAAACATTCCAGGACATGCTCGGCAGAAGCATCGAGGTATGGCAGCACACCCCGGACGAAAAACATACACTGGCATCGATATCCCAGCCCGCCCGTGAATTGATGCTCGAATACGTTTACCGGTTACTGCTGCCGAAACCGACAACGTTTGAACCACTCCGCGACATGGCATTCGAGGTTTACAGAACCGCACTCGAACGCTTTCCCCTGTCGCTGGCGCTGCGCTTTAATTTTGCGCGCGCCGCCTTTCATTTTGGCACCAGCGAAGACATCAATCAGGCGCTGGACGTCGTCAAATCGACACTCGATGCCGGCCCCAGGTTTTGACGCTCCAGCCTCTCGACGACATCATGACCTGGGATTATTGCCAGGGTTTCTTCAACTACCGAACCTATCTGCAGATTGTCACCGAGGCACTGCGCGACCAATCGGACAGGCGCGGCGAATTGAAAACGCTGATCATGGCCAGCCTGCATTACTATTATGGGCGCATATCCGGTGAAAGCGGCCATTTCGAAAAAGCAGCAGCGCTCGATCCGGAATTCACGGCCTACCGTATGTGGCATGCGAAGGAACTGATCCGGCGTGCCGACGCTGAATCCGCAGCCAGCGCAATCCCAGTATTGTCCCGGGCCGTCCAGGAAATCCTGTATGCACCGGAAGCCTGGACACTCCTCCAGGCGATCAAGAACGAATACGGCCTCGAAATTCCCGAAGAGAAAACGCTGTCCCCTCTGGCCCATCAGATGGAGCGCCGACCGTTATCGACGAAGGCTATATCGGGCTGCGCTACGGCCCCTATTTCGGATGCAGCGCCTTTCGCTGGCCACGAACACCGGATATGAAATGCGGAAATCACCCGCCAAACAGACGGGGACGCCGCGGCTTTCCATTCTGTTGTCCGATACCAACGGGTCCCGCTACGACAGCCTGATCCGTCATCTCGAGCGCCAGACGCTGGACCGCCAGGACTACGAAATCATCTGCAGCGACGCTTTTGACCGAGAAAGCCCGCAAATGATGGCAAAAGCTGACTACGTCTTCGTCTACGGCCAGAACGAGTTCCTGTACAACCGCAATATCGGCTTCAATACCGCACTGACAATGGCGCGCGGCAAATATGTCGTCTATTTCGATGCAGATGCGGAACTTCCCGATAACGCACTGACAGAGTGGCTGCAGCAGGCCGATTCTTCTCCGGATGAAAACACCGTGCTCGCAAACCCCTATGGCGACACGGTCGACGAACACTCCGTACACACCGTGTTCATGCGCCGCGAATCGGCCATTGCGGCGGGCGGACTGGACGAAAGCGCCTATTACGCGGGCGCCTATAGCGGCCCCTATGAAATGCTGCAGCGTATTGCGGCGATGCAATGGCCGATACACATGCTCGCATCATTCGATGCATTCCAGACAATTGGTATTTCCCCGGATACCAGCATGACCCTGTCCGGACTCCTTCGTGAAGTCTGGCCGGCCAAGTTTGAATCCGACCGCGTCCAACCGCTGCGGACCAGCTTTGAAATCCTGCAACTGCGCGCGTCCAATCCGTGAGGGAACCGGATCCGCTATCGACCGTTCCGGGCAGCCCCGGATTGTGGCGGCAGATTAATTCTGATGCATCTCCGGCAGCGACCCCTCGCCCGGCGATATTTCTGGACCGTGACGGGGTTGTCGTTGCGGAAACCAACTACCTGCACCGGATCGAGGATATGGAGGTTCTCTCCGGCGCCGCGGAAACCATTCGCCTGTGCAATGCCTCGCGTATTCCCGTCATTCTGGTCACGAACCAGTCCGGTGTCGGGCGGGGCTATTATGGCTGGCCGGAATTCGCCGCGATTCAGGAAGCCCTGTCGCGCCATCTTGCCACCGCCGATGCGCATTTCGAGATGGTGCTCGCCTGCGCCTATCACGCGGAAGGGAAACCGCCCTATGACCGCGCGGGCCATGCATGGCGCAAGCCGGGACCCGGCATGATACACGATGCCGCGACAGCCCTGAATCTCGACCTTGCAAGGTCCTGGATTATCGGTGATTCCGCCAGTGACATCGAAGCCGGGAAGAATGCCGGTCTCGCCGGCGGTATCCACCTGTTGAGCGGACACGGAACACGGGACCGCGAAAAGTCCCTGACGTTCGCCGATGCCGGATTCAACGTTATTGTCGAACCCGGCATCGGCGCCGCCGGTCATATTCATGCGCGGCTTTTCACATAACCGCGTTGCAAACGATCAGGTCGCGTAGCGGGTAAATGCCGTGGTTGTGGCACCGGCATTCGCGTCGGTCAGAACGTTGACCAATGCCGGTTTACCCGCCTTGTTGGCCTCGCGCGCGCGTTCCAGCGCACCACGGATATCCTCCGGCTTCTCGACATATTCGCCATGTGCCCCCAGCGCTTCCGCCATCTTGTCGTAGCGTTTGTAACCAAGGTCCCGGCCCGGCTTGACCTTGTCCGGATCGGCAGTCCAGCCACCGTTCATGCTGATGACACAGGTAACGGGGATGTTGTGGCGGGCGGCGGTATCCATCTCCATGGCATTCATGCCAAAGGACCCATCACCATGCAGCACAATGACCTGCTTGTCCGGCGAAGCGACTTTCGCCCCCAGCCCCATCGGCAGGCCGACGCCCATCGTGCCAAAACAGCCGGAATTCATCCGGTGGCGTGGCGCGAATGTCGGAATCGACTGGCGACCGAAGTTCAGGATTTCCTGCCCGTCGACCACGAGAATGGCGTCACGGTCGAGGAAGTCCCGGATTTCCTTGCACAGGCGCAGCGGATGGATCGGTTCCGAACTGTTGGAAAGGACCTTTTCCTGTTCCGCCACCTTGCTGGCATTGCTGCCGCCAAGCCGTTCGCGCCAGCTTTGGAAACTGGACGGTGACAATCTGCCTTTTGCCGCTGCCGTCAATTGCTCCAGGACCACTTTCGCGTCACCGACAACGCCAAGGTCGAGCTTGCGCGGGCTGCTTTCAAGTTCGAGCGGGTCTACATCAATCCGCACGATCTTTGCATCCGCATTGAAACGCGGCGGTGCCGCATGGCCGATCACGTAGTTCATGCGCGTGCCAAGCACAAAGATCAGGTCCGCTTCCCGGAACGCCGCCGACCGCGCGGTCAGGTAACAATATTCATGGTCTTCGGGAATGACACCACGGCTTTGCGGAGTCGTGTAAAACGGGATACCAGCCGTTTCGACAAAATCCTGCATCGCCGTTTCGGCGCCGGACCACTGGATGCCGCTACCGGAAACGATGACCGGCCGTTCCGCCTGTTCCAGCATCGCAATGATTTCGCTGACCTGCTCACTGCCGGCCTGCGGACGCGAGCGCTTGGCGGGGTCCCAGGGTTCCGGCCAGACAATCGTATCTTCCTCAACCTTGCGGTACAGCACGTCGCCGGGAAAATCGAGATAGACCGGCCCGGGTTTACCGGACATTGCCGTCTGAAAAGCCCTGTTGATGTATTCGGGGATCCGCGCCGGATCATAAACCCGTTCGGACCATTTGGTGCAGGGTGCCATCATCGTCCACCTGGTCAATCTCCTGGAACCCACCCTGCCCCGACATGCCGTAGGGCGACGATCCGCCAAGCGCGATAACCGGCGTACAATCCGCCCAGGCATGAGCAATACCGGTAACAAGGTTCGTGACCCCCGGGCCGGATGCCGCCATGCAAATACCCGGCACGTTGCGAAGCCGCGCATAGGCATGCGCCATCAAGGCAGCGGCCTGCTCGTGGCGCACATCGACACCGCGAATATCCTGCCCCATGGTCTCCAGCTCAGCCGACATCATCGGGCCGCCCATGATGTAGAAAAAATTCTCGACGCCGTGCCGTTTCAGGGCACGGGCAATGATCTCGGATCCATTCAACGCCATTTTCACAGTTCCTCCCTAGGTTACGGCGCCCGGCAATTTTTCGCTCCCGGACACCGATTTTCAACTGATAGCTTAGTGCAAGGCGATTTGCCTGTACAATGGGGCCCAAGGAAACAACCAGGGAGGAACATCAAGGCATGTGCGACACACCAAGCATCGTGGGATTGGGCTGGAAAGGCTGGATGGATCTGCCAGCGGCACCGCTACCGGTTCCGACCGGTCCCTGGATCGACCTGTCTCATCAGTTGAACGATCGCATGCTGCGCATCCCGTTCTTTCCCGCGCCCCGCTTCGAGCAGGTCCAGACGATGCCCGACCACCATTCCAACGTGACGGAAATCCAGATGGTGGTTCATCTGGGTACCCATGTCGACGCGCCGCGCCACTTCTTCATGGATGGTCCGTCATTCGACGAAATTCCGGTTCGAACGCCTGCATGGCGATGGCCCCGTCTGCGAAATTGATGTCAGTCCGACCGGTGAGATTACGGCGGCGCAGCTTGCGGCATTCGACGATGATATCGGGCCGGGCGACATCCTGGTGCTGAATTCGAACTGGAGCGACCGCGTCGGTACCGATGAATACGATAACAAACATCCCTGGTTGAACTGCGAGGCGGCAGAATGGGTTGTCGCGAAAAAGGTGAAGATGCTGGCGGTCGACTGGCCGACCCCAGACCTGCCTTCGGCGCAACGCCCGGACGATTTCGCCTTTCCGGTCCATCGCACCCTGCTGGCCCATGGCGTCCATCATCGGCGAGCATCTTCGCAATCTGAAACCGCTGGCCGGCAACCGCGCGGAGTTCATGTTCTCCGCCCTGAACATTACCCATTCTGACGGCGCGCCTGCACGGGTCTTCGGCCGTCCTGTTTCCACATGACCCGGCGGCGGATTGCCAAGCACCCGGCATTGTGCTGCAATTCAGGCATCCGAATTCAAACAATCAGCATGTGAGAATCATCTTGAGCAGCGAACTGGTTACCTACACATCCAAAGACATGATTGCGACGATCGCCATCAACCGCCCGGAGAAACTGAACGCACTGAGCAACGACGTTGTTGCGCAGATTCGCGATGCCTTTATCCGATTCAGGGATAGTGACGATCGCTGCGCTATTGTCACGGGAACCGGGGAGCGCGCCTTTTCCGTCGGTGCCGACCTGACCGATCCTCCCTCGGACCCTGAACTTTGGGAGTGCATGCCGGGTGTCGGCGTTGATGTGGACAAGCCCATTATCGCTGCCGTCAACGGATATTGTGTCGGTGGCGCCTATGTTCTGGTGCAGTTCTGTGACATGGCCATCGCCGACGAAACGGCCGATTTCCTGTATCCGGAAGCACAGGTCGGGTTATGCGGCGGACTTATCGCCGGTTGCGCCGCGCGCATCCCCTATAAGATCGCCATGGAGTTCATGCTGTCGGGCAAACATTTCAGCGCCCAGCGCGCCTATGAAGTCGGCATGGTCAACAAGGTCGTCCCCAAGGGAAAGCATATCGAGGCCGCGATGGAATATGCCGAAATATTCCGGGACAGCGCCCCACTGGTGATGAGCACCCTGAAGCGGTTTATCCGCAATGAGGTCATGCCCCGCGGTCCCTCCGAACAGGCCGCACTGGCTCGCCGTGACCTGCTGGCGATTACGCGCAGCGAAGACCAGAAAGAAGGTGGTCGCGCCTTCAAGGAAAAACGCAAACCGGTGTTCAAGGGACGCTGACACGTCGGTTCTTCACGGACCCGCAGATTCCTTCCGTCGTCAATCGGTACCTGCTATAACGGGCGCATCCATAACAAAGTCCGCGTCTGAAGAAGGCGTGACAAGGCATTGAAATGTACCTGTTAATCGATAATTACGACAGCTTCACCTATAATCTGTGGCATTTCCTGGGCGAGCTGGGTGCGGACTTCAAGGTCCACCGCAACGACGCCATCACGGTTGACGAAATCCTGGCATTGAACCCACAGGGGATCGTGATTTCACCGGGCCCCTGCGATCCGGACCGGGCCGGCATATGCCTTGACCTCGTGAATGCGGTTGCGGGCAAGATTCCCCTGCTGGGTGTCTGCCTTGGTCATCAGTGCATCGGCCAGGCCATGGGCGGCAAGATCGTCCGCGCCCCCGTCTGTATGCACGGCAAGATGAGCGAAATGCGCCATCACGGCACGGATGTCTTCAAAGGCCTGCCAAACCCCTTCACGGCAACGCGGTATCATTCGCTGATCATCGAGCGGGACTCCCTGCCCGACTGCCTGAACATCACCGCAGAGACCGATGACGGAATCATCATGGGCATCGCGCACAAGGACTTCCCGCTTTATGGCGTGCAGTTCCACCCGGAAAGCATTGCTTCGCAGCAGGGGCATGAACTGCTTGGCAATTTCCTGGAAATGACCCGAAAATACAGGGACGCGGCATGAGCGATAACGCCGAAACATTCAAGGCATTGCTGGGAAAAGTCGCCGGCGGCGGCACCCTGACGGCCGATGAATCCCGGCAGGCATTCGACATCATGATGTCGGGCGACGCCACCGCGTCCCAGATGGGCGGATTGCTGTTGGCCCTGCGGACGCGCGGCGAAACGGTGGAGGAAATCACCGGCGCCGCCACCACGATGCGGGCGAAGGCGACGCATATCAGGGCACCGGAAGGCGCCATGGACATCGTCGGCACCGGCGGTGACCGTTCGGGGACCTATAACATATCAACGTGCACGGCACTGGTTGTTGCCGGCTGTGGCGTGCCCGTCGCCAAGCATGGCAACCGGGCAGCGACGTCGAAATCCGGTGCAGCGGACGTGCTCAGCGCGCTGGGCCTCAATCTCGACGCGGATTTTCCCTTGCTGGAAAAGGCGCTCGACGAAGCCGGAATCTGTTTCATGATGGCCCAGCGCCATCATGGCGCCATGCGCAACGTGATGCCGACACGCATTGAACTCGGCACACCAACCATTTTCAATATCCTCGGCCCGCTATCCAACCCCGCCGATGTAAAGTTCCTGCTGGTCGGCACCTATCTCGAAAAATGGGTTGAGCCGATGGCGGAAACGCTGGGCGTACTGGGCGCGGAGCGGGCCTGGGTCGTACATGGTTCCGATGGACTGGACGAATTGACCACGACAGGCCCCTCAACGGTCTGCGAGTACCACAACGGCAAGATCAACCGGTTCGAGCTTTCACCACAGGATGCCGGGCTGCCGCTCGGTCTGGCGGCTGACCTGAAGGGTGGCGATGCGGAATACAATGCAGCCGCCATTCGTGCGGTGCTCGATGGTGAGAAAAGCGCCTATCGCGACATCGTGCTTTTCGGCGCCGCCGCCGCGTTGAAAATTGCCGGAAAAGCGTCGGACCTGCGGGACGGCGTTGAAATTGCGTCGAACGCGATCGCCGACGGCAGCGCCCGGCGCAGCCTCGAAGCGCTGGTCGCCATCACCAATGAGGTCAGCGTATGAGCGACGTGCTGGAACGCATCTGCAACGACAAACGCGATCATATCGCCACGATGAAGGCGCAGGTCTCGCTTGAGGATATGAAGGCGCGCGCCCTCAGCGCACCGACAATTCGTCCTTTCGCAGACAGTCTTGCCGCCGCATCGGCGAGTGGCTACGGGCTGATCGCGGAATTGAAAAAGGCATCGCCAAGCAAAGGCCTGATCCGTGAGGATTTCGCCCCTTCGGCGCTGGCGCGGGCGTATCAGTCCGGCGGGGGCAACATGCCTGTCCATCCTGACGGATACGCCGTATTTCCAGGGCCGCAACGACTATCTGACCGCCGCGCGCATGGCGACGGACCTGCCGGTCTTGCGCAAGGATTTCATGCTCGACCCCTATCAGTTCTATGAAGCCCGGGCGATTGGTGCCGACTGCATCCTGCTGATCATGGCTGCGCTCGATGACATCCAGGCATCTGAACTCGAAGCGCTGGCGCATGAACTCGGCATGGATGTGCTGGTTGAAGTCCATGACGAGACCGAACTCGATCGTGCGCTGAACCTCAAATCCCGTCTGCTCGGCGTCAATAACCGGAATCTGAAGACCCTCGACGTCGATCTGGCGACAACGGAACGGCTCGCAACGCTGGTTCCGGCAGATCGTATTGCAGTGGGCGAAAGCGGGCTCGGTTCGCCAGAAGACCTCGCGCGCTGCGCCACTGTCGGGGTGCGCTGTTTTCTGATCGGCGAATCCCTGATGCGGCAGGAAGATGTCACCGCCGCCACGCGTGCAATCCTCTCCCACCCTCTCGCCGCAACGGCTTGAGGCAGCAAATGACCGCGCTAACCCATTTCGACGACGACGGCAATGCGATCATGGTCGATGTCGGCGGCAAGGATGAAACCGAGCGCACCGCCACGGCGGCAGGCAGCATCACGATGCTTCCCGAAACCGTCCGGCTGATCCTTGACGGGGGGGTCAAAAAGGGTGACGTCCTTTCCGTCGCCCAATTGGCCGGGATCATGGGGGCAAAGAAAACGCCCGACCTGATTCCCCTGTGCCATCCGCTGGCGCTCAGTTCGGTCAAGGTCGACCTTGTCGTCGATGCTGAACGTAACGCGGTCGATATCAAAGCAACCTGCAAGCTGAAGGGTCGCACCGGTGTCGAAATGGAGGCCCTTACCGCCGTCTCCATCGCGGCGCTTACTGTTTACGACATGTGCAAAGCCGTCGATCGCGGCATGCGGATTGGCGATATCCGCCTGATCCACAAAGCCGGCGGTAAATCCGGCGTTTATGAAGGTACCTGATGCTCGCAGTCGCTGAAGCCCGTCAACGCATACTCGACGCCTTTTCCCCCTTGCCCGCCGAACAGGTCAGCCTGACGGATGCACTGGGCCGGGTTATGGCCGAAGACCTGGCATCCCGCCGGACACAGCCGCCAATGGCGGTTTCCGCGATGGATGGATATGCCGTCCGCGCCGCAGATACCGCCAATGTGCCCGCCACGCTTGAAGTCGTTGGTGCCGCGCCCGCCGGCGGCGCCCATCAAGGGGAAATCGGGCCCGGGCAATGTGTCCGGATATTTACCGGCGGTCCCGTACCTCCCGGCGCCGATGCCATCGTCATTCAGGAAGATACGGTCGCGGAAGATAATCTTGTCGCTGTGAAAGTTTCCGTTCCGGTAGGCCACTACGTCAGACCGGCAGGCCTGGACTTTCAGGAAGGCAACATCCTG
Source organism: uncultured Alphaproteobacteria bacterium (assembly GCA_943788635.1). Classification (GTDB taxonomy): domain Bacteria; phylum Pseudomonadota; class Alphaproteobacteria; order UBA8366; genus MarineAlpha4-Bin1. The sequence goes on along the minus strand of CALSRA010000028.1, from coordinate 81,404 downwards.
ATCAAGGCAGGGAAAACCATTTCGGCGCGCGATATCGGCCTCGCCGCAGCCATGAACCGGCCCTGGCTGATGGTACACCGACAGCCGCGCGTTGCCATTCTCGCGACCGGCGACGAAGTGGTCATGCCCGGCGACCCCGTCGGCCCCAATCAGATCGTCAGCTCGAACGGCCTGGCCCTGGCCGCCTTTGTGCAGGCACGTGGCGGAATCCCCATTTCACTGGGCATCGCCCCGGATAACCGCGACGCGCTGGCATCCATGGCCAGCGGCGCACGCGGCGCCGACCTTCTGGTCACGACAGGCGGTGTTTCCGTCGGCGAGCACGACCTGGTGCAGAGCGTTCTTGGCGAAGCCGGCCTTGATCTCGATTTCTGGCAAATTGCCATGCGACCCGGCAAACCCCTTTTGTTCGGTCATGTTCACGGTACACCGGTTCTGGGGCTGCCCGGAAACCCGGTTTCATCGCTGGTTTGCGCCATTATTTTCATGTTACCGGCACTGGATCGCATGCAGGGCGTCATTAGCACCGCGCAACCGCGCAAATCAGCCCGCCTGACAATGCCCCTGGGAGAAAACGATCGCCGTGAGGATTACTTGCGGGCGCAACTTTCCTATGATTCCACTGGTGGCCCGCTGGTGACGCCGTTTCCCAAACAGGACAGTTCAATGTTCTCCCGCCTTGCCCATGCCGATTGCCTTGTCATTCGCGAACCACATGCGCCGGCCGCGAAACCCGGCGATACGGTCCATTATGTTCCACTGCCGGATGGCATGTTAGGCGTGTAGACAGGCCCCATCTCGCCCAAATCGCGAAATTTCGAATTTCCGCTTGATCCAAAACGCGAACCAAACTAGAACATGTGCAAGTGTTTTGGTTTTGTTCCATATCTTGTGGTGCCTAAACGGGTACGGCAAGCGGAGAGGGGAATTTCCATGCTGACGCGTAAACAGTACGAGCTACTGATGTTCATTCAGGAACGACTGGCCGATACCGGTGTATCGCCATCCTTTGAAGAAATGAAGGAAGCGCTCGGACTGAAATCAAAATCCGGCATTCACCGGCTAATTACCGGTCTGGAAGAACGTGAATTCATCCGCCGGCTGCCGCATCGGGCACGGGCACTGGAAATTCTGAAATTACCGGAAAATGCCGAAAGTGCAGGATTGGGTTCCCGGTCCGGTTTTTCCCCAACCGTCATCAGCAACGACGAATATGCGCCGCCGCTCCCTAGCGGTAATTTCGATGGCGGCGTTGAAAGCGTTCCGCTGCCACTATACGGAAAAATCGCGGCCGGCACGCCGATCGAAGCTTTGCGGGACCAGTCCAATGCGGTCGAGATACCGGTCAGTATGCTTGGCGGGGGCGAACATTACGCGCTCGAAGTTGATGGGGATTCTATGGTCGACGCCGGAATACTGGATGGCGACACCGTCATCATTCAACGCTGCGACAATGCAGAAACCGGTGCAATTGTTGTCGCTCTGATCGATGAGAACGAGGTCACTCTCAAGCGATTCCGTAAAAAGAGCCAGTCAATCGCTCTGGAACCGGCAAATGCCGCCTATGAGACGCGCATTTTCGGGCCGGATCGGGTGAAGGTGCAGGGCAAGCTGATCGGGCTGCTGCGGCGCTACTGATCGGTACCGGCGCGCGAAGCCTTTGCCCGCGCGGGCGACCACGGACGCGTGCCGGAATCATCCGCGACGGTTTTGACAACCGGACGGCCGGGCGGGTTAATCCAGACCGCGTGCGCGCCGTGACGCCACAAGTCGAAGCGGTCGATAACAAGCCCCGCCGAGCGACATAGCCCACGGACAGGCACCGCGCTGATCACGATATCCGCCGAGCTGCAGTCTTCCTGTAGCGCACGGGCATTTTCCACCAGCGCAATTGCCTGCCCGCGAAGATGGGCAACGCAAGCGAGCGGATCGCAGGACATCATTGTCGCGGGCACGTCTTCGCCGCCGCCATACCGCGCGACCTGCTGTCCTGACGCGGTGAGCCAGGATTCAACCACGCGCCTGTCCCGCCGGTTGTTGTTCATGACGAGCTCCCCTTCGGGAGACCGGACCGCCATCACCCCGCCGTCATCCGAAACAAGCACATCGGGCGGGGTATGCAGCGCCATCGACAGCAGCCCGGCCACAATCCCCACAATGCCCAGATACCGCCAACGCAGCCGCCGAAGGCATAGCCACAATCCCCCAAGAGCAATAGCCGCAAGCCCCCAGCTCGGCATGGTCGGCACGAGACTGACCGCCCCCGGCCAATGCCCGACGGTGTCGGCAATGCCGATGACCTGCTCGATGCCCCATCCCATGGGGACCAATCCCAGAGCCTCCAGCCCGAACGGCATCAGCAGCAGCGAAACAACGGCCCACGGCATGATCCATAATGCTGTCATCGGAACTGCAAGCAAGTTCGCCGCGAGGCCAAAATGGGTAATCCGCCCGAAATGATACATCGCGAATAGCCCGGTAACCGCCCCCGCGACCAACGTCGTCAGAGCGACACCCCCGAAATACAGAGCCAGGCGACCGGGCCAACCACTGCCAAAGCGCCCTTTCATTGGACGCCATCCCTGTTCGTACACCGATACAAGCGCCACGGCGGCTGCAAAAGACATCTGGAAACTAGCGCCCAGAAGACTTTCAGGTGTGGTCAGAAGAATGACCGCCGCTGCCCAGGCAACCAGACGCAAGGATATCGCGATACGATCAAAGAAAACAGCAATCAGCACCAGCCCTGTCATCAGAAAGGCACGTTGCGTCGGCACGGTTGCGCCCGCCAGGATCAGATATCCCGCACTGCCCACCAGGGCAAAAACCGCCGCCCATTTCTTGATCGGAAACCTCAGTGTCACCGTTTCGCTGACCGCCAGGAGAATACGAAAACCAAGAAAGAGGCAGGCTGCGACCAGCCCCATATGCAGTCCTGAAATGGCAAGCAGATGCGCCAAACCGGAATTCCGCATTGCGTCGATGACATCCGTTGGAATGGCGCTGCGGTCGCCGGTGATCAATGCCGCGGCAACCGCGCCAGCAGCACCCGGCACCGCCGCGCGGATGCGGTCCGTGACACCCTGTCGAAAAATTGCAACTCCGGTGCGAAGGTCCGGTTCCCCTGCCCCAACATCGTTTTCAAGCAATCGGACACCGCCCATTGCAAACCCCACCCCGCCCAGACGCTCAAACCATGCCCGGCGTCGAAAATCGTAGCCGCCGGGTATCACCGGGGCGGATGGCGGCATCAGTTTGGCAAAAACAGATACCCGCGTTCCCAATACCGGCTGTTCGGACCGATTCAGGCGGATACGGACATATTGCGGTGTCGCTGACTCCGCGATCCCCCGCAACCGCACCTGATCCAGCAATATCCGGGAACTTGTCGCAAAAGACTCAAGCCGCACGACCCTGCCCTGCACCGGCGCCGGGCCATAGGCTTTCGCCAGCACGGGTGCCGCGACGTATATGCTGCGGACCTGCGCCGTAGTGAACCCGGTCGCAGCAAGCAGGGCCGCCAGCATAAACAGGCTCAGTATCGACCATCTCGTCCGCAACAGAAAAACGACCGAAGCGAGAATCGGGAGACTGAGCGCCGACCAGACCGGCGGTTCAAAGGGCATGGCGAAATACGCGGCAATTCCGGCCCCCATTAGCACCGGCGACCAGAGCGCCCAGCGTTCGCGCTCGCCATCAAACAACTCGGACAATCCCGACAACGCCCCCTTTGTGGCGACATCGTCGTTCACGACACTTGCAATCGTCACGTATCACCTCGCAGGAAGGTTATCGCAGCAATCCCAAGTTGTACGCCATGCCTTTTCATCTTGAGCATTCGCATTTTGATCCCAACGTGCCTGCGTGCTAAACCGCGCTGACCCGCCGACACCGAAAGAACGCCCATGACCGTCGTAACGCGATTTGCCCCCTCTCCGACCGGATTCCTCCATATCGGCGGTGCGCGAACGGCGCTGTTCAACTGGCTTTTCTCCAGGCATCACGGTGGCAAATATCTGCTTCGGATCGAGGATACCGACCGCAAAAGGTCCACCCCGGAAGCGGTCGATGCCATCCTCGACGGGCTGCAATGGCTTGATCTCGAATGGGATGGGGATGTCTATTTCCAGTCGCAGCATCTGGCGCGACATACCGAGATCGCCAATTCCCTGCTGGCAAGCGGCAACGCCTATCGCTGCTACTGCACGCCTGAAGAATTGACGGAAATGCGCGACACCGCACGCAAGGAAGGACGCTCCGTCCGGTATGACGGACGCTGGCGCGACCGCGACCCGTCCGAGGCACCGGCCGGCATAGAACCGGTTATCCGGCTCAAGGCACCGCAAGATGGTGAAACGGTCATCGAGGACCTGGTTCAGGGCACCGTCCGTGTCGCCAACAGTCAGTTGGACGATATGATCCTGCTGCGCAGCGACGGCAGCCCAACCTATATGCTCTCCGTCGTGGTCGATGATCATGATATGGCCATCACCCATGTCATTCGCGGCGATGACCACCTGACAAACGCCTTTCGCCAAACCCAGCTGTTTCAGGCCTGTGGCTGGTCCGTCCCGGAATTCGCCCATATTCCGCTAATTCACGGCGCCGACGGGCAGAAACTGTCAAAACGTCATGGCGCGCTGGGTGTCGACGCATATCGCGACATCGGTTATCTGCCGGAAGCGATCCGCAACTATCTGCTCCGGCTCGGCTGGAGCCACGGCGATGAAGAGATTATCGATACCAAACAGGCGACCGAATGGTTCGACCTTGCCGGGGTCGGGAAATCCGCCGCCCGGTTTGACTTTGCAAAACTGGACAGCATCAACAGCCATTATCTGCGCAACGGGAACCCATCGGTCCTCGCCGATATTATCCTGCAGAGCTATGGCGATACGCTTGCCGAAGATCAGCGTGAAACCGTAAAGGCCCGGCTGGAACAGGGCGTCAACAGCCTGTCACAGCGCATAAAAAATTTAGTCGAACTGACTGAAAGCGCTAAATTTTATGCCTTTCAGCCCGAATACCCACTGGCAAATGCAAAAGCCGCCAAGCTGCTGGACCCCAACGGGACAGCCATCCTTGGTGAATTCGCAGGGGTGCTGGGCAATTTGGAGGATTGGAGCGATGAATCGCTTGAACAGGCGGCGCGAAACCTCGCTGAAACGAGGGAAATCGGCCTGGGGAAAATTGCGCAACCACTAAGGGCGGCACTGACAGGATCCAATGCATCCCCCGGAATATTCGAAGTCATCCGAATTCTAGGAAAACAAGAAACACTATCGCGCCTTACACGGATTCCGGGCTTCGCCCCTGGTGCATAGAAAAAAACCGTCATTGGCAAGCGATCGTTAACGAATTGGAATAGCTTGATCCTTTATTCTATTTCGGAATAAACGCCCGAAACGCATCGATCGCGCGTCATATTAGGCGTCCTGTTAACCACGCTGTTTGCTCCGCGGCAAATAGCACTTTATAATGCAGTGCAACGCGGAGGGGGGCCGCGCCGTACATGGAAATGCTGCGGCGCGATATTCAATGCCTGCCCGCGACACAATCGTTGTATAATCAGAAGCATAGAAAGGTCTGCAATGAGCGATAAAGCGAAAGGTGCATCCGGAAACGAGTATGTGACACTGACAGACCACAGTACCGGCAAAACGTACGATTTTCCGCTGATGCCGGGCACCGTGGGACCGAAAGTAATCGATGTACGCCCCCTTTACGGTCAGACCGGGCACTTCACATACGATCCGGGCTATACGTCAACCGGCGCCTGCGAATCGAAAATCACCTATATCGACGGGGACGAAGGCATCCTGACGCATCGCGGCTACGCGATCGAGGACCTGGCAGCGAATTGCAACTTCCTTGAAGTCTGCTACCTGCTGCTCAATGGCGAACTGCCGAATGCCGCCGAGAAGGCAAAATTCGATACCACCATCACCAATCATACGATGGTGCATGAACAGCTTCACAACTTCTATCGTGGGTTCCGGCGCGATGCGCACCCCATGGCCATCATGTGTGGCGTTGCGGGGGCACTTTCCGCCTTCTATCACGACTCGACCGACATTAACGACCCGCACCAACGTATGGTTGCCACTCACCGACTGGTTGCCAAGATGCCGACCATTGCGGCCATGGCCTACAAATACTCCATCGGCCAGCCTTTCGTGTATCCGAGCAACGACATGGGTTATGCGGAAAACTTCCTGCACATGATGTTCTCTGTGCCGGCGGAAGATTACAAGGTCAGCCCCGTTGTCGCCGATGCGATGGAAAAGATCCTGATCCTGCATGCTGATCATGAGCAGAATGCTTCCACATCGACAGTACGGACGGCTGGTTCGTCAGGTGCCAATCCTTTCGCCTGCATCGCGGCCGGTATCGCATCGCTTTGGGGCCCGGCACATGGCGGCGCCAACGAAGCCGTGCTGATCATGCTGAACGAAATCGGCAGCAAGGATCGCATCGGTGAAGTCATCAAGCGGGTCAAGGACCCGAATGACAACTTCAAGCTCATGGGCTTCGGCCACCGGGTCTACAAGAACCATGACCCGCGCGCCCGCGTGCTGATGAAATCAGCGCATGACGTGCTGGACGAACTTGGCATCAAGGACGAGCCCCTGCTCGATATCGCCTTGGAGCTGGAGCGGATCGCACTGGAGGACGAGTATTTCATCCAGCGCAAGCTGTTCCCGAATGTCGATTTCTATTCCGGCATCATTTTGAAGGCATTGGGCTTTCCGACTTCCATGTTCACGGTGCTGTTCGCTGTGGCGCGGACCGTCGGCTGGATTTCCCAGTGGAAGGAAATGATCGAGGATCCGTCGCAGAAAATTTCCCGTCCGCGGCAGCTTTATACGGGCCATATCGACCGCACGTTCATTCCGATGGACAAGCGCTGATATCAGCACGGCTACTGTTGAATAAGAACAGGGCGGCAGATCATTCTGCCGCCCTGTTTTTTATTTCACTGCCAAACGCCTGTCAGTCTGCACAGGGGAGCCGGGCCAGGCCCGAACCTCCAATACGAATACCGTCTCCTGGAACAAAGGCCCGGATTCGAAAGGGTCACTCAGGATTAAGAGCTCTGCCCTTGCCGTATGTCGGCCGGCATATTGCCTTTCCACAAATCGTAAAGTGCAATCGGGTTGGTCGCGACGCCGCCAAGTTTGCCAAAAAAATGATCCAAAACCATCTCGATACGGCGAAGAAACCGATTCAGGTCTTCGGAATTGCGCGTATATGGCGTACTGCCTGTCATCAGGGTCGGACTGTGAAACGACAGGCAAAACACCTTATGTCCATCGGAAACCATACAATCCAGCAGGCGCAAAAGATCCTTGTCACTCAGACCTTCCGGCGAGAGCATGATACGTTCCAGCAATCCCATTCGCGAAAACAAACCGGGGAGATGAAATTTGGATGACAGCCTGTTGAACAGATAGCGGCTGCCGCCCTTGCGGCCGATGTGACGCAGCAGGCCGACCAATTCCTGGGTGACCGGCAGGAATAAAACATTGTCCTGCTCTTCTATCCAAAACGGCTGACTTGGAAATCCATAAAAATCCGTTCCCCCACCAGCCCCGGCATAACTGCGATACGGAACAACGCTTGTATCCACACAGTATCCAAGGGATTCCAATATACCGGTTCGCCGAATATCGATCCCGTATCGACCCGCCTTGTAAATCCTTGGTGCCGTCCCGATTGCTTCAGTTATTGCCTGCGTCAATACTTCGAGTTTTCGCTTCTCCAGATTCAGGGGCAAATTACAGGGATAACTGTTCTGTACACAGACGACTTCTTCGTAAGGCGGGTTCACCCACGGATGTAATTGCGCACCAACCAGACACTCACCAGACCGCGACCAATCGCCTAACAACTCTGCCGCGTATTCATCATTTGTGATCGGATAATCAATAAGATAGGTCGGTTTCAATTCATATTTTTTGAATATATCCTGACCGAGATGCAAATATCTGGAAGCCCGTGTGGACGTATTTTCCTTGGAAAAAGTCTTGGCCCATTGGAATTCCTCCTCCGTATCGACGTTGACGCTGTCAACGGCAGAGTAAAAGTGAGCCAAAGGGCAGCACAAAATGTTGCCACTTTGGGGTGAGCGCGATTGCCGCATAAGCGTGCGCGAGCATCCGGGCGACCGCGCTTATCACAGAGCTGGCGGTTGCCCGGATGCTTTGGCCCGTGAGGGCCAACTGCTTGCGATGTGGGTGTGGGGTCAGGCCTTGTCTTGGCGGGCCTTGCTCTGGCCTAGGCGGTAGCTTTCGCCGTTCATCTCAAGGATGTTCACATGGTGGGTCAATCGATCCAGCAAGGCACCGGTGAGGCGTTCAGACCCGAAGGTTTCAGTCCATTCATCGAAGGGCAGGTTGCTGGTGATCAGCGTGGAGCCGCGCTCATAGCGTTGCGAGATCAGCTCAAACAGCAGCTCAGCTCCGGTTTTGCTGAGCGGCACGAAGCCCAATTCGTCGATAATCAGCAGCTTGTGGCTGACCATTTGCTTTTGCAGCCGCAGCAGCCTGCGTTCATCCCTCGCCTCCATCAACTCATGGACGAGTGCGGCGGCGGTGACAAATCCAACGGACAGGCCTTTCTGGCATGCTGACAGGCCAAGGCCCAAGGCGACATGGGTCTTGCCGGTGCCTGAAGGCCCAAGCGCGATGACATTCTCGCGCCGTTCGATCCATTCGCAACGCGCCAACTCCAGCACCTGCATCTTGTTCAGGGCGGGGATCGCCTTGAAGTCGAAGCTGTCCAGGCTTTTGACGGCTGGGAACTTTGCGGCTTTGATCCTGCGCTCGATCATCCTGCGTTCCCGGTCAATCATCTCCAGTTCGATCAGACGTGCAAGGAATTGCACATGGTCCAGTCCCTCGGCTGCGGCTTGCTTGGCCAGTTTGCTGTATTCCCGCAGAACGGTCGGCAGCCGCAGCGATTTGAGGCGGTGGTTCAGAAGGATTTGGTGAGCGCCGCTCATGCTGCCTGCCCCCGCTTCATCAGGGACATATAGCTGGCCGCCGACGTCGTGCCGACATTGGCCTTTGGCAGATAGGGATAGACATCCAGATCCAGCTTGGGCGGCCGCTTCTCGACCTGGCACAGCACGAGGTGTTTGACGGCGTCAAACCCAATGGCCCCCATGCGAAGTGCGTTTTTGACGGCAACCTGCAGGTCTGCCATCTCGAATGTCTCCAAGAGCCGCAAGACCTGCACATACTCACGCCGCCCCGCCTTAATCATCCGGGCTTCCATCAGACGGCGCAGGGTTGCAAACTCTTCGGGCAGATCCCACGCCGCCAATGGGGCCGCCTGATCAAGGGCACCCACCTTCTGCTCCAAAAGGGGTAGATAATGCACCGGGTCAAAGACCATGTCTTCGCGATCCCAACACCGGGGGTGGCGGGCGATGACATCACCGCCACAGCCAATGACCACCTGATCGACATAGCCGCGAAGCCAGACATCGCGGTGCCCGTAGGCGACAGGAACCGAATAATCGTTGGTTTTGTAGCGCACCAAGGATTGCGAGTTCACCTGGCCGGTGGCCTGATCGCAGGCGTCAAACGGGCACGCGGGCAGATCCATCATAGCGTCAAGATCGCGGGCGAGGCGCTGCCCGATGCTGTCGCCATGCCCGCGCAAGACATCTGATTGACGCTTGCGGCATTGCGCTTCCAGCCAAAGATTGAACGCCTCCCACGTGGCAAAATGAGGGATGGGCACCATGAAGTTGCGCCGGGCATATCCGACCAGACCCTCGACAGCGCCTTTATCGTTGCCCTTGCCCGGGCGACCATACCGATCCTGGATGAAGTAATGAGACAGGAACCCGCTGAACAGTCTGGTCCGCTTGCGCGATCCGTCCGGCAGGATCTTCGCAACAAGGCACCGGTCGTTATCGTAGAGAACTGACTGCGGGACACGGCCAAAGAAGGCAAAGGCGTGGACATGGCCGTCGACCCAAGCCTCGGATACTGCCGCAGGATAAGCCCGCACAAAGCAGGCATCGCTGTAGGGCAGGTCCAGCGCAAAGAAATGCGCCTTTTGTTCGACACCGCCGATCACAACCATCGCCTCGCCAAAATCCGCTTGGGCATGGCCGGGGGCATGGGCAAGCGGAACAAACATCTCCCGGCTGCGCCGGCCATGTTCACGGACATAATTCTTGACCGTCGTGTAGCCGCCCTCGAAGCCGTGCTCGTCCCGTAGCCGCTCAAAAACACGCTTGGCGGTATGTCGTTGCTTGCGGTTCCGGCTGAGGTCTTCCAGCAGCCATTGGTCGATGAAGCCGGTAAAGCCATCAAGTTTGGGCCGCTTGATCTCAGCCGTTCGTTGATATCCGGGCGGGACCGAAAAGCTCATCATCTTCTTTACGCTCGCGCGCGAAATCCCGAAATGGCCTGCTGCCGACCGTTCGCTCATGCCACCTCGACGCGCAAGGCGAACCTTCAAATACAAATCCACGACTAAAATCTCCCGCCCTCCCTGCAACCAGAAAGGGCCAAAGTGGCAACATTTTACGCTGCCCGCAGCGAGATTATCACGCCACTTCCGTGGCCAACTTTTGCACTGCCGTTCTCAGTAATACTGCTGAATCAAGCCGGTAAAACCTCACACAAGGATATTTGCGATAGCCTGACAATGTTCGCTAAGGAAGTCATGCCCGAATTCCATGCCATGGAATCGGATCACGCTGTCTGGAAAGATAACGTTCTATCCGGACGTGTCGTCCTCGATGATCTCGAAACGCAGGCCTATGATATTTTCAGTCATCAGAATGCCGATATCGTTCGTCTGACCCCTGAACAGCTAAAGGCGCAAATGGCGGAAAAAGAGGCTGCAGCAAAGCGAGCCTCTGATTGAGGCTGTTTTAGAAAACGAACTACCGACAGCGATTCCGACGAAATCGCTGTCAGATCACGCCCTTTCCCGCGAGAGCGTCGAGGTCGGCTTTAGACAATCCAAGCAGGTCGCCGTACACCTCTGCATTGTTCGCGCCCAGCGCCGGGCCTAATGAATCCACCGAACCCGGTGTTTCGCTCAGGCGCGGTACAACATTCGGCACCGCAAGGTCGCCAATCCGCTCGTCGGCCACACGCACAATATTCTCCCGCGCCGCATATTGCGGATTGTCGAAGATTTCGTCGATGGCTGCGACAATTCCACAGGGAACTTCCGCTTCAGCACAGAGCTCCACGACCTTTTCCTGATCAAATTGTCGCGTCCAATCCGTCACCATACCGTCCACGCCGGTACGGTCCACATCGCGCTGCTGTATCGTGCCATAGCGACCATCACCCGCGACTTCAGGGCATCCCATCAGCCCCGCCAATCGGCCGAAAATTTTGTCGTTTGTACAGGCGATCGCCACCCATCTGTCATCTTTGGTCGGATAATGGCTGTGAGGACAAACGTTGACCGTCGCCGCTCCCATACGCTGTCGGATAAAGTCGTACTTGTCGAAAGCCGGCGCCAGCTCATCCAGAATACGGAAAATTGGCTCATATAATCCGACATCGACCTGCTGACCAACGCCTGTCGCCTCTGCCGAACGCAGCGCCATCATGACGCCCAGCGCGCCATACAGACCAGACATGTAATCGGCCAATGTTGCGGAACCCGGCGTCGCAGGCGGACGATCCGGATCGCCCGCCAGAAAAGAAAGGCCGCCGAATGCATTGCCGATCCGGCCAAAACCGGGCTTGTTGGCATAAGGCCCGGTCTGCCCATAACCTGACACACGCAGCATCACCAGTTCCGGTTTCAGGGCGTGAAGAACATCCCAGCCCAAATTCCATTTTTCCAGAGTCCCTGGCCGAAAATTTTCGCACAGGACGTCAGATTTCCCGACAAGGTCCTTCAGTATTGCCTGCCCTTCGGGGTCCTTCAGGTTCAGCGTCACTGACTTCTTGTTGCGGGCCTCGCTAAGCCAGATAAGTGTATCACCGGCATCGCTGACAGTTCCCAATCTGCGACACGGGTCACCCACGCCAGGCATCTCGACCTTGATAACTTCCGCACCGAATTCGGCCATGATCGTTGCGCAGTAAGGTGCCGCGATATAGGTCGCTATATCGAGGACACGAATTCCTTCAAGTGGCTTCATCAGTCAGAAATACTCAACGTTCAAACCTACTCAGTGTGGCTGGGGATGCGGGTGCGATAACCGCCGTGCCGTCATGTACCCTCAGCGCATTTTCTTTTTCGACCAGAACACGAAGGTTAATCAGCATGACAATCATTGTCAGGGTCAGGTCATAGTATGCCAAGCTGAGGGCTGCGCCGGCAACGATATATCCTGCCATGCTAACTTGCAGCATTTTCGCTAAGTCTTCAGCCCAACTCAACGATTTATGGCGTTGCGCTCCCCTTATAATAGCGACTGAATTTCGCCAGCTTGTAAACAAAATCAGCAAAAAGACAAACAGGCCAACAAAACCCAAATCCCCCATAACCTGGAAATAAATACTATGTGCGGCCCGAGAACCTGTTGGGTCACCATATGCCTTGTATTGCTGATAAACACGACGAGATTGCGTCGCACTGAAGCCACCACCGAAAATTGGATTGCTTACGGCGAGATTAAAAGCTGTTTCCCATGAGCCCACGCGCTCCTGAAACGAACGATCTTCATCTGCCGCATTTTCGATCGTGTCCATGCGGGACCACCACTTTTCTGGCATAAGCTGAATGGCCGGAATAACAATCGCTGCGCCGACAATCAGCGTTAGCAACTTTCTCTTGCTCTTCCACCAAAACAGCGCGCCCATCGTCATAAGGCCTAAAAAACCACCACGAGAATATGTACTCAAGACTGCAATAACACCCAATCCCATAGCGGCGATCAGAGTAAATTTTACAGCCTTATTTTTCGAGTACATCCGCAGGTAATTAGCAAGCGGCAAGGTAACGACAATCGCGAGAGCGAGATGATTATTATCGGCAATCATTGAGTTCGGTGGACCGGAAAAATGGCTATTCCCGCCAGTAATAATACCGACTATCCCCCCGTACACACCAAAATATCCAATCGACAACACCATAACAAAAACAAGTGCATGCAGCCGTACTCTATTGTTTGCAAGGAACATCACCATAAGCAGGAGGGCGAACGTCTTAAGGTGCCGCACCAAAAGGTCATCCGCAAGCTCTGGTGCCATGGCCATTTGTGTTGAAATGATCCAGATAAAAGCGAATATAAAAAGCAAAAATACAGTCAGATTGGATGGTAAGGATTTATTTTCGCGTGATATAAGAAAACCGAGAACTGTCACTATAGAAATGACCAGATTTAGCCGCAATTCAGTCGCCAAGCCCCAAACCACCTGGTGAGGATTCATGAACGTCAACCAGCTCCAGACCAGGACACCAATGAAGGGGTGAATCCATGACACTGGAATAAATCCAGCAAGGACGATTAATAATAATGTGCTGCGCATCGTATAATTAATATCCGAAAGCGAAATTTATTCTGTTTTTAAATAGAGGTAATTGGCATGTAGAGATCTATTTCACGGCTTAGTTCAGATTTTTTTATCCTCGTCATTATCATCATCATCAAACTCTTTCATTGCAAGAATCCCTATGGTCTTTTTACCTTCTTGCACACGCCGATCATTCTTTAATGTCCAATGACCAATCACCACTATCGCCATAAGAGCAGCCAAATATACAATCGCTCCCATTCTATACTTCTTTCAAAATAGTTATAAAATGGCACATCACTTTGACTCCATTGCCTCTTTTACCTTGCCAGCGAGTTGCTGCAAACTAAATGGCTTTGGCAGAAACGATACATTGTCAATTGCCTCCACTTCTCGAAGGATAGATTCTTCCGTATAGCCAGAGATACAGATAACGGGAATATTCCCCCTAACACGACGGGCTTCCCGGATGACGGCGGCGCCATCCACCTTCGGCATTACCATGTCCGTGATAAGCAAGTCGAATTGCTCGCTTTCCATCAGCTCTAGAGCGGCTTCACCATTACGGGCCTCTATAACCTTATACCCCTTGCTACGCAGCGCCCGCGCCCCGAACAAGCGCACGGGGTCTTCATCCTCAACGAGGAAAACGGTACCACCGCCTGTGACATCTTTCGGCTGGTCGTTATCTTCGGTGAGCGCGACCTCTTCATTCTCCGGCAGATCAAACCGTTTCAGGAAGACGGTAAACGTCGTCCCCTTATTCTCTCCACCACTTTCGACGAGAATATAACCGCCGGTCTATTTTACAATTCCATAAACGGTGGACAGTCCCAACCCCGTACCAGCCCCGACCGTAGTAAAGAATGGGTCGAATATTCGCTCAAGATTGTCCGGCTTGATTCCAGCCCCCGTATCGCGCACGGAGATCGTTACATAATCTCCCTGTGCCACCACTTCACCATGCGCCCGCAACGGCGAAGTAACCGTCACCCTGTCGGTTGCAATAGTGAGCTCTCCGCCCGCCGATGCCATTGCGTCCCTGGCGTTGACCGCCAAATTGATGACGACCTGATCCAACTGCCCCTGATCGACTTTAACCAGCCCGAGATCACGACCATGCACCATCTGCATCTGTACCCGCTCGCCCCTGTCAACGCCGGAGTAAAAATACACCATTGGCCGGAGTAAAAGTACACCACTTTGTATGATGTAATACTCGGTGTTGCGGGTTGTCCCGTTAGTCCATAGGAGGGACCCGTGCTGCTTTGCGTAGCGCTTTAGCGTTACGCGGAGCGAAGCAGCGCGGGAGGTGCCTGTGGGCCCACCGGGTCAACCATGTTCTCGTTGGTCAGGTTTTTTGGGGGGTCTGCCGTTTTTGGCTCTGGTTCAGGCGGTAACTGTCGCCGTTCATCTCGAGGATATGAACGTGGTGGGTTAGGCGGTCGAGCAAAGCCCCTGTCAGGCGTTCGGATCCGAACACCTCGGTCCATTCATCGAAGGGGAGATTGCTGGTCAGCAGGGTTGAGCCACGCTCGTAACGCTGAGAGAACACCTCGAATAAAAGCTCGGCCCCTGTTTTGCTGAGTGGCACGAAGCCCAGCTCATCGATAATCAGCAGCTTGTATTTTGCCAATTGTTTTTGGAACCGCAGCAGGCGTTTCTCATCCCTGGCCTCCATCAACTCGTGGACCAGGGCGGCCGCCGTGGTAAATCCAACACTGAGGCCTTTCTGGCAAGCCGCCAGGCCGAGACCGAGGGCGATATGGGTTTTACCGGTGCCTGAGTTACCGAGCGCGATAACGTTCTCACGTCGCTCGACATATTCACATCGGGCCAGTTCTAGAACCATCATCTTGTTCAGCGATGGGATGGCTTTGAAGTCGAAGCTGTCCAGACTTTTGACGGCGGGGAACTTGGCCAGTCTGATCCGCCGTTCGACCATGCGGCGTTCCCGGTCGATCAATTCCAGTTCGGTCAGGCGGACGAGATAGCGGACATGATCGACACCCTCGGCGGCGCATTGGCGGGCCAGCTTGTCGTATTCCCTGAGGAAGGTGGGGAGCCTGAGCGCTTTCAGGTGATGGGATAGCAAGAGCTGTGGCGTATCGGTCATAATGCACCGCCCATTACTTCCTTATCAGAGCTATCGGTTCTCTTCGCCCCGTGCAGTAAGTTCATGTAACTGGCCGCCGATGTCGTCGCCACCTGAGCCCGTGGCAGATAAGGATAGATGTCCAGATTGAGCTTTGGCGGACGCCGCTCTATGCGGCACAGCAGCAGATGTTTAACGGCGTCAAAGCTAATCGCGCTTAAGCGCAGGGCATCTCTGATCGCGCCATGTAGGTCATTGAGGTCGAATATCTCAAGCAGCCTTAGGACCTGTACGTACTCCCGCTTCCCCGGTTTGCCCATCCGGGCTTCAAGGAGGCGACGCAGAGTTACGAATACATCTGGCAGATCCCAACCCACCAACGGCGCCGCCTGGTCCAGGGCACCGACCTTCTTCTCCAGCAAAGGCAGATAGTGGATCGGGTTGAAGATCAGATCCTCCCGATCATAGGAACGGGGATGACGAGCGATCTCCTCACTGGCGCAGCCGATGATGACCTCATGGACATAGCTACGGACCCAGACGTCCTGATGGCCAAAGGCGACGGGCACCGAATAATCATTGTTTCGATACCGTACCAGGGATAGGGAACTGACCCGCGTGGCCTGTCTATCACAGGCATCGAACAGGACGGGAGGCAAGTCTGCCAGCACATCCTGATCACGAACAAGCCGCGCACCGATACTCTCGCGCTCGCCACGCAAAACATCACGTTGGCGCTTGCGGCATTGCTCTTCCAGGTGAGCATTGAAGGCATCCCAACTCTCGAACTGTGGAACCGGCACCATGAAGTTCCGGCGGGCAAAACCGACGATGCCTTCCACGTTACCCTTGTCGTTCCCTTTGGCTGGGCGGCCATAACGATCTTCAAAAAGATAATGAGACTGGAGGCCGCTGAATGCCCGTGTCCGTTGTCGTGTGCCATCTGGCAATATCCGCGCCACCAGAACCTTGTCGTTATCATACAGGATCGATTTAGGGATGCCGCCAAAGAAGCTGAAGGCCCTGTTGTGGCCATCTAGCCATGCTTCCGTGGTCGCTGCGGGATAAGCACAAACGAAACAGGCGTCGCTATGAGGAAGGCTCATGACAAAATAATGGGCCCGGCACTGGATGCCGCCGATGACTGCATCCGCTTCACCAAAATCTGCCTGGGCATGGCCCGGAGAATGGCTCAACGGCACGTACATCTCCCGCTGACGTTGCCGGGCGGCAAAAACATAATCCTTCACGATGGTGATGCCACCGGCAAAGCCATATTCATCACGAAGCCGCTCAAAGATCCGCTTCGACGTATGACGCTGCTTCTTCAGACGTTTGGTATCGTCCTCAAGGATCTGGTCGATAATACCGACAAACGGATCAAGCTTGGGCCGGTTCGGCGCCTTCTTGCGGCGATAGCCAGGTGGGGTCGAGAACGCCAACATCTTATCAACCGTGCGACGGTCAATGCCGAACAACCTTGCCGCTTCGCGGCGGCTCATACCTTGAATTTTTACCGCATAACGCACGCGACCATACAATTCCACTTGCTTCATCCCCGCCCTCTGCAAAATGCAGAAAGCTTACCACTGGCGGATTTTTACTCCGGCCAACAACCAGACAATCTGGCCGCTTCAGTGGTGGATTATTGCTCCGGCGTTCTCAGACGTCTGCGGTTATCCTCAAGATATTCCGCCAGGAATGCATCAAACACATCCGTTTCCGCCAGACGACTTGTCACGCTGACCAGATCCAATGGACCGTCCGAACCTGACGGACTGGCGATAAACCGGAATGCATTCGCAAGCGGACTGGCTTCCATCCCGGGGCCATAGAGTTCTCGCAATACAGCAAGGCCACTTTCATCCTGACTGAGTCGAAGAGCCGCCGCCCAATTCAACACCACCTGGGCTTCTGTCCGATCGAAGGTCGTGCCTTCCGCAGGCGGTTCGCCCGCAAGGCGTCGCAAGGCCTTTGCTGCCTCTGGCCAGTTTTCGGATCGCCACTGGATATCAGCACGAAGGAGATCCGCATTCCGCGAGACATCCCCCGCCAGAAGCTCAACGGCATCTTGGGTCTTTCCGGTATCAAACAACGCGCGCGCATGTATTCTTCTGCGATCATCATCAAGTGCTTCCGGAAGACGCGAATACGCCGTCGTGCGCAGGGCCTCGATCGCCGCCACCGGGTCCCGGTCGAGCAATCGAATGAGTGCCAGCTTCGCCCCGACGACCGCTCGCTCTTCGCCTTTCAGTCGGAACTTGACCTGATGCTGCAAAAGATCGGCCGCACGGTTCAACAGGTCGACATCGACCAGCCTTTCGGCCAATTTCTGAATCATGATATTGCCGTCAGGCCCGGCGGGCGTCAGTTCCCGAAATTCGTCATACAATGCCAGCGCACTCAAAGGGGGAAGGTTATCCGCCTCGCCTTCAAGATATAATTTTTTGAAGGTATCCGTCATGGTTTGCGCAATTCGCGGCGTATCGGGATGGTCGGGAAAGTACGTCGCAATGACTCTATAAGTACCGAGACCGTTGCGATAATCCTGCTGATCCAGATACAGCCCGCCAAGCCGGCGCAAGACATCCAATTCAAACTCATCACCGCGCCACTGATACCGTAACGCCTCTAGGCGTTTGATCGCCTCATCGACGGGCATTGTCTCCTGAAGAAGGCCAAGGTTGACCAGGGACAGTGCGGCGCGTGCCGCATTCCACGTATCCCCGCTATCCTGCAGGTCCGTCCAGAGCTCCTGCGCCCGGTTGAGGTCCCGTTTTGCAAATGCCACGCGCCCCTGAAGATAGTGCAACGTCGCCAATTGACCCCGCGACAAATGACCTGTCGTCTTGCTGATTGCATTCAACCAACGCCCCGCCGCCCCCGGGTCCCGCGCTTTCAACGCCGCATCAATTCCAATCAGCGCTAGCCTGGACTTCATTGGCTCCGGGTACCCGTGCAAAACAGCTTCGCCATTCTGATAGTATAGCGCCGCCTGCGGCCAGTTTTCCGCAGCGGCAGCAACGGCCCCGCGCCATAGCTGAATTTCCTCGTATTTTTCAAGGCGCGGATCATTGAGATTCCGGGCTGCTTCGTTCACCTCTCCGTTCAGGATTGCAACGGCACCTTTGATAGCCCTGAATTCGGGCTTTATCCCCAAACGCTCGTCTTCACCTTCAATAACCTGAAGTACGCCCTTTGCTTCAGGGGCAAGGCCCCGCGCAAAGAAGAACTCCGCCAGCTTCATACGAGCGACGTTACGCCGGTTCTTTGGCTGCTTCGCCACATCATCCTGTAACTGCTGGCGCAGTTCGTAATAATCCTCCAGAGGTCCGTGCAGCCATTCGGACAACTTGAATATCCGGCGCGCCTGTCCGGCGGATTTGACCCCCGCATCCCGGCCGGCATCCGGCGAAACACCCGTGACATGCAGACCGCCAGGCAAAGCCAGCGTAAGTCCCGCATCATTCTTGGTAAGTTCCAGGTCGTCATTCAACGGCACCACGGCGATGCCTTGTGAGGAAGCCAGTATCTGAAATTCAGGATAGGCTCGTTGGCCGTTTATACCCTGGCTAGATGCCTGAACCGTCGCAACCTTGATGATATCGCCAACTTCCGGGTCTGGAACCTGAAAGGTCTCGCCGACCTCAATTGCCGGAAAAAATAACTCGGCCCCGTCATCTCCGCCCTCTTTGAACTCAATGGGAATCTGAATTTCCGGACGAACCCTGCCCTCACGGAACTCGACGATCCAGTTTGTTCCATCGCGGCGCGCAAAGGGGACTCAAATTTGAATTAGGCACCATACGCAGCGCGCTGGCATCGCCGATGGAAAGTTGCTCTATCTGGGACACCGACCCCCTCCCTGCGGCCCGCAACGGCGCAAGATCGAGGGGGGCACGGCGATCGAAAACCACCCAGGTGTATCCAGCCCGCACGAAAACCGCCGCACCGACAGCTTCGGGCCATTCGAAAACCAAACTAACCGATGCCACCGCAGCCCCGTCGGCTGAAACCTCCGCCCGAGCGGAGGCAAACGCTTCTTCCACCAGCCGCTTGGCTTCAGCTGCGCCTTCTTCTGCTTCGGGAGTTTGCACCGCCGGCGTTTTTTCAGGCGGTGCCGCCGGTTCGTCATTTCGCGCAGGCGACGGTTTGGATTCAGTTGCAATAGCCGTTTTGGGTCCCGGGACGGCTGATGCGATTGATGCTGTTTTGGGCAACAAACGCCGTGGCCCGTCTGCAGCCTTTTTGGGTGACGCCGGGGCATCATCCGGTACCGCCGTTTTGGGTTCGGGTGCCGCTGCCTCAGGCGCGGCCGGCTCTGGCGCTGTCGCCACTGGCGCAATCGGCTTTGCTGCAGCCTGTTTTGGAACTGCAGGCGCGGTACTGGCCTGTTTGGCTTCCGGCGGCGAGGCGGATTGCGGCTGCTCGGCTGGCGGCTTCGCAAAAATATCGACAACGACCTTGGTGCCGGATCGGAAATGACGCAGACGTGACTCTGCCGGAACGTTCAGGGTTAGCGCGACCCCTTTGTCCCGAAGAGCCGTTGTCGGGTTCTGCACGCCCGACGGCAAATCCCGGCGAAGAGCCGCAAGATCAATCCGCGCGGGACGATCAAACCGCACACTCAAACTCGCCCCTTCTACGCCGGCAGTGTAGGTAACTGCGCTATTCCAGTCGAAAACAAGTCTGGTATATGTCGGATGTTCGCCGACCCGAACGCCCAATAGTGGCGCGGCAGCAGCCTGACTTTCAGCAGTGCCCAACAGATCGATAACGACCGCATTGTCATTCTTGAAGGACCGCAACTTAAAATCGCCGGATAGCCGCAACCGGACAACACGTCCGTCGGCCGAAATTTGCGCCGCGTCGACGAATCCACGCAGATTCGCAAGCGCGGCATTAAACCGGGCGGTAATCGGCTGATTGAACCGGACAGCAAGTTGACGATCAGAAATCGTAGCCGAGAATGTTACCGGAGTCGGCCAGTCGAATACCACGCGGCCATAACTCGGATGTGCGCCCCCGCGCACGGGTACCTCGACAGCCTGCGCGACGCCCGCGCCACCCAGGACACATAAAATAATCCAGAATGATAACCGAATTACTGTCACGGGTTTTCTGCCGCCGAATGGATTATGAAATCAACCCGCCGCGCCAAAGTTTCGCGACGCTCCTCACCCAGACCGGGGTCCAGTTTTGCAAATCGTGAGTCGCCCAATCCCACGATGATGATATTCCGTTCGTAACCACTTTCCTGAATCAGGCTTGCGACCGATTCTGCCCGAAGCAGTGAAAGTTTTTGATTCGCTTCAAAATCCAAGCCTTCCTCGATCGACGGACCAGCGTGCCCTCGAATTTCCAACTGATTGGAAATATTCAGAAAAATTCCACCCAGCCGAGTCACCGCCTCACGCATTTCCACGTTCAGTTCCGTACCGCCTGGCGCGAACATTTCGCCCGAAAAAAGCGATACCGAAACGCGATCATCCTGTGAGCGAACGGCGAGATCCCGCAACACTACATCCTGTCCCAATTGATCGCGCAGTATACCAGATAGATAGTCTGTCGACAGCGCAGGTTGCGTATCAACAATTGGGATAGACGTCTCAGACCGTGGGTTTGGTGTCATACCCGATTGTGAGAACTGCAAGCTCTCCGAAAAGGTCCCGACAACCGCATCCCATTCTTCAGATGGAATTTTTGCCGTTGCATAAAGCATCACGAAAAAGGTCAGTAACAGCGCAACGACATCGCCGAATGTCACCAGCCAGACAGGCGCCCGGACCTGATCGGGTTCGTTTTCGCTCACTGCGCACCTTCCTGCGCCTTCAATTCCTGGAAATCGATATAGGCCTTGTCGGCCTCCCGCACATGGAATCGCATGCGGATCTGCCGCTCCTCAGCCCATTGCGTCCCGACAGTGACCGTATCCGCGGGCGCGCCGTTCGCAACGAGCTCCCGTGCAATCTTGGACGCCCGCAGCATTTGCACAGATTCGCCCGTCATCCGGTCACCCTTGCTGGTACCAAACAAGAATTCGAGTTCGTTGACGAAACCGTCCGACTGGAACGCCAAAGCTTTCGCCGTATTGACGAACAATGTTGCACGGTCTGATCGCAATTCGTCACTGCGGCCGACGAAAAGTTCATTCGCCGGCATAATGACCTGCATTGTACGCCCTCGAGACAGGCGTTCCACCTTCAGAAGCGGTATGGAGGCAACCCAGATTCTTTCGAACTCATCCAGCAGGTCTTCGGGTTCAGGAACCGGCGCCAGGGCGGAAATGAATATTTCTCTGGATGGAGTCGTGTCATCCGGCGCCTGAAACGTCAAAATCAATGAGTTGATAACCGCGCGCGTCCGAATTTCCTCTCGTGTTGCCAATGCATTCAGAAGAATAAAAAAAGCAAGCAGCAAGAGAAACAGCCCCAAAAACAAAACAGGGC
Organism: uncultured Alphaproteobacteria bacterium; assembly: GCA_943788635.1. Classification (GTDB taxonomy): domain Bacteria; phylum Pseudomonadota; class Alphaproteobacteria; order UBA8366; genus MarineAlpha4-Bin1. The sequence goes on along the minus strand of CALSRA010000028.1, from coordinate 59,409 downwards.
CGGTGTCTTGTACCGGCCCTGGCTTAATGGGTTCGAATTTATCCATGATAACTATGTTCGATTTTACATCATCTAATCAAAACTCGCCATTATACTATCTATGTCATCCTGACTATTTCCGCTACCCTCTATTTGAGGTCCATTCAGTAGATTGGCGTCGGCCCGAATCTCAGCTGCCTTATTCTTTTCAGACAATTCGCCAACTCTTTCCCGTGCGGCCTCATCTCCGAATACGGCGAGCATCGACTCGATGCTGGATTCTATCTGAAGCAACGTCGTTACGACCTTCGTGATTCGCTGACCGGTTATATCCTGAAAACTACAGGCCTCGAATATCTGGTTCACCTGATCATTGATCTGGTCGGCGGCTTCTGCATCGATGCCTGATGCAATCTGTTCAATTTTCTCCACCGCACTCATAATTTCTTCGGTCGCCTTCTCGGTCGACCCGACAATGGCATCCAGCTCATCCCTGGCACTTGGAAGGTGCAGCTCCCGCACCTTCTGTGGCTGGATTAGACGCGATATCACCCTTCGCTGCACGGATGAACACTGCCAACGACTCAAGTTCGCCAAACAATGTCAGATCGATAGACGAAACGTCGCCATTCAGCGAATCCAGAATACCGTTGACGATATCGCCAACATCCTGGACCGGCACGGTTTTCACACCATCAGTGCGCAACTCGTCCAATCGTTCCCTTATTTCAGGGTCTGCTTGCAATACCTTCATCGGCTAGGTCCGCTCAAAACTGGCCAATAACACTGGTCAGTTTGGTTTTCAATGTCGCCGCGTTGAATGGCTTGACGATATAATCGTTTACGCCTGCCTGTTTCGCCGCAACGACATTTTCAGTCTTGCTTTCAGCTGTAATCATGACAAACGGCGTCGCTTTCAGCGTATCGTCGGCCCGAACTTCCTTTAAAAGCTCCAGACCTGTCATCGGTTCCATATTCCAGTCCGAAATCACGAGCCCAAAACTGGCAGACCGCAACTTGGTCAGTGCCTCACCGCCGTCCATAGCTTCGTCAACATTCGTGAAGCCAAGCTGCTTTAGGAGGTTTCTGATAATACGCAACATCGTCTTGTAATCATCGACGATGAGAATGGGCATGTTTTTGTCAACGGCCATAGTGTGCTTCTCCGCAATGCAGCGCAAAACGTTCCTGCGCCTCTGAATACGAGGCATATTCAAGCGCTAAGGCGTTAAATCGCGGTTAATATCAAAATTTATTTGGCTGGAGAAAATAACAACCGCCCGCCATTTGTTGAAAATCACTGCCAAATCAAGGTGAAGGCGGGATTATTCGACTTCGGATTTCTCACCCCGGCAAGCCCCGGGACGGCAGATTCCATCGCTGAAAACAGATAGAAAAATTGACCGGTGCTTGAAATGTTACCCGGACTAGTTCGGGATCTGGGGCACGTCCCGACGTTCAGCAAGCTGTTGTGTCAATTGTCGCGCCCGGTCCGCATCCATGGACGCAATAATGGGCGCGACCTTGCGCGCGGTCATCGACTGCATAACGTCCAACAGCACGCCCATATCGAGTTCGTTGAAAATCGTTGCGGCATCTTTTGGTTTCATATTCGAGTAAATGCCAACCAGCCGGTTAAGCCGTTCGGATTCTTCTTTTTCTTTAATATCGAGCAAGTCTTTGATTTCAAGCTTTATTTTTTTAAACTCGTCTTGCTTTTCGACAATGCGCTGTTCCGCGGCCTTCAACAAAACCGAACGCTGTTCAAGCTCCCGCTCCCGCTTGTCGAGCAATTCACGTCGCTCTGCCAGTTCCTGCAACAGGCGAATTTCGGAGTAACTCATCTTCGAAACGTCCGTAGCCTCTTTCGCTTTGCTTTCCGGCTCCGGTTTCTCAATTGCTGCCTGTTGCTCGGCTTTCGGCGCCACCGGGCCGCCCGCCGCCTCGTCTTTGGGCTCCTGCTGCGCCGCAGCGGTCTGGACCTCCAAACCGACACCATCGTCGATAATAGCACTCCAGATACTGCCCAGCTTTACTGTCAGCATCAGAGGACGCCACAAAAATCATAACGGGTACGAGTCTGACCTGAGGCATGGCGTTATCTCATACCCTGCAGCGCCCGCAGAAGGTCCGCCTTGGATTTACCCCGTTCATCCTGCTCCGCGTTGGCTTTCGGGGTTTCCGGCGGCTCGGCCCGTTTCGGGCGAGACAGTGGCGACGGTGCAGCCCCACGCGCCGCCGATATAGACCCCTCCAAACCGATTCGCAAGTTCGTCGGCACGCTCTGTCATGAAAGCCAGATCGTCCCGTAATTCCTGTGCCTTGGACACGTTTGCCTGAAGAGCGGTCGCCGTTTCCGTCGCGCTCACCTTGAGACGTGCGACGCTGGCTTCAGCCCTGTTCGTTGACGACGTGAAGGCTACGATAAGCGTATCAAGTTCAGCCTTGTTCGCCTTCAGCGTCTTCAGGTTCTTGTTCAGACGAATGACATAGAAGATCACCGCAACCATCAGCACGGCGCCCAGCACATCGACGATAAGTCCCATTTGACCGAGAAACATGATCGTTACTCCATCAGACGTTCATTCACTCGAACCGCAACAAAGCCGCTCTTCCGTCCCATTGACGCCGTGAACAACGGAACCGCGCCACATCGTAGCATAATTTCGCTGTCCGGTTTTGCCTGTAACTGAATCTGCGTACCAACCTTCCAGTTCATCACGTCATTCAGGGGCAGGTATATTTCGTCCAATACGGCTTCAACTTCAACATCGGTAAACCAGAGTTCCGTCGCCAAATGGTTTTCCCAGATCGAATCCCGACCGAATTTTTCGCCCATAAACATCTGCAGAAGCAGTTCACGGACAGGTTCCAGCGTTGCATAGGGCAGCATCAGCTCGAGCCGGCCGCCGCGATCTTCCATGTCGATCCGCAAACGCGCCAGAATTGCAGCATTTGCCGGCCGTGCGATGGTCGCAAAACGTGGATTGGTTTCCAGCCTGTCAAAGCGGAACGTAACCGAACTCAGCGGGTCGAATGCGGCGGAGAGATCCGCCAGCACGACATTGACCATCCGTTCGACCAGGCCCCGTTCAATCGTCGTATAGGGGCGCCCCTCGATACGCATTGCCGCGGTGCCGCGGCGTCCGCCCAGCAACACGTCGACGATCGAATAGATCAGGGAACTATCGACCGTTATTAGCCCGTAGTTATCCCATTCCTCGGCCTTGAAGACCGATAGCATTGCCGGCAGCGGGATAGAATTCAGGTAATCGCCAAAACGGATCGACGTAATATTGTCCAGGCTGACTTCAACATTGTCCGACGTAAAATTCCGCAGCGACGTCGACATCATTCGCACAAGGCGATCGTATACGACCTCCAGCATTGGCAGGCGTTCATACGACACCATGCCGCTGTCGATGATTGCCTCGATGCCCGACCGGTCACCACCGCCATCACCACCTTCCTGAAAACCAAGAAGGCTATCAATTTCGTCCTGATTCAGAACCCGGGCGGAGGTTCCATCGTCATCGGCCATCGCCGCCCATTCATCCGCCACGGCATCGTCGTCACCCTCGCCGCCTTCTTCGTCGTCGCCGGCCATTGCCGCTCATTCGGCTGCTACGGCATCGTCGTCAACTTCTTCTTCATCGTCTGCCATTGTCGCACGTCCTGACAATCAATCCATGTACGGCAATCAATTGTGCAATTATTGTACCAGAATTTCCCTAAACAGCACGTCCTTTACCTTAGCCGGATGCGCCGCAGCGTTAACTCGGGACAGTAATTCTTCCTTCACGCGGTAAATCCCCCGGGAGCCCTGTAGCTCCTCAACGCGCAAATTCACGCAGGAATACCTGAAAGTTATCGATAATCCGCGGCATCACCGCGACCACGCGGGCCTCGTCTTCGGGAGCAGAAATTTCAAGGCTGATCCGCATTTTCAGAAAGCTCTGTTTTCGCCCCTGCGCCGCGAGGGTAACCAGCATTTCGTCTAGATCAATATAATGCCCTGGCAGCTCAGCCTCTGCCTCCTTGGGTTCTTCCTCAACCTCTTCTACTTGCTCAACCCCGAGGATGGAATCCAGCAATCCACTGAAAAAGAGGCCGGCGCCCCCCAAGCCAAGGAGCAATAAAGGCAAAACGATAAACAGAACGAGCTTCTTTCCGCCAAAGCCCGACTTTCCACCGCCTTCTTCACCGTCGGCTACATCGTCGTCATCACCAACGTCTTCTGCTTCTTCACTCATGATATCCAGAAATTCTGTAATCGGTTATTGTGCAAATACATGATCTTTATTATAGCGGCTAAACATATATTACAAAAAAAATCATAATATTTGAATCTTAAAAAACAACGAATGGAAATGTCCGCTGCGACGTGCCCTTGATTGCGGCAAGAAGTGCCCGGCAAAGCCTTCCCGGAATGGGCATTTCAATGCGCAGCAGTTTTCCATACTGACATCTACTCAATTGTAATTATTCATATTTCCATATGGCATGGCCCATGCATTCCTGCTTTCTCGAGTATTGAAAGCCTCAGGAACGGGACCAGAATGGAAAACGCAGGATACATCGCGCTATCCCGGCAAGCCGCCTTACGACGCGAAATGAGTGTTGTTGCGCACAATATCGCCAACATGAATACGCCCGCATACAAAGCGGAAAAAATGATTTTTCGCGAATATGTCGATGAGCCGAATCAGAAAGAGTCGCTTTCGTTCGTGCAGGATTACGGGATGTCCCGTGATCTGTCGGAAGGCCCTATCACGGCGACAGGCAATGCGCTGGATCTGGCAATTTCCGGGCCCGCGTATTTTTCTATCGAAACGCAGGACGGCGCGAAATACACCCGTCACGGACAATTCCAGCTCGATGGACAGGGACAGATCGTCAATGGTCAGGGCGAAGCCGTATTAACGGCCCAGGGCGGTCCTATTGTCGTACCGGTCGGTTCCGGCCAGTTGACAATCTCTGCAGACGGCACCGTCAGTGGTGACAACGGCACAATCGGGCAAATTGGATTATTCGAGTTCGAAGACGACTCAGCGCTCAAACGCGAAGCCTATGGCCAGTATGCCGCCGGCGACCAGCAGCCCCAGGCAGCGAACGACAGCAAAATGATGCAGGGGATGCTCGAACAATCGAACGTGCAGGCAATCGTCGAAATGACACGCATGATCGAAATACATCGATCCTACCAGTCGACGGCAAACCTTATTAAATCCGACCACGACCAAGCGATGCGGGCTATCGGAAAGCTTACGCGTCTGCGGCAAAGTTAAGGGTAAAATTCATGCGATCACTTAGTATCGGCGCGACCGGAATGCTGGCGCAACAGCTGAACGTTGAGGTCATTTCCCACAATATCGCCAATATGAATACGACCGCCTATACCCGGCGCCGGGCAGAGTTCCAGGACCTGCTGTATCAGAATTTGCGACGAGTCGGATCGGAATCATCCGATGCAGGCACGATTGTACCCGCAGGTGTTCAAGTTGGCCTGGGCGTCAAAACAGCTGCCGTTTACCGGATAACCGAACAGGGCAACCTGACCCTTACCGAAAACACCTTCGACCTTGCCATCAATGGCAATGGCTACTTTCAGGTTCAGTTACCGAATGGCGAAATCGCCTACTCGCGCGCCGGCTCCTTTCAGTTGAGCGCGAACGGTGAACTTGTCACAGCAGATGGGTTTATCGTCGAACCCGCCATTACAATCCCAACGGACGCCGTCGATGTGTCGATCAATCCCAATGGTCAGGTGCTGGTAAAACAGGACGGACAGGTCGCGCCGGCCAATGTGGGCCAACTGGACCTTGCCATTTTCTCCAACGAAGCGGGATTGCTGGCGGTTGGTGACAACCTGTTCCTCGAGACTCCCGCATCCGGGACGCCGACGACAGGCACACCGGGATCGACCGGTATAGGCACGATACAGCAGGGTTTCCTGGAAACATCCAATGTCAATGTTGTCGAGGAAATATCCAATCTCATCACCGCACAGCGGGCCTATGAGATGAATTCCAAGGTTATCGAAACATCAGACCAGATGATGTCTGTACTCGGAAACATGCGTTAACCGGGATTGTTGTCATGAATGCACGACGCCTTTTCATTTCAGTCGCCGCAGCCGTCATCGTTCTGGCTGCCAGCGTGCAGGCAGGCCCACGCGCCTATCTGCGCAACAACGTCCTCATCGAAGGCGATACCGTGAAACTCGGGGATGTCTTCGACGGGGCCGGTAAAATGGCGGAACGAGTCATTGCCCACGCGCCGCCCGCGGGCCGCACACTGGTTTTGGAAGCGGACTGGTTATACCGGGTTGCCCGTGCGTACAAAGTCTCCTGGCGCCCTACCAGCCGGCTGGACCGGTCCGTTGTCGAACGGCGTAGCCGGATCATCGAAACAGACCAGATTCATGAAGCGCTGACAAAGGCGTTGAAAGAAAAATATGCCGATCTGGATGAAATTGAAATGGAACTGGACAGTCGCGCATTGCGGCTGTTTCTGCCGTTCAAGATGCCGGGAGAAATCAGAACCCAGTCGATTTCATACGATACGCGCAGCCGGCGATTTACAGCCCGCGTCTTTGCGCCTGACGACAGGCCTGGTGCCGTCCGTGCCGTAATCACAGGCTCCGCATTTCCCATGACCCAGATACCGACACTCGTTCGTCGATTGAATCGCAATGACATCATCGGTAACCGTGACATCGAATGGAAAACCGTCCGCCTTGATACCGTTGACTCTCGGACAATCACCGACCTCGAAACGCTCATCGGTCAAAGTCCGCGGCGCCAGATCGCATCTGACCGCGCCATTCGCGATGATGAAGTACAGCCGCCTATTCTTGTAACCCGTGGGAAGCAGGTCACAATCGCTTTGACGACCCCGCTCCTGCAGCTCACAGCATTGGGCAAGGCCCTCCAGAATGGCGCCAAGGGCGACGTCGTCCGGGTTCAGAACAGCAACAGCGGCAAGATTATCAGTGCCGTCGTTATCGGTGACAAACGCGTCGCCGTATCCACCCTCAACAACATTGCCCTGCAATAGGATTCAAAATGACCGCGATCCATACTTCGAATGTCACACGGTTTTTTTGCCTCGCCGTTATTGGCGTCGCCCTGTCAGGATGCAACGCATTGAGTCGTCTATCTGGTGTCGGCGAAGCACCGACAATGTCGGATATTCAAAACCCGACACAGACGCAAACATACAAACCAGTCAGCATGCCGATGCCGGCGCCAATACTCGCGCGGCATAATCCGAATTCTCTGTGGCGGACTGGATCACGTGCGTTTTTCAAGGATCTCCGCGCAGCACAGGTTGGCGATATCGTCACTGTCGTCGTTGAAGTGGATGATCAGGCCGATCTGGAGAATGAAACCGAACGAACCCGCGCCAGTACCGAAGATGCAGACGCCAGTGCCCTGCTCGGATATCAGGCCGCATTGAACCGGCTGCTTCCTCAAGCTGTCGACCCCGCCAATCTGCTCAACGTCAACAGCGCCACTTCAAACAACGGCAATGGCACAATCGCGCGTGATGAACAAATTACCTTGCAGGTCGCTGCGGTCATTACCCAGGTGCTGCCGAATGGAAACCTGGTTCTGCATGGCCGTCAGGAAATTCGGGTAAATTTCGAAGTCCGCGAGATCCAGCTCGCCGGTGTCATTCGACCGCAGGATATAACCAACTCGAATACAATCCCGCATGAACAGATTGCGGAATTACGCGTATCTTACGGCGGACGCGGCCAATTATCGGACTTCCAGCAACCCCGGTACGGCAATCAGCTGATAGATATCATCTTCCCCTTCTAGCACCTGCCCGGCGCTACCGTTTAGGGCAAGAACCGATACGCAGAAACTTCCGCGCCATGACACGCGAGGCGTCAGCTTAGCAACGAATATACCGCGAACGGTTTATCGCGTTACTCAATCGTCACGGTGGGTCCGTTCCATCCGTTCATGCATTTCCTGCGCTTCAATGGTCAGCGTCGCGATCGGTCGCGCCTCCAGTCGTCGCAGGGAAATCGGATTCTCCGTTTCTTCGCAATATCCGTACGAACCGTCCTCTATTCGTCGCAACGCGGAATCAATCTTGTTGATCAATTTGCGCTGCCGATCCCGCGTTCGAAGTTCGAGAGACCGGTCGGTTTCCAACGTCGCCCGATCCGCAAGATCAGGTTCCGCCAGGTTTTCTTCTTTCAAATTGGTACGGGTATCCCCGGTATCCTTCAAAAGTTGTCGACGCCACTGCATCAATTTTTGGCGAAAATACTCCTGTTGCAGGGGATTCATAAACTCTTCGTCTTCCGATGGCCGATAGTCTGGCGGAAGCGTTGGGTACATGTGTTTCGCTCCACGGGTATGTTCACAAAACCGGCGCGCACTATATATTCGCGCGCAACGGTCCTGCAAGCCCCGGAAACGAAAGTACATTTTTGGCAGTTTTAGACGGCCCGAAGACCCTAGCGCGGCTCGTATTTTGCAATTTCGACACGGACCCGCAATTCAATGTCGTCAAGCAGGCTGGTCAGAGCCGGATCAGCAGCATGCTCCCGGCGTTCCTGAACCATCCGTGCCAGGTTCATGAGGCGCCCCTTGGGAATCCCACCCAAAAGCAAATCGGTCTGTATCTGCTCAAGCTGATCAAGCGCGTCATTGCCCCACTGCCGGGCCCGCGCATTCGCCCGCCCCGTCGTTGCATCCGGGACGCCCTGTATTGCCAGCAAAGCGTCGACGCTTTGCGTCGGTGACGAAGAGGCAACCGAGGCAACGGAATCCGTTTGCGGTGAAAGGTGATCGGTAAACCCGCTCCCCTTTTCAACCTTTCCTGCTTTGCCTTTCGCGCCGCCCGCCGAAGGGCGAACCCTGCCTGAGGAATCAATTTTCATACACACAGCTTACTGTTTTTCAGCAGGCAACGGAACCTTATTTCAAATTACAACCACGACTGCACAGGTTCCCCATCTCCCCACTCACGGAAATCTTTGCCGGGCTTACCGGCACCGCTTGCCGATAACGGCACCGTGTCAATTGGCAACATTCCAGACCCAACAATTAAACCCATCATTTCAACACCTTATTTTCGACGCCCGTTGGCACGGCTTTCGCTACAGCTATAGCGAAATCTCTCTTAATCCGAAGTTGAAGGCCGGAATGACAAACAGACGAGACATACTGCGCGCAGGGGTCACCATACAGGGCCAGCTGAGCCTTTTCGTGGCTGTCCTCGTGCTCCTGGTTCTGTTCGTACACGCTTCGGCCATGGGCCAATCGCGAATTAAGGACATCGTTTTCTTCGAAGGCGTCCGTTCCAACCAACTCGTCGGCTATGGTCTCGTCGTTGGATTGAATGGCACCGGCGATAGCCTGAGCAGCGCCATTTTCACCCGCGAGAGCCTGATCGGCATGCTCGAAAGGCTCGGCGTTAACGCACGTGATGACGCCCTGACGACGGCCAATGTTGCCGCTGTCATGGTCACAGCGTCACTCCCCCCGTTTTCGAATCAGGGTACGAATATTGACGTAACCGTATCGGCGCTCGGCGATGCCGATAACCTGCTCGGCGGGACCCTGCTGGTGACACCACTGGTCGGCGCCGACGGCGAAATTTATGCCGTCGCCCAAGGAACAATAGCGGTTGGCGGCTTCGCTGCAGGCGGCGCGGCGGAGACCGTCATCAAGGGCGTTCCAACCAGCGGGCGCATCGCCAATGGCGCAATCATTGAGCGCGAAATTCCCTTCCAGCTGGCGAACCGGAAGCAAATCAAGCTCTCGCTGCGTAATCCGGACTTCACGACCGCCCGCAGAATATCACGCGCTATCAATGCGTTCGTCGGCCTCCCTGCCGCCCGCGCAACCGACCCGGCAACCGTCGTGATGAAAACGCCTGAAAACTACAAGGGCGAAATAATTGAACTGATCACCGACATCGAACAACTGCGGGTCGAACCCGATCAGATTGCCAAGGTCGTTATCGACGAACAATCCGGCACCATCGTTATGGGTGAGAATGTTCGCATCAACCCTGTTGCAATCGCGCAAGGCGCACTGACCATCCGGGTAACGGAAACCCCGCAGGTCTCCCAGCCCCTTCCCTTTGCCAACACCGGAACCACGGAAGTCGTGCCGCGTACGGAAATTACGATTGATGAAGGTGGCGACAAGAAACTGACGGTGCTCAATACCGGCGTCAGCCTGCAGGAACTGGTCAACGGGCTCAATTCTCTGGGAATCGGGCCCCACGACATGATCACGATCCTGCAGGCGATTAAGGCCGCGGGCGCACTCAACGCTGACATACAGGTGCTTTGATGGACATTTCCGGAACAGTCGATCTGACCCAGCAAGCCGCTCGCTACGCGCAACCGCCGACGCTGAAAGGGACAAGCGACCCCAGCAAGGCGCGCGAAACAGCGGAATCCTTCGAGGCATTCTTCATCGGTCAATATATCGAGCAGATGTACACCGGCATCAAGACCGACGGCATGTTCGGCGGTGGCCAGGGCGAATCAGTCTTCCGCTCGATGATGCTGCAGGAATACGGAAAAATCATCACGCAAGCAGGCGGTATCGGAATTGCCGATTCCGTTCAAAAGGCAATTCTGGAGATGCAGGAAAAAGCTGATTCCGCAACGCAACAACCGGAGCAAACGAAATGAACCCGAATGCGCGCGCCCATGAACTTATTGGCGTATCAGAATCGCTGATTCACATCATGTCCGAGGAAATCGAGCTTTTGAAAAATGGCAAGGCTTCGGACATCGCCCCCTTGCAGGAGCAAAAGGCTTCGCTGACCGGTATCTACGAAACGCATATACGCCAGGCAGCGGAAGAACCCGGCGCACTGGCCGGCATTGAGCCGGATGTCCGTTCCGATCTGGAGCAGGTGATGACGCGTTTTCAGACGAAGGCAAAAGAAAACGCCTTCGCCGTCAGAGCCGCGCTCGACATGAATGCAAAGCTCGTACAGGTCATTGCGAATGCTGTGACGAAGAGCGCCAGCCCTGCGACCGGTTATACAAATACCGGCGCATCGCCCGGGGGATACACCAGAGGCGCACCGCCACCGCGCCCGGCATCTCTTAACCGAAGCCTTTAGACACCAGAGCAACGGATAGGTAACCCTATCAATGTCGATATCCCTCGCCCTTCAAACCGCACTTTCCGGCATTCAGGCCAGCCAACTGGCCCTGCAGGTTAATGCCAACAATATCGCCAACGTAAACACCGACGGATTCACCCGGAAACAGGTCGAACTTTCGCCTCGGCGGTTGGTTGATCTGGGCGCTGGCGTCGATGTCATAGATGTCACGCGCAACGTTAACCAGTTCCTGGTCGAACAGGTTCGAGACCAGAGTGGCAAATTGGGGGCTATCAACGCGCGTGAACAGTTCCTGTCACAGATACAGGGCTTCCTGGGCACCCCGGACAACAATGATACCTTTGCTGCCGGATTGACGACGCTGAACAATAATTTCGAAACGCTGGCATTGTCGCCGGAATCCGATGCGGCGCGATTCACTGCGGTCAATGACGCCCGCAAGACAATGGTGCAGATCAGCCAACTTACCACGGCCATACAGTCACTTCGGGCTGAAGCTGACCAGTCGATTTCGACCGGCATCGATACAATCAACCAGCAGCTTACCTTTGTGGAAAACCTCAATTCCAAAATAGCCCAGGCTGTCGCATCGAACGAACCTGACGGCGAACTGCGCGACCAGCGGGACGTCGCCATCGCCCAGATTTCACAACTTATCGATATTCGGACGTTCGAAGCGGGCAGTGGCAAGGTGAGTATATTCACCGGTGGTGGCCGGACGTTGTTGAGCGAAGGATCATTGTTCAGTCTGTCGCATAACTCTGCTTCCCAGACCGACGCCAGCACCGCGTTTGTGCAGCCGGGAGACGCGAATTACCCCGGAAGCATCGACGGTATTTACGTCGGTACGGCGGATCGCGTGACCGGGGCAAACGACATCACTACCCAGATCTCAGAAGGCGAGATTGCAGGCCTGATCGACGTGCGGGATGCCATTCTGCCAAACCTGCAAAGCGAGATGGATCGCCTTTCTTCGGTTCTGACGTCACAAATCAATGCCTTGCACAATCAGGGAACGGCATTCCCACCGCCGGCAACCTTGACAGGAACACATAGTCTTGCCGCGACAGATGCCTTTGCCGGGACCGGGTCAGTACGCATTGCAGTACTGGATCAGACGACGGGGGCAGTTGTCGAATTCACCGACATAAACCTGGCCGGACTGGGCGCCACCGCAACAGTCGCCGATGTGGTTACAGCGATAAATGCCGGGCTTACCGGGACACCCGCATCTGTGAATGCGGACGGTAAACTGGAGATCCAGGCGCAGGCAGCAAACCAGGGCATATCCATTGGCGAAAACACCAGCGCCGTAACCGTCGCCGGCGGCTTAACCCGCGGCTTTTCCCACTTCTTCGGATTAAACGACTTTCTGACGACCGGTACCAACGCCAGTGACTACGATTCATATTCAACCGGTCGGCTGGCCAGCAGCACCACTGCTGTCGGATTAGCAGGCACACTAACCTTCCGGTTTGACGGAACGGCCGGCGCCGGGGTGACTTACGCCACCGGTGATTCACTGGAAGCTATTGCGGCTTCGATCAACGGAACCGCCGCATTGACCGCGCAGGGAATTTCCGCGTCGGTAACGGACGATTCCGGTGGTCGCCGCCTCACGATTACAGATGCGCAAAGCGACAATTTTATCATTTCGGATTCCGGAACGCTGCTGACGACACTGAACACAATTCCAAACGACACGGGTATCGCCAATGTCATCGCGGTGAATAGTGCCATCACCGACAATACCAACCTGCTGTCTCGCGGGCAGCTCGACCTGACCGCCGCTGTCGGCGACGTCGGTACGTCGATTGGTGACGGCGCAATTGCCAATTCCATCGCTGGCATTTTCGGCACCAATCTGAATTTCGCGGGAACCGGCGGCATCAATTCCGGATCAACGACGATTATCAGTTTTGCCGCCCAGATCGTCGACCTCCAATCCTCACTCACCTCGGATGCCCGTACTGACAAGCAATTCAATGAGGTCTTCCTGGAAACACTGGTCTTCCGGCAGACGAATGATGCCGGCGTCAACGTCGACGAAGAACTTGCAGAACTGGTTATCCTTGAAAATGCATTCAGCGCATCGGCACGGGTGCTCACAGTCGCTTCGGAAATGCTTGAGGCCTTGATTAATTCGGTCCGATAGGAGCAGCGCATTGTCCAGAATAGCCACAATCGCCCAAAGCCGCTTCTCGGTATTTACCGCCCTGAATACGCAGGAACGCCTGTTCGAAGCACAGACCCAGGTGGGAACCGGTTTGAAGGCGCAGGATTTTGCTGGCCTCGGCCAGGAAGCCGGCCGCCTTGTCAGCGTACGGAACGAATTTTCCAGGGTGGAACAATTCCGTTCCAATATCGAAACCACCGAACGCCGCCTCGAATTGATGAGCTTCTCGCTCGAACGAGTCGAGCGAATTTCGCATGAATTCCGCACGACTTTGCTGAATGCCAAAAACGGTGAAACCGCCAATGTCATCGGCCTGCCGGCACTGGCACAGGGACTGCTTGATCAGATCTCGGACCTGCTCAACGTGAAAGACGAAAGCCGTTTCCTGTTTGCCGGCGGTAATATCCAGAACAAACCTGTCGACCTCAATAACGGCACATATACACCACCGACGGTGCCCCCCTTCCCGGCAGTAGCGGATACCGACTGGTATGGCGGCGACAACGTCACGCAACAATCCAGGATCGATGAAGACTTCGTTATCAACTACGGCGTCAAGGCGAATGAACCGTCGATTGAGCGTGTTATTCGCGCCTTCGACGCTATATCGGAAATCACGTTTACATCCCCGCCCAGTGCCGCGGAAGTCACTGCCGTCGACGACGCCATTGCTTTATTGACCGTTGCCATCGAGGCACCACCGGTGGGCGAAAAGACATTGAATGAGCTATTCTCGGAAGTGGAGCTCAACCGGGTCCTGCTGCGGGACGTCAATATCAAGCATGAAAATTTTGCAGCATTTGCTGAACAGACAATTATCGACATCGAGCAAGTGGATCCCGCTGAAGCGATTACCCGCCTTAATATTGAACAGGTATCCCTGGAGGCATCCTTCGCCACGATCGCCAGAATTCAAAGTCTGTTGCTGCTTAACTTTCTTCGGTAACTAGTATCCTACAGCCTTCTCTTCCGGACTAATTCAATTGACAAGGGGCCAGCCAGATATTCGAATCGACACCATTCGGGATTCGGATGTTTCTTACTGAAAGGGCCTTACGCGGTGACCACGGACTCCGACCGAAAGGACGGCGAACCCTTTGTCGGCACTCCCGGCGAATTGCTGCAAAAGGCCGTGTGGCACTAAAACGAGCGTCAATACCCAACTGCAGCGGTGATATGCCAGGGTATTATCGCCAGCTTTCCGGAAAATGCCGAAGCGTTCCATATCCTGGGCCATATTGCGACACGGACACAGGAATTTACCGCGGCAATAAGTTACTTCATGCGCGCGGTAAGCCTGGACCAGATGAACCCTACATTCAGCCGCAGCTTTGCTGAATGTCTGGAAAACGCCGGCCGCACCGATCAGGCCATTCTTGCATGGAGTCAGTATGTCGTCCTGAAGCCCGACGAAATTGAAACCCTACGTCATCTCGCGAACCTGCAACTGGGCGCCGGGCAACCTCTGGACGCAGTGAAAACCTTGCAGGGCGCGCTGAATCAATCCGCCGAAGACCCCGCGATACAATACCAGCTTGGATTAGCGTTCCATCACGCGGGCGAACCCGTTGCCGCCGTGGAGCAGTTCAAGTCCGCTCTTCTTGGCACCGAACCCGGCAAATACTGGCCGGAATGCGAAAGCGCGCTGTCTGCGGCGATGCGCGGATGCGGTCGCATTGATGAGGCAATCGCATATGCCCGCCTGGCGGTCTCACATACGCCGGAACTGGCATCGGCACACAATAACCTTGGACTTGCGCTGCTGGACGCCGGCGAAATTTCAGCCGCAAAAGACGCACTCGATATCGCGATGCGCCTGCGGCCGGACGATCCGGAAATTATTAATAACCTCGGCGTAATTCTCACCCGGTCAGGCCAGCATGACCAGGCGGAAATGCAATTCCGCAACGTTCTTCGGCTTCGTCCGAACTGGGCTCACGGGCATCTTAATCTCGCCAATTCTCTGCGCGAAGAAGAACGGCTGGACGAAGCTATCGAGCAGTACCGTGCAGCGCTGGCATCCGCGCCGGATGATTACCGGATTCTTGGCAGTCTTGCCCTCGCCCAGCTTAATATGAACCGGCCGGATGAGGCGATCATAGCGTATGAACGCGCTTTGGGATTAGCGCCTGAAAACGCGGAACTGCGAAAAGGCCTTGGCATCGCCCAGTTGCTTTCCGCAGATTTCAAGAATGGCTGGTGCAATTACGAATCACGACTGAAATGCAGCGACGTAACACAACGACAGTTTAATAGCGCTCCATGGGACGGCGCACCGCTTGAGAACGGCAAATTACTGGTGCATGCGGAACAGGGTTTCGGGGACACCCTGCAGTTTAGCCGCTATGTGCCAATGCTGTCGGGATACGCTGACACAATCGTATTTGAATGCCAGCGGCCGCTGGCAGATCTGATGAACAGCCTTGATACGAATGCAACAATTGTTGCACGTGGCGATCCGCTATGAGAACGGCAGTGCAAAAGTTGGCCACGGAAGTGGCGTGATAATCTCGCTGCGGGCAGCGTAAAATGTTGCCACTTTGGCCCTTTCTGGTTGCAGGGAGGGCGGGAGATTTTAGTCGTGGATTTGTATTTGAAGGTTCGCCTTGCGCGTCGAGGTGGCATGAGCGAACGGTCGGCAGCAGGCCATTTCGGGATTTCGCGCGCGAGCGTAAAGAAGATGATGAGCTTTTCGGTCCCGCCCGGATATCAACGAACGGCTGAGATCAAGCGGCCCAAACTTGATGGCTTTACCGGCTTCATCGACCAATGGCTGCTGGAAGACCTCAGCCGGAACCGCAAGCAACGACATACCGCCAAGCGTGTTTTTGAGCGGCTACGGGACGAGCACGGCTTCGAGGGCGGCTACACGACGGTCAAGAATTATGTCCGTGAACATGGCCGGCGCAGCCGGGAGATGTTTGTTCCGCTTGCCCATGCCCCCGGCCATGCCCAAGCGGATTTTGGCGAGGCGATTGAGAACGCCGGAGCAATAATCCACCACTGAAGCGGCCAGATTGTCTGGTTGTTGGCCGGAGTAAAAATCCGCCAGTGGTAAGCTTTCTGCATTTTGCAGAGGGCGGGGATGAAGCAAGTGGAATTGTATGGTCGCGTGCGTTATGCGGTAAAAATTCAAGGTATGAGCCGCCGCGAAGCGGCAAGGTTGTTCGGCATTGACCGTCGCACGGTTGATAAGATGTTGGCGTTCTCGACCCCACCTGGCTATCGCCGCAAGAAGGCGCCGAACCGGCCCAAGCTTGATCCGTTTGTCGGTATTATCGACCAGATCCTTGAGGACGATACCAAACGTCTGAAGAAGCAGCGTCATACGTCGAAGCGGATCTTTGAGCGGCTTCGTGATGAATATGGCTTTGCCGGTGGCATCACCATCGTGAAGGATTATGTTTTTGCCGCCCGGCAACGTCAGCGGGAGATGTACGTGCCGTTGAGCCATTCTCCGGGCCATGCCCAGGCAGATTTTGGTGAAGCGGATGCAGTCATCGGCGGCATCCAGTGCCGGGCCCATTATTTTGTCATGAGCCTTCCTCATAGCGACGCCTGTTTCGTTTGTGCTTATCCCGCAGCGACCACGGAAGCATGGCTAGATGGCCACAACAGGGCCTTCAGCTTCTTTGGCGGCATCCCTAAATCGATCCTGTATGATAACGACAAGGTTCTGGTGGCGCGGATATTGCCAGATGGCACACGACAACGGACACGGGCATTCAGCGGCCTCCAGTCTCATTATCTTTTTGAAGATCGTTATGGCCGCCCAGCCAAAGGGAACGACAAGGGTAACGTGGAAGGCATCGTCGGTTTTGCCCGCCGGAACTTCATGGTGCCGGTTCCACAGTTCGAGAGTTGGGATGCCTTCAATGCTCACCTGGAAGAGCAATGCCGCAAGCGCCAACGTGATGTTTTGCGTGGCGAGCGCGAGAGTATCGGTGCGCGGCTTGTTCGTGATCAGGATGTGCTGGCAGACTTGCCTCCCGTCCTGTTCGATGCCTGTGATAGACAGGCCACGCGGGTCAGTTCCCTATCCCTGGTACGGTATCGAAACAATGATTATTCGGTGCCCGTCGCCTTTGGCCATCAGGACGTCTGGGTCCGTAGCTATGTCCATGAGGTCATCATCGGCTGCGCCAGTGAGGAGATCGCTCGTCATCCCCGTTCCTATGATCGGGAGGATCTGATCTTCAACCCGATCCACTATCTGCCTTTGCTGGAGAAGAAGGTCGGTGCCCTGGACCAGGCGGCGCCGTTGGTGGGTTGGGATCTGCCAGATGTATTCGTAACTCTGCGTCGCCTCCTTGAAGCCCGGATGGGCAAACCGGGGAAGCGGGAGTACGTACAGGTCCTAAGGCTGCTTGAGATATTCGACCTCAATGACCTACATGGCGCGATCAGAGATGCCCTGCGCTTAAGCGCGATTAGCTTTGACGCCGTTAAACATCTGCTGCTGTGCCGCATAGAGCGGCGTCCGCCAAAGCTCAATCTGGACATCTATCCTTATCTGCCACGGGCTCAGGTGGCGACGACATCGGCGGCCAGTTACATGAACTTACTGCACGGGGCGAAGAGAACCGATAGCTCTGATAAGGAAGTAATGGGCGGTGCATTATGACCGATACGCCACAGCTCTTGCTATCCCATCACCTGAAAGCGCTCAGGCTCCCCACCTTCCTCAGGGAATACGACAAGCTGGCCCGCCAATGCGCCGCCGAGGGTGTCGATCATGTCCGCTATCTCGTCCGCCTGACCGAACTGGAATTGATCGACCGGGAACGCCGCATGGTCGAACGGCGGATCAGACTGGCCAAGTTCCCCGCCGTCAAAAGTCTGGACAGCTTCGACTTCAAAGCCATCCCATCGCTGAACAAGATGATGGTTCTAGAACTGGCCCGATGTGAATATGTCGAGCGACGTGAGAACGTTATCGCGCTCGGTAACTCAGGCAGAGCTAACCGTTATTTTTGGTGATGGCAAGCTCAGGCGGCGTTTTGATTGTGCTGATTTTGCTGTTCGACGCCATCATTGAATTTGACGCCGGTGATGAGTTTCGGCAACTGGTTTTTGCCTCGTAATCGCAGCCAGGTTTTCTCCGCCTCCTTGATAACCTTGAAGACCATTAGCTCCATGGTCGCCATGGACAGGCAGCCTTTGGAGCGTTTGGTTCGATGACGCACTGTCGCGAAGGTGCTTTCAATAGGGTTTGTGGTTCGGATGTGGGTCCAGTGTTCCGCCGGGAAATCATAAAAGGCGAGCAGTTCGTCTTCGTCCCTGGTCAACCGTTCCGCCGCCTTCGGGTATTTCGCCTGGTATTTTTCACAGAACACCGACAACGCATTTTCCGCCGCCAGACGGCTCTCGGCCCTCCAGATATTGTGCAGGTCGGCCTTGACCTTGGCCTGCATGGCTTTCGGCATATCGTTCAGAATATTGGCCGTTTTGTGAACCCAGCAACGCTGCTGGTGGGTCGTCGGAAACACTTTTCCAAGCGCCGACCAGAAACCCAGAGCGTCGTCGCCAATCGCCAGCAGCGGTGTATCGGCGAGACCACGCGCTTTCAGATCAATCAGAAGCTCCGCCCAGCTCTGGGCGCTTTCCCGATAGCCGGAGACAAAGCCCACCAGTTCCTTCTTGCCCTCCGGTGTGGCCCCGATAATGACCAGCATACACTGGCTTTGATCTTCCATGCGCGCCTGGAAATAGATCCCATCGGCCCAGATATAAACATAGCGCCGGGCCGATAAAGTCCGGCCGCGCCAATGTTGCAGCTCTTCTTTCCAGCTTTTGCATAAGCGCAGGACCGTGTCCGATGACAGGTTCGGCGCATCTGGACCAAGCAAGGCGGACAGCGCGTCTTGGAAGTTTCCGGCGGAAATTCCCTTCAAATAGAGCACCGGCAAGACCGCGTCCAAACTCTTCGTGCGCCGGGCGTGTTTGGGCAAAATGCTGGGCGAGAAATGGATCTTTGCCAAGCCATCCACCGCACGGTCTCGCACCCGCGGTTGGCGAACACGCACCGCCCCGATGCCGGTCTGAATACCGCGCTCCGGCAAATGACCGTGACGCACGATCCGTGCCCGGCCGTCGTCCAGGCGTTCGTCCGCATGCGCCTCAATAAAACTTGAAACCTCCGCCTCAACAGCATGCGCCAGCAAACGCTGCGCCCCGTTGCGCAGAACGTCCGTCAGGAGATCGCTAAACGCCCCTGGTTGAACTAGCGGTGTAACTATAGAATCCGTCATGGCGTATCTTTCCTTTCCTGGAATTTATGGATGCCTGAACAACATCCAAGATACGCCGCCTAATTCCCCGTCACCAAAATTCGCCGTTAGCTCACTCAGGCACCGGTAAAACCCATATCGCCCTCGGTCTCGGCCTGGCGGCTTGCCAGAAAGGCCTCAGTGTTGGATTTACCACGGCGGCCGCCCTGGTCCACGAGTTGATGGAGGCCAGGGATGAGAAACGCCTGCTGCGGTTCCAAAAACAATTGGCAAAATACAAGCTGCTGATTATCGATGAGCTGGGCTTCGTGCCACTCAGCAAAACAGGGGCCGAGCTTTTATTCGAGGTATTCTCTCAGCGTTACGAGCGTGGCTCAACCCTGCTGACCAGCAATCTCCCCTTCGATGAATGGACCGAGGTGTTCGGATCCGAACGCCTGACAGGGGCTTTGCTCGACCGCCTAACCCACCACGTTCATATCCTCGAGATGAACGGCGACAGTTACCGCCTGAACCAGAGCCAAAAACGGCAGACCCCCCAAAAAACCTGACCAACGAGAACATGGTTGACCCGGTGGGCCCACAGGCACCTCCCGCGCTGCTTCGCTCCGCGTAACGCTAAAGCGCTACGCAAAGCAGCACGGGTCCCTCCTATGGACTAACGGGACAACCCGCAACACCGAGTATTACATCATACAAAGTGGTGTACTTTTACTCCGGCCAATGGTGTATTTTTACTCCGGCGTTGACAGACGAAAAGTCGGCGTGAACTTTCAGGCCAACATTGCCACCATCACCAAAATCCAGAAAGAGCTGGATGAATGGAATGATGACTTCGTCAAATGGACGATCGAATATATCGAGCAGCTCAAACGCCACATGAGATCGGCACGGGCCAAGGATCCCAGCAAGCGCAGGCCCGATTTTGCCGAAATCAACCGTATCAGCCATGAATTACGTGGCCAGGGTGGCGTTTTCGGATATCCGCTCGTCTCGGCCGTCGCGAAATCTCTTTTCGAATTGACAAAAGATACATTGGACCGATCCAACGATTGCCTGATACTCATCCGCAACCATATCGAAACGTTGCGCATTGTTTTGCGTGACGAAGTTCGGGGTGACGGCGGTAGTGTCGGCGTTGAGATACTCAAGGCTATGCGCGAAGCCAACGCCAAGTTCCTGAGCGAACGGAATAATCTATCGCTTGTCGGCCGCGATTTTTTGCAAAGCAACAGATAATAAAATGAACCTTACAGCCAACGCCGGTCGACGAGGGCTCCATCATCCGCTTTACGCCGATCTGGCTGCCGGTGTCACCGGTACGGCCAAAGATGTGATTGTCGGGCTGAACTGGACGCTGGTTATTGGGGAATCTGGTGCCGGGATGTCGCATACGCCGGCGCGTGGCACAGGGGGCTGTTTCTCGCTACCCGATGCCGGCCAATACAAGGATCGCTCCCTCGCATCCCTGGCCAGCATGATCCAATCGAAAAATGTCTTTGAAACGGCGATCGCCATCGCCGCAGCAAACGCTTTCCATAACCGTTATGACCTTCCGGGAAGTACGGAAAACGGGCTGGACCTTGTACCGGATGATGGTGAGGATACGGTAATAATCGGGCGTTTCCCCGGCCTTGATACACGCCTCCCCAAGGCAAAGGTCATTGAACGGGAACCGGGCCCGGACGACTACCCGGAAGAAGCCGCCGCGACGCTATTGCCGGAATGCGGATATCTGCTCGTTACAGCATCGACCATGCTCGACGGCTCCCTCATCCAACTGCTGACGCTTGCACCACAAGCCCATACGATTTTGCTGGGTCCGGGCACGCCGCTCGCCCCAGTGCTGTTCAACCACGGTATAGACATTCTTTCAGGCACCGTTGCGGATGATATTGATAGCCTGACGGGGGTCATTTCCCAAGGCGGCGCTGTTCGCGCGATGAAACGCTATTCGCACAATGTGTCGCTTTTAAAAATCGTCGCCTAGGTTCCCGCAAGAATCGCTTCGGCGCGTTCTAGATCTTCAGGTCGATTGGTATTGAAGAACGGGTCAAAAGTCGTAGAAGTGAAATCGACAACAGACAACCTGTAGCGGGACGTCCACAGATCAACTTTGCGAATATCCTCTTCCGTCATGGCTTTCCGCAACGCGCCCCGCAACTGAACCGGCCATATCCCGATAACCGGGTGCGTCCGGCCATTGGACCGCGCGCAAGCCACATCACTGCCGTCACGCTTCATGGCGAACATTAGTGACTCGACGAGGTTTTCCGGCAGAAACGGTGCATCCGTTGGAAACGATACGAGCCATTCACACTCCGGGTAGTTCAGCGCCACCCACTCCATACCTGTAAGGACGCCCGACAAGGGGCCCGCATTTCCTTCAATCACATCAGGAATAACGGGAAGCCCAAAAGACGAAAAGCGCGACGGGTCACCATTTGCATTGAGCGCTAACGTGTCGACCTGGGGCAAAACACCCCGCACAATCCGTGAGAGGATCGTTTCTCCACCAAGAACACGCAGGCATTTATCACCACCGCCCATACGACGTGACAGGCCCCCGGCCAGAAGAATACCCGCCACACGCGTCTTTTCGATGATCATCCCGTACTTTCCGACCACAGCTTCAAGCGATTCCGGCCCTCAGTCTTCGCCAGATAAAGTGCCTGATCCGCAAACTCGATTGTCTGTTTAAGCGGTGTGTCCTGCGCAACCATGCAAAGCCCGAATGACGCGGTCAGTTTCAAAGGCTTCCCATCGGTTAGCGTCACCGCCTGATCCGCTAATGACAGACGCAGGCGTTCCACAATTTCGACGGCCCGGTCGCTGGTCGAACTTGGCAAACTGATCAGGAACTCTTCGCCGCCATAGCGAAAAATTTCGTCATACGGCCGCAGTTTCGACAGGAATCGCCCCGCGACAGTCCGAAGGACATGATCACCTGCCGGATGACCATGGTTGTCATTTACGGCTTTGAAATGATCGATATCGGCCAGAACGACACAACAGGGCGTATTCGTTCGAAGCGCACGCTCCCGCTCACGAATGAGGATGTCCATCATGATCTGCCGGTTCTGCACCCCGGTAAGCGGGTCCAGTTCTGACACAGCCATCCGAAACGCTTCGCGAATTCGCCGCGCCTGTGCGTTGAATCGTTGCACCTTCTCCGTAAAGGCATCGTATTCCACTGTTGGTATGTCGCTGGCCTGGACTGCCTTCTGGGCTAGAAAACGCCCGAATTCATGCATTTCCTCATAGGCGCTCGCAAGCGACCTGAAGGCAGATTGATCCAGAAGACCACGGTCCCGATTCAGGTCCATCCAGCTCCCAAACCGGGTCAGAAACTGCGAATACTCGGATACGACAAGCTGATCCGGCGCTTCATTACAAATAATCGAACGATGCCATTTCTGAAGCCATTCCGCAGTTTCGTCGATCGCCGCATCGATAATGCGCAGAATACTGCCAGTTTCATTTGGCGCCACTTCGTGGTTTTTTTCCCGCATTACCACAGTCTCTCCAAACCCGACATTCAGGCAGCCGTCTCGTCCAGACTGGCCTTCCGTGAAGATTTCGCCGATTCCTTCGGCACAGAAGCAGGGTCCGCATCGTAGACAATTCGATCAGCCCCCGATAACGCAAGAAAGCGATGACCGCGTGCACGGCCAATCAAGGTCAACCCTGCCTGCTGCGCCAATTCCACGCCCCAAACCGTGAAACCGGACCGTGACACTAGGATCGGTATCCCCATCTGTACCGTCTTGATCACCATTTCCGAGGTCAACCGACCAGTCGTATAGAAAATCTTGTCGCCAGAGGAAATATTGTTCAGCGCCATATATCCGGCGATTTTGTCGATTGCATTGTGACGCCCGACATCCTCCATATACAACAGCGGGCGGTCTTCGTGTGCCAGCACGCAGCCGTGAATCGCACCAGCCTCCAGATAAAGGCTTGGCGTGGTGTTCACTGTTTTTGTCAGCGCATAAAGCCATGATGTTTTCAGAACAGCATCGCCCGGCAATTGAACATCTTCGAATTTCTCCATCAGATCCCCGAATGCCGTGCCCTGCGCACATCCGGACGTCACGGTTTTTTTCCTCAGCTTGTCTTCGAAATTCGTTTCCCGGTCTGTCCGAACAACGACGACGCCGATTTCATCGTCGTAGTCGACGCTCATAATCTTGTTCTCGGCGCCCAGCATGTTCTGATTAATCAGATACCCGACAGCCAGATATTCCGGATAATCACCGATTGTCATCATCGTGACAATTTCCTGAGAATTCAGAAACAGCGTCAGGGGCCGCTCGACAACGACAGTGGTTTCAACAGAAACCCCGTCCTGATCCACGCCGGAAATGCGCCGTGTCAGGCGTTTGTCAAAGGGGTCGGGCGTTAGCAACATTTCACTCATACGCTGAATATGGCGTGGCCCTGCACCTGCGGCAAGCATAGCGCTTCATTCACGGTCCAATGATATATCCATCGCGGTCGGACGCCCCATGCTGCGGCGATCGACGGCAACCGCCTTGATGAGGGCATAGACTGACATACCGGGCTTTAGACCCAACTCCTTGACCGAAACATTTGTAATACGCGCCCATAGCGGGCTGCCGACATCCAGCAGCACATGCGCCTGTGGTCCGCCGCTGTCTTCAATTTGCACCACGCGGCCCGGCAGAATATTCAATATGCTGGTGCGTTTCGGCGCATCCAGACTTAATGATACGTCTCGCGACCGGATTCTGACATTGATAGACGTGCCGATATTCGCATCGATCAGGGGACTGACGAGTTCACCGCCGGGGAAAACCATACGCGTTATGCCGCGCTCCCGTTCGTGCGCGCTGACCGTAGAGCGCAGAACCGCACCGGCATCGAGCCGGCCGGTATAGGGGTGCAGATCCAAACGCGACGTCACTTCCTCTATCGGCCCCTTTGCGACGATCCGGCCACGGGCGATTAACACCAGAGTCGATGCCAGCCGCAGCACCTCATCGATCGCATGACTGACATATAGAATGGGCGTCCCAATTTCATGGGCAAGCCGTTCGATGAAAGGCAAAATTTCGTCTTTTCGCTCGATATCCAGGGACGATAATGGCTCGTCCATCAGCAACAGTTTCGGGCTGGTCATAACCGCCCGGGCAATCGCGACCCGCTGACGCTCCCCGCCCGAAAGTGTGGACGGCCGCCGGTCCATTAACGCACCAAGATCCAGAATATCGACGATCTGGCCGATACCATGGCGCGGTGCGCGCCGACCGGCGCGTTTCATGCCATAGGCAATATTCGCATCGACAGACAGATGTGGAAAAAGTTGCGTATCCTGGAAGACAAACCCGATGCTACGCCGATGGGGCGGCATAAAGACACCCTTAGAATCGTCCTGCCAGACTTCGCCACCCAGCATCACCTGATTGCCGGCCACCCGGTCAAGGCCCGCAATGATGCGCAGCAGAGAGCTTTTTCCGCTTCCCGAGGGACCAAACAGCGCCGTGACGCCTTCAAGGGGCAGGTCGAGTTCCGCATCCAGGCTGAAACCGGAATGAACCACCCTGCATTTCGCGGCCAAAACATTCATCGGCCGACGACTCTGATCGGAAAACGGCGGTTCAATGCATATACGATGAATAAAACCGTGAATGAAAACGCCAGTAACCCACCCGAGAGGATATGCGCTGCCGCGTAATTCAGTGTCTCAACATGCTCGAATACGGCAATTGCGATAACCCGGGTTTGTCCTGGAATATTTCCACCAACCATGAGCACGACACCGAATTCGCCCAATGTATGTGCAAAACACAGGACGACCGCGGTCAGATAGCCCCTGCCCGCCATTGGCGCCGCCACCGAAAAGAATGCGTCCAGCGGTCCGGCGCCAAGCGTGTAGGCGGCTTCCAGGGGCCCACGGCCAAGAGATTCGAACGCACCCTGCAAAGGCTGGACAGCAAATGGCAGGGAATACAGAACCGATGCCAGAACAAGCCCACTGAAGGAAAATGTCAGCGTCGATCCGGTGAGACTGACCCAGAAGGCCCCGATAGGACTGTCATTGCCCAACAATACCAAAAGATAGAAACCCAGCACTGTTGGCGGCAACACGAGCGGCAACGCCACGAAGGACTCGACCCAGGGAGCGAGACGCGACCGCGTATTTGCCAGCCACCATGCAACCGGCGTCGCGATAATCATCAAGAGGATGACCGTTATCCCTGCCAGTTGCAGGGAAAGCCAAACAGCATCGAGGTCACTCAAAACGCCCCTCCCACCGTATCGCTCGATATCTCAGTCACAGGGCGCATCCTGGATAATTGTGGTGACATCGCGACAGTGCCATGGCCACCCCGCAACGCCTATCATACCAGTCAAAAACAACCTGCCCTCTCCCTTGAAAACCTGAAGACGAATCGTGCTTTATAATTCAACCCCGCCGCCTTGAATACACTCCGGGCAGAACCACATTTCATTAAGCCTGACCCGAACATTGCCTGACAGGCTCTGCCGACATATGTTGCAACGGCGTAAAAATATCGGGCAAGCAAGCAGGCATAGCTAGGAACATTGACCATGATAGACCCATTTGGTCGTCATATTTCATACCTTCGCGTATCGGTTACGGATCGCTGCGATTTCCGTTGCGTATACTGCATGTCGGAAGATATGAGCTTTCTGCCGAAAGCTGAAATTCTGTCGCTGGAGGAACTTGAACGGGTCTGTACGACGTTCGTGAACCTCGGCGTCCGTAAATTGCGTATGACCGGCGGTGAACCGCTTGTCCGTCGCAACATAATGTGGCTGTTTCAGCAACTCGGACGGCACCTGGAATCTGGCGCGCTTGATGAATTGACGTTGACCACAAATGGCAGTCAGCTAGGCAAATACGCCCAGCAACTGGCGGATATCGGTGTAAAACGGGTCAATGTGTCCCTTGATACACTGGACCCGGAAAAATTCCGGGAAATCACGCGCTGGGGCCGGTTCGAACAGGTCATGGAAGGTATTGCCGCCGCGAAAGCGGCCGGGCTGGACGTCAAGATCAACGCCGTTGCGCTGAAAGGCGTGAATGATGTCGAAATGAACGACATGGTACGCTGGTGCGGTGCGGGAGGGTATGACCTCACCTTTATCGAGGTCATGCCAATGGGCGATATCGGGGGCGAGATGCGGTTCGATCAGTATCTTCCGCTTTCAATGGTCCGCGCGGAACTGCAGAAACAGTGGACGCTGAAGGATATCGACTATAATTCCGGCGGTCCTGCACGCTATGTCGAAGTCGCCGAAACCGGCCGCAAGATTGGTTTCATCACACCGATGACCCACAATTTCTGCGAATCCTGCAATCGGGTTCGGTTAACCTGTACCGGAACGCTTTATATGTGCCTTGGTCAGGAAGATGCCGCCGATTTACGCGGTCCCCTGCGGGCCAGCGAAGATAATGACCTGTTGGAAAATGCAATCGCAGAAGCTATCGGCCGTAAACCAAAAGGCCATGACTTCATTATTGACCGGCGCAGGAAGAGTCCTGCCGTTGGACGCCATATGAGCGTTACCGGCGGCTGAGGCGCCCCCGGTTCGCTTATTCCGGCTTGCAGATCGCGCTGGACACCTTCGCGGATTCCGTTTTGAGATCGATGCGGATCGTGACGTCTTCGCCGACAATTTCCCAGAGTTTTGCCGCTTTACGCGGACAGGCATATTTGGCAATCAGCGATCGCATCATCAGGCTTTTCGCCGAAATTGCATCAGCGGACTCCTGGCGCGTCAGCATTACTTCTATCCGGATCAGACTCGCATCAGATACGTAGATCTTGCTGATTTCACCAACGTCACCAAAAGGCTTGAACAGATAGCGCTGTTGCAGCCATTTCGCCCCTTCCTCCGCCCGGTGGGGGTCCTGACTGCAGCCAACACCAATCAGCAGCAATATTGCTATGGAAAGACGGGCAACTGGCATCATTCGCTATTCTCGATTCCGTGTACCCCACACTAGAGTCATCGTGAGAAATTAATATACTGTTAAGAGATATTAACTAGCGACTGCCGTCGAATCTGGCCAGTCCGCATATGCACTTCACAAATTGGGACATTCACCATGGAAATCGGCGCGATAATTTTTGCAACGGCCTATAGCATCCAGGTAGATGAATTGGCCCGCGAACTTGAAGCCCGCGGATTTGGGTCACTCGTTCTCCCGGAACACACCCATATTCCAACCAGCAGGCAATCCCCTTGGCCTGGAGGTGGCGAATTACCGAAGGAATATTCTCATACCTACGATCCCTTTGTCGCGCTGTCCTTCGCTGCCGCCGCAACCACCAAACTGAAACTCGCAACCGGAATTTGCCTTGTCGCGCAGCGTGACCCCATTGCCACGGCCAAGTCGGTCGCCAGTCTGGACGTGCTCTCGGGTGGTCGCGTTATTTTCGGAATTGGCGGCGGCTGGAACGTTGAAGAAATGAACCAGCATGGCGTTCAGTACAAGACCCGCTTCAAGCAGCTCCGCGAACATGTGTTGGCCATGAAGGCATTATGGACGGAAGACGAAGCATCCTTCCACGGCGAGTTCGTCAATCTGGAACCAACATGGTCCTGGCCAAAACCGATCCAGCGCCCCCACCCGCCGGTCATCATCGGCGGTGAAACCGACTACACGATTAACCGGGTCATAGAATTTGGCGATGGCTGGCTGCCGCGGGCAAGCCCGAATTTCGACCCGACGGTGGGCATGACCAGGCTTCGCGAAGCGGCCGGCAAAGCCGGGCGCGATATGTCCAGCCTGTCCGTTTCCGTCTTCCGGGCGCCGCCAGATGCCCAGACACTTGAATCATACGCACAGGCCGGAATCGAGCGATCCCTTTTGATGCTGCCATCCGATGACCGGGATACGGTCCTGCGCCTTCTCGACGAATACGCCTCGCTGGTCGCGTGACCGACTTTTCTGCGGCGACAGCGGATTACTGACCGGTAATACGCTGCGCCAGGAATTCGTCAATGCGGGCGTTGATAGGGCCCGGTGCCTCAATCATGTTGAAGTGGCCGGGTCCCGGAAGGCACATGGCATCGCTGACCGCCACGGATTCCTCAACCAGTTGCTGCAGGGCCAGCTTTTCACCTTCGACGACAGGTCGGCGGGCATCGAACGAAAGCCGGTCGGTGCTCTGGATTACCAAAACCGGGACCTTTACTTCTCCCATGGCGGCTGTCATCCGGCGCTTGTCGTAATCAACCATGTTCCTGGATAGCGGTACCGCCGTAGATTCCGGCATGGCGGCAACCTGCGCCAGTTTCTCCGGCGCCCATTCCGGTGGTTCGCCAAAAAACATTCCTGCAAACATTTCAGTCACCAGTTTCTCGAAGCCGAGTTCCGCCAACTTCTTGTCATAGGCCCTAAAGGTATCGGCCGGTTCGCCAATTGATCGACTACCATCGACAAGAACCAGACCGGCCACCCGGTCCGAAGCCTGTGTGCAGGCTTCAACGACAACCCGGCAGCCCATGGAATGGCCTACAAGTACCGCGCCTTCAAGGTCCTCCTGCTCAAGCAGGTCAGCAACATCCTTGCCCAACACATCCAATGTCATTGGTTTTTCACCAAGCGGCGACCGCCCGTGGCCACGCAGATCCACGGCGATGACATCATGCGATTTTGCAAAATGCGGCACCTGGCAACGCCAGTCCTCAAGACGGCACAGATAGCCGTGGACGAAAACGATAGGCGGCGCACCTGCACCCTGACGGGTGAAATTCAATCTGAAATCCAGCATTTCTCTGTCCCTCCGACTCTTATAGTCAGTGTATTGCATCAGCCTGAATGAATCGACCGACACAATTCGTATGACAAATGGCGCGACTGCCATGCATCAGAGCTTTATCCTGTTAGTGAGGTACCGCCTCATCCGACAGTTCCCTGAATGCGTCGATTCCCGGCACCGGAAGGAAGTTTGTATGAAGGTCAGGATTGAGTACTGCGCTGTTTGAAACTACAAACCCAGAGCTCTCCGTGCGAGAGACATCATTGTTTCAAATACTGGTGCGAACGTGGAACTGACAGCGGGCGGCGGCGGCGTTTTCAACATCGAAATTGACGGTGTATGCCGGTATGCCAAACGCGATACCGGCCGCTTCCCGACTGACGAAGAGATTAGCGACCTGTTAAAACTGTAATTTCCCGAAAATGACACCCAATGCCAGCGAGATTCGACAGAAGAGTACCGGGCCTGCAGGAACGCCCCTATAATCTGTCAGATGACGCGATCTCCTGAAGACGAACCTGCGGCCGACGGCACCGCAAATATTTTGGCACTGCAAGGCGGTGGCCCTGCTGCGGCAAATGCCGCAGCCCTCCAAAACCAGTACGAGGCATTTCCGTATCCGCCCAAAGATGGGGCGACGGAAAGCGATGGTCTCAGAACCGGGTCGCCCAGTCATATTCTGGAAATTGATCATTATATATACGGCGGCGAGCGGAACTGGACAAAACCGTTCCGGGCGCTGGTCGCCGGCGGCGGAACCGGCGACGCTGCGATCATGCTT
This sequence comes from uncultured Alphaproteobacteria bacterium, assembly GCA_943788635.1. Lineage (GTDB taxonomy): Bacteria > Pseudomonadota > Alphaproteobacteria > UBA8366 > MarineAlpha4-Bin1. The sequence goes on along the minus strand of CALSRA010000028.1, from coordinate 29,364 downwards.
GGTCAGCAATGCGCTGATATCGGCTGCCCGGCGGAAATCATCTACCTTGACCTGTCTGCCGCCAGCATGGCCATCGCCCGCAACCGGGCGCAGGAACGCGGGCTAAACAACATTATTTTCCATCAAGGCAGCCTGCTGGGTGTCGCGGATTACGGCTGGCAGCCCTTCGATTACATCGACTGTTGCGGCGTCCTTCACCATCTCGCAAGCCCGGAAAACGGGTTGGCCGCGCTGGTATCCGTCCTCCATCCCGAAGGTGGCCTCGGCCTAATGCTCTATGGTGCGTTCGGCCGAACCGGTATTTACGACGTGCAGGAGATCATGCGTGGCATAACAGCAGCAGATGAAGACCAGGCTGCGCAGCTCCCGCTACTCCGCAAATTGCTTGACCATTTGCCTGCCAGTAACAGGCTCGTCCGCAATCCCGGTGTTCCTCACGACGGCAACCATCCCGATGCTGAATTGGTCGATAAATTCCTGCACCCACAGGACCGCGCCTACACCGTACCCGACATTGCTGCACTATGTGCCGACAGCGGATTGAAAATCGCGTCCTTCGCACCGGCAGGTCGTTATGACCCCGCGACCTATCTTGTCGACAATACCCTGCGCGCCCGATTTAACGGCCTCGGTTTACTGGCGAAAGCCGCCCTTGCGGAGCGCATTGCCGGCAATATTGCCAAGCATATTCTCTATGCAGTTCCATCCGGGCGACCTAATCCACGTCCCGGACTTCAACCGAATGCGATCCCGGTCCTGAAACACAGTGATGGTGCTACACTGGCCCGAAAAATCTCGGCCGACACCGCGTTTCAAGCACGTTTTGACGACCTGACCGTGGTCGCTGCTGCCCCATCGCTCACCGCTGAGATCATGCGCCGGATAGATAATCAGACGAGCCTGGAAGATATTTATTTTGATATGGTCAGTGATAATCCAGGCTTGAACTGGAACGGATTCATTGTCCAAATCCGCGAGTTATACGGTGCCTTGCATGGTTTGCTGAATGCCATGTTCCTGCGTTACGAAAACGATGGCCCACCTTTCAAAAAGCAGAATCCGATTCCTTGAGAAACTCGCGTTCCGCCGCCGTCGTTACCCGCCCCAGAACGTCGTTACGGTGCGGAAAACGGCCAAACCGCTCAATTATCTCCAAATGCCGGCGGGCGAATTGCTGGTTCAGTTCATTGTCGATCGTATCGAACAGCGCGACGGATTCGACCTGCACCTGTAAATCTTCGCTGTGTTCAAAGGGCAGATAGATGAATGTGCGTTCAATATCCGTGCACGCACGATCAAAGCCCTGTTTGATTGCCTGACGCGCCAGACATCCCCTCGTCTCGCAGGCCATGCCATCAAGTTCCCCGTTGGCAGCAGCAGCATACAACCCAGAGAACCTCGCCCGGATATCCGCGTCAAACCCATCGTCCTTTGTAAACCACGCAGCGCGATTTTCAACCGGCGGCGGGCCGAACCAGAAATCTAGGACCTGATCCCGCCATTTATCCAGTGTTCTATTGCTCATCCGACATTCAAATTCATGACAATCCTGATTATCCCAATTCGTCAATGTTTTGTTAGGCTTCCCTGATTACGTTCAGGTAATTAAGACTTTGTAAGGGTTCAAAATGGACACCTTTCGGAATAGCGTCAAGCATCCAAAGCTTGTTCAGCTATACGATTACTGGGATTCCATTCGCGGCGAACGAAGCATGCCGACGCGGAATGATATGGACCCGCTCGACATTCCCAGTTTGCTCGCAAATATTCTGTTGCTTGATGTCGAATACGCCCCATTGCGGCTTAGGTTTCGTCTCTATGGAACTGGCATCGCGACGATCCGGGGGCGTGACCTGACGGGCCATTACATGGAAGAACACGGTATTTCACGGATTGCCAACCTGACCTATCCGGCTAATGAACAGATTATCGAGACGATGCAGCCGCATTTCATGGCCGCACCTTACCCGCTTGAATCGGGAAGCGGCGGCTATTTCTACCGTCTCGGTCTTCCGCTATCCGATGATAATAAAAACGTCACCATGATAATGGCCGGTTTCTATCAGGAACCACGCATGCTGACTGTGTTACGAGAAACAGCCACCGTCGCCTGATACAATCGATGCGGCCTATCCCAGCCATAAATCAACAACCTTTAGACATGCCGGCGGAGCGGGCCGGCCGATTCCGGCCTACGCCGCCTTATTATCCTCAATAATCATCGCCGACGCTTTTTCACCAATCATGATGGTCGGTGCATTCGTATTCCCGGTCGTAACCGTCGGCATCACCGAAGCATCGACGACTCTCAGCCCTTCGATACCACGTACACGAAGACGGGAATCAACCACCGCCATCGGATCTTCGCCCATCTTGCAGGTGCCAACCGGGTGATAGATCGTATTTCCGTTATTGCGGGTGTATTCACGCACAGATTCCAGCGAGTCCACGTCTGGCCCCGGCGCTATTTCGCCCAGGCTGACATCGGCAATTGCCGGCGCTTCCAGGATTTTACGTGTCTGCCGCATGCCCGATTGCAGCACCTGAACATCACTTTCCGCCGAAAGGTAGTTTGGACGAATTGCCGGGCGTTCCAGCGGATTGGCGCTTTTTGCCATTATCGTCCCCCGGCTATCGGGCCGCACCGGACAGACGGCAACGGTTATGCCGGGCTCCTTGTCGAAGGTCTTGATTTCCGCGGCACTGTAGCTTGCCGGGGTAAACAGCAGTTGCAGGTCAGGGCTGCTGAGTCCTTCCCGACTGCGGCTGAAGACCATCGCGCTGGTGACGCCAAACGTCAGGGCGCCATTGGCAAACAGCGCATACTTCACCGCCTCGCCCATGACCCGCAATCCACGCGACATCTGATTGATCGACATCATTTCGTGCTTTACCCGATGAGAAATCCGGGTCACAAAATGATCTGACAGATTGTTGCCAACGCCGGGCAGGTCATGCTGTACCTCGACGCCAATGGATTTCAAATGCGCCGCCGGGCCAATACCTGAAATCTGCAGCAGGTGTGGCGAATTGATCGCGCCACCAGACACGATGACCTCCTTCGTAACCCGAATTTCCTGCTCTTCCCGATTGCCTTGCCGGAATGCAACGCCGGTACATTTCTTACCCTGAAACTTCAGCCCCGTCGCAATTGCCTCGGTGATGATCTGCAAATTCGGACGTGACTTCGCTTCCTTCAGAAAGGTCTGCGCCGTGGAAGCCCGGAAGCGCACATCGCGCGTCATCTGGGAATAGGCAACGCCTTCTTGCTGCTTGCCATTGTAGTCAGGGGTAAAGGGGAATCCTGCCTGTTTGGCAGCCTCGACAAAATAATGCGTCAGAGGCAGCACGGTCCGGTATTCTTCCACGGGCAGAACACCGCCCTTGCCCCGTATTTCAGGGTCACCGCCGTTGCGGAAATCTTCAGATTTCTTGAAATAGGGCAGCACGTCGTCATAGGACCAGCCCCGGCAACCCATTTGCGACCAACCGTCGAAATCTGCCGGATTGCCCCGCACATAAAGCATCCCGTTGATCGAACTGGAACCGCCCAGAGTCTTTCCGCGTGGCCAGTGAATATTACGTCCACCGGTGGATTCATCCGCCTCGGTCTCATAGTTCCAGTTCAGCACCGGATGCTGCAGCAGGGTTCGTATCCCCGCCGGAATATGGATCATCGGATGTCGGTCGGGCGGTCCGGCTTCCAGCAAAATGACCTTCGCCCCATCCGCGCTAAGCCTGTTGGCCAGAACACAGCCAGCCGAACCGGCGCCGACAACTACATAATCCGCTTCCATCGCATCTTCCCCCGTAAATTCCCTTTGCGGGGGAACTTAACGCCTGAACGCCGCATTGTCCTGCCGTAAACGGAAGGAAAAGACCCTAACGTCTCACCGGCAAAACCCTATGGCTCCCGGATTCCCTGTCGCACATAGAAAGTCACGGCATTGCGAGATACCTGGCGGCTGGCTAGGCTTACGGCAGCAGGATTTTAGCGGGGGAATATTCATGGCATCAATGAGCAGAACACTGGCAGCTTGGGTTCATGGCCTTACCTATGAAGACCTTCCGCCTGAAGTCGTGGACCGCGCCAAGGGCGTGACTTTGCAAGCGTTGTCATCGGCACTGGTCGGGCATCAGTTCGAAGATTCGCAATCTGCTTTAGCCATGATGCAGGAAGAAGAAGAAGGCGGTGGTGGCGCCTGTACCGCGCTTGTCAGCGGGGTGAAACTAACCCGCGCCGGGGCGGCTCTTGTGAATGCTGAAACCATCTTTGCCGGTGGCAAATGGGACACATTCCGGATGCTGACCCATCCGGGTTGCGCAATCATCCCCGCCGCGCTGGTCGCCGCTGAAATTTCCAACGCTACCGGCAAGAACTTTATCACCGGGGTCGTTGCCGGGTATGAGGTCATGGAGCGCATGGCCGCCGATTTCATTCCAACGATCATGTCTCGCGGTTTCCATTCCGGGCCCGTGTTCGGCATCTTCGGTGCAGCGGTGGCACTGGCAAAAATTAGCGGACTGAACGAGAACCAGACCCACGCCGCCATCGCGCAATGTGTCAACCTTGCCAGCGGGAATCTGGAAGGCGCGCGCAGCGGCGGCAAGGCTTTGCGCGAAGGAGGCGCGGTCCGAAATGCAATGCTCGCTGTCGCGATGGCGAGGCATGGTGCGGCAGGCGGTGAAACCGCGCTGGAAGGCAAAGCCGGCTTCTACCATTCCTATATCGGCAACAACCGTGGCGATCTGCGTTACAGCTTCACCGCAGACAATCGCGCGGATATGGACAGGGTTACAGCAGACCTTGGGCAGGAATGGATATTTCTGGAGACGCTGTATCGCATCTATTCGACCGCGGGCTACAACATTGCCCATGTCGATGTGACTGCCGCGCTTTGCGCAGAGCACGAAATCAAATACGAAGATGTGGCGCGCATCCACACGGTGGTGAACTGGCTGGAAACCGAATACCCCAGCCCCGCCTTCCCGTCCCGCAGCGGATTACCGGCAATTGATAACCCGCATTACTATGCCGCCTATGCAGTCGTAACCGGCGGCTTTCCACTCGACAAATTCGTACAACGCAAAACCGGCGAATCCGATCCACCGGAAGTTCTGGAGTTGATGCAGCGGGTCACCATCACGCCATCACACCGGCATCCACTGTTCGCGCCCACCGTCACGATACATCTCAAAGATGGACGCAGCGTCAGTAAGGAAGCCACGGGCCGCGAATTCATCTGGGATTACGCTGAATTAACCCGTCGCATTCGGGGTATCACGCCGACATTGCCGATCCCGGAGGCGCAATACGATGACTTGATTGCCACGGTCAGCACGCTGGAAAACCTGCCCCGGGCTGACAGGCTGATTGGACTTACGGTTATTCCGTAATAGGGCGCGTTTCCAACGCTCGCACAGTTTCCCGACTCGCGGAAATTGCGGTGAGCCCCAAAAGCCTGCAGAAATTTGCACGGCAACTGAAAATTCTGCGGGTGCAGTGCCTAGACTGAAACCGGCGTCCGGCCGCGCCGCTGAGTCGCGAGCCATAGCGCTGCCAGGAACGAAACAAACAGTAGCGGCAAAGCCCCTATATTCACCCAATCCCAGCCAAAATAATGCATGAGCGTACCGGATGACAGCGAACCGCCGGCTACCACGGTAAAGATAATGAAATTACTGGCGGCCTGAGTCTTCGCACGTTCCGAGGGTGTATAAACTTCTGTCAGCAAACTGGTCCCGGCCGTAAAGGCATAATTCCATCCAAGACCCAGCAACGCCAGCGCCAGCCAGAAATCGAACACCTCGGTTCCTGACAATGCGACAGCAACACTGACAGTCTGGATGGCGATACCGATACAGATCATGGTGATAGCGCCGAACCGGTTAATCAGAGAGCCGGTAAAAAATCCAGGCGCGTACATGAAAAAGATATGCCATTCAATTACCAGCGCCGTATCGGCAAAAATATGCTCCGCATGTAACATCGCGAGTGGTGTTGAGGTCATCAATAGGTTCATCACCGCCTGCGCGACAACGGCGCAAAGTGTCGCCACGATGAAAACCGGCTGGCGCATGATCTGCCAGATCGGTCGCCCCGGCTCTTTGGCCTCCTCAGGTGAAAGCTGGGGAATATCAACGGCCATAACAACGATGCCACTCAGCACAGTGACACCGGTCATGAACATGTAGGATGCAAAAAATTCAATACCTTCAAACAGATATTGACCATATTTTGCCATTTCCGGCCCGACAAACGCCGCAACCAACCCGCCGGTCAGCACCAATGAAATTGCCTTGCTCTTGAATGCCGGCGCCGCCACGTCAGCCGCAGCGAAACGGTACAGGTGCGCGAACCCCGAAAAAAAGCCAAACAGCAGCGCACCGCTGCAGAAGGTTACAAAATCCCTGGTATATAATCCGTACAGGCATGCCAGGGCGCCCATCACGCCAATCAATGATCCTGTCGCGAAGCCAAAGCTTCGGCCAATCCGGCGCATCAGCAATGCAGCGGGAATGGTAGCCGCCGCTGTACCGACGATCGCCAGCGTGATCGGAACCGTGGCAAGCGCCTTGTTGTCCGCGATATCGTAAGCAATTAGCGGACTGGTGGCGACCAGCAGCGAACGGCCTGAATTGTAGAGCATCTGACAGGTGGATAGGACGGCGACATTTCGCCAATCGCGGCGTTGGCTCATATTCCTGAGGTTCTTTCGCAGTCGGAATCGATGAAAGAGGTAACATGGCGGGAAGCGCGTTAGCGGATTGCCCCTATTTATTGCTCCGCCGTGACGCTCACGTCTACTTCCATCTTGATAAAGTCTTCCGCGGTCCCCTCGTAGCTTCCCTGCACTGGCACCGCCTGCCCCGGTTCACGGACGACGGCAACCGGAATCAGGTTGGCCCCGCCGACAATGCCGTTGGTCGGGTCGAATTCCTGCCATCCAGCCCCTGGCAGATAGACCTGCATCCAGGCATGTGTCGCGCCCGCGCCGACCATTGTCGCCCCGGCACCATCGCGCGACGGGTCGTACAAATAGCCACTGACGAACCGGGCGGCGAGCCCCACGGCCCGTACCGCTTCCATCATGAACAGGGCGAAATCACGGCAACTACCACTGCCAAGATTCAGGGTTTCCACCGGAGTCCGCGTACCCGGGTCGTCGCGGGATTCATACGTGAACGTGTTCTTGATGCCTTCGGTTACACCAATCAGAAATTCCTGGGTATCGGTTGGGCCGCTCGGGTTGAGAAACCCACGGGTCCATTCAATGATCTTCCGTTCCGGATCCGGATACTGTCGTTCGATCGTACGACCCAGGTCGGGAATTTCCGTCGTCGGGTAACTGAACGGCAGGGTGCGCGCATAATTTTCGATCTTGAAATCAATATTGGCATGCGGATAGCGTTCGATCACGATGACGCTTTTAAAAGATAACATGTTGCTTCGGGAACCGGGCCGAACCACAGTCACAGAATTGCTGAAGACATCGTGATACCAACTGACATCACCCGGCGGTGAAATGGTCAGTTGGGCATCGATCAGGCGCAGGTCATGACTGTCCCGTGGGCGGAACATAAGCCGATGATCGCCAAACTCTACCTGGCGCGCATAATGATACGTCGTCTTGTGATCGACGGTCAGCCTCTGCATCGAAATTTGTCCTGAGCAGGCAGTGAGGGCAGAAATTCTTTAACGGCTAATGGTTAAAACTTCTAACCAAAGTAAGTGTCGTCAATCGCGCTGGTCAACACACCAACCTTCACCTGCAAGGTATCAAGGTACTCATGCAGGTCCGCGGCATCCATACCTGCCACGGTTCCGGTTTTGACGACATACCGAGCATCGGTCAAAGCGGCACGGATAGCGGCATTTCGGCGCAAGTTATGCGCTTTCGACAGGTCGTCTATCAGCGTTTCCACCATCTTGAACGAGAAAGCAACGGACCGGGAGAAACGACTGTCAAACAGCAGGAATGATACAACGTCTTCCGCTGTCATACCGGCGGGATGGACCAGTCGAAACGCATGATATCCTGCCAGCGATCGCAACAACGTGTTCACTTCAATCAGGTCGAGTTGGCGTGCAGCATTCGCTTCGCCATCTTCCGAGTCGGCACGGGTCAGCATATTATGGCGCATATCAAGCAGCCTGGTCGTTTGGTCGCCACGCTCCAGGTACTTGCCAAGATGATAGAACGTCCAGGCCTGGTTACGGAAAAACGTTCCTTCGGTAATGCCCGTATGGGTCTGGCACGCTTCCTTGATTTCCCGGCACAGCTCTGACAATTGCCGCAGTTCGGCTGTTTTCACGCCCCGAAGACGGTAATAGAACGTATTGATCTGCCGCCACATTTCGGTGCTGATCAGATGACGCAACGACCGGGCATTTTCTCGGGCGAAATGCAGGCAGGACATTATCGAGTTCGGGTTTTTACGATCGACAATGTAGAAACTGATAACGGCGAATTCCGTTGCCGCGTCGTGGCGCTCGAAGAATGCCTCTTCATCATTGTGCAGCCGTATAATCCGGCTCCAGTCATTGTCGCCCGCATGGCCACGGTTATAAGTTTCATTCACGTCCAGGATACGCGCAAGGTTTTCGATCCGCTCCATATAGCGGGCAAGCCAGAAAATATTCTCGGCGAACCGTGTGAGGAGGCTGCTATCCAAGGACCCAGGTATCCTTCGTTCCGCCGCCTTGCGACGAGTTGACGACCAGCGACCCCCGTTTCATTGCCACCCGCGTCAACCCGCCCGGCAAAACCCAGGTCGAGTCCCCTGTCACTGCAAAGGGGCGCAGATCGACGTGGCGTGGTTCAACGGCTCGACCAATCAGGGTTGGTGTAACCGACAGGTTGATCATTGGCTGGCTGATATAATTATCGGGCTGTTTCTGCAGAAGCGCGCGCAGTTCACGCAATTCCTTTTTCGTCGCCCGCGGCCCAATCACGACGCCGTAGCCGCCTGACTCGCCCACCGGTTTGGTCACCAGTTCATCAAGATGCGCAAGCGTATAATCAAGGCCTTCCTTTTCCCGGCAGATATTGGTTTGCACATTCTGCAGGATGGGGTCCTGGTCCAGATAATATTTGATAATCCGCGGCATATAGGCGTAGATCGCCTTGTCATCGGCAACCCCCGTACCTACGGCGTTAGCGATGTTGACGTTGCCTTTACGGTAGGCCCTCATCAACCCCGGCACGCCAAGCATGCTCTCCTTGTTAAAAACTTCCGGATCCAGGAAAGCATCATCAATTCGCCGGTATATGACATGCACCGCAACTTTGCCCGCGGTCGTCTTCATAAAGACCCGGTCTTTCTCGACGACCAGATCCTATCCTTCGACCAGTGGCACACCCATTTCCCTCGCCAGGAACACATGTTCGAAATAAGCTGAATTGAAGGTCCCGGGCGACAATAATACGATTCCGGGATCGTTCGTCGCATTCGCCGGCGCAACGGCTGCCAAGGCGCTGGCGAGCTGGCTGCCATAATCATCGACCGGGCGCAGATCGATCCCTTCGGTAAGGTCGGCAAAAGCACGCAGCATCAGGTGGCGGTTCTCGATCACATAGGAAACGCCGGACGGTGTGCGCGCGTTGTCTTCCAGCACCCGAAATTCGCCCTTGCCGTCCCGTACGATATCAGTCCCGCAAATATGGACGTAGACACCTCCCGGAACCTTGAGACCGACCATTTCCTCGCGATAGTTCGCGTTACCCAGAACAAGATCTTCGGGGATAACGCCGTCTTTGATGATTTTTCGATCATGATAAATATCGCTCAGGAACAAGTTGAGCGCGGCAACGCGCTGTTGCACGCCACTATCGATTGTCTGCCAGTCCGCGGACGAAATAATTCTTGGGATGACATCGAAAGGCAGGATGCGATCTATGACATCCCTGTCGGAATAAACAGTGAAAGTAATGCCAAGGTCATACAGTTCCGCCAGAGCGTCCCGCGATCGCCGACGAAGCGATGGAATATCAAGCTGGGACAACCGCTCTCTCGCAGTGGCGGTATGCGTCGGTGGCTTTCCCTTGTGGCCAAACAGTTCACAAAAGAAGCCCCCGGGGTCGTAGCCCGCGAGCGCATTCTCGTTACTCATAGCAACATGCGTTTCTGAACCATCCAAGTTACTCCATTTGATTAAACGTTATACTATCTGAATGACGTGTGACAGATGGAAAGCGTTAACCGTCAAAAGCCTTGGGAATTATGGCTTCCTAACATTTACTTAATCTTATTCCTGGCAATAATGTCGAGTTCCAATTTAGCGGTGAGGCTAGTTTCTTGGTTTGCAGTGACGCCCAAATCAACCGCGTTCTGAGCAGCAGCCCAACCGCAGCTATTATTTCGGCAGTTGGGAGCGGTCAAATACTGTTCGCCAACAATAGTCTTCTTACACTTATTGGCTCGACAGAGACAGACATCAGGTCACAATTGCTGTCGGCATTAATTGCTGACCAGAACACTCTGGATACAATCAACGGCAGCAATCATGCAAGCGCAGAAGTGTCCACAATCCATACGAATCTGACGCAGGCAGATGACGCGCCTCTTGCCGTTCGTCTCGACATATCAGCCGTCCAGTATCAGGGCAAAGAATCCTAGCTTTTCTGGATCACCGAAACCAAAGATCACATGGCACCCAGGACAGACGTAAGTCGTAAACTGGAAATACTGCAGACCTTCATTGACAACAACCCTTCCAATATTCAGATGAAAGATCTGGAAGGCCGTTTCCTGATGGTCAATCCGGCATTCGAGCGGCTGCACAATCTTCCCGCCGACCAGATTATTGGCAAAACCGTTTCGACATTTAGTAACCTGTCCCTGATTGACAACGTCACTGAACATGACCGAATGGTGATTGAATCACGTGCCGTTCAGACAGAAGAACGTCGCGAACCCATGCCCGATGGCTTTTTCAAGCATCGGACAGTCACCAAATTCCCGGTCTTTGATTCAGACAACAACATAATAGGTATCGGTTCTATCGGTCATGATATTACCGAACAGCGAAATGCGGAAGAATTGCTGCAAAACGCCATTGCCAGCATGTCAGAAGGGTTCGCCCTTTTCGATGCCGATGAACGACTGGTCCTGTGTAATGACAATTACAAGAAAATCTATTCCGCATTCGCGGGCCAGATCATACCCGGCATCACTTTTGATGAGCTGATACAGTTCGGGACGGAGAAGAACCTTTTTCCGGCGGCATTCGGCCGTGCCGAAGAATTTCTGCGCGAGCGATTGGCGCGTTTCCGCAACCCATCAGGACCGTACGAATACCGACAGGCCAATGGCCGTTGGATTCGTTCCGAAGAACGTAAAATCGCCAATGGTGGCACGTTGAGTATCCGGTCTGACATTACGGAACGTCGCCACGCGGTTGAAGCATTGCGGGAGCGAGAGGCACAATTGCGCCTGGTAACCGACTCGCTGCCCGTACTTATCGCCTACCACGACAGTGGCGAAAAACTGTTGATGATCAATAAGACCGGCGCCGAGTGGCACAGCCGGCCTGCGGCGAACATCGTCGGCATGGACCTGGCCGAACTACTGGGCGATCAGTATGAAAAAATTCGCCCGCAACTTCAGCGAGCGCTAAAAGGCAACAAGGTCGATTTCGAAACACAGATATCCTACCCCAACGGCGTCACAAGAGACGCCCGGATCATATATGTGCCGGATATCGACGCCGATGGCACAACGGCCGGGGTCTTTGCCCTCATTGAAGATATCACTCTGATCAACCTCACCCATGAACACCTTCGACAGTCCCAGAAGATGGAAGCTCTGGGACAGGTAACCGGTGGTGTTGCCCATGAATTCAATAATCTTCTCATGGCGATAACCGGGAATCTCGAACTGTTGCTGGAAAACGAATTGCAGGATCTTCCTGAAGCAAGGGAAGATATCAAGCGGGTCCTCGAAGCAGCGTTCCGGGGCAAGGACCTGACCGGTCGGCTGTTATCGTATACCGGTAACCCCTTCAGCGTACCGGAACGAATAGACGCTGGTGAGGTATCTCATCAGACTGTCGAACTATTACGGCCTCTGTTGGGCGAAACAATAGAAATTGATTTGAAGACGGCGCCCGACTTGTGGCCCGTTCAGGTCGATGAGAGCGAATTCGAAAATGCCATCATGAATCTGGCGCTTAACGGGCGCGACGCCATGCCGAACGGCGGCCGGTTGACCATTCAGTGCGAGAATGTAGCTCTCGACCAGAGTTTCGCGGATCGTCATCCGTATCAGGTCACGGTCGGCGATTATGTTCGCATATCCATTTGTGACAACGGAACCGGCATGACAGCCGAAACCGCCCAGCGCGCCTTCGATCCATTCTATACGACCAAAGGGGTTGGCAAAGGTACGGGTCTCGGCCTCAGCATGGTCTACGGCTTCGTACACCGACAGGCACACGGTTACGTCGATATCGAAACTTCAGAGAATAAAGGCACGACCGTTGTACTCTATCTGCCGCGCGCCGTAGAAAGCGAATTGTCCGAGCCGATCGAAATTCTGGAGGACAAGCTTCAGCCTCCAGCGCTTTACAGGTCCGCTTTGCTGGTCGAAGACAATGCGGAATTACGGGACCTTTTTGTCAACATGTTGGAATCTTTAAATTTCAATGCCCTGTCGGTCGACGATGCAGCTGGTGCCCTGGATATTCTGAGCACTTTGGAACCTGATGGCCAGATAGACCTTTTGTTAACAGATGTCGTCCTGCCCGGCGGGATCAATGGCATTGACCTCGCCTCACGGGCACAGGGAGCTCACCCGGAAATGAAGGTCGTTCTCATTTCCGGTTATCCGGAAGCAGACCTTGTCGAAAAAGGATTGCGAAAAAACGAATTCGCTCTTTTATCGAAACCATTCCGGAAAGCCGATCTGTTTGCCGTACTAGAGTCCCAATTTGCGCAGGATGGCAACGAAACCGACACTTAACGCCCTGGCGTCAGGACAATCCGCTCTTTGGAAGAGCGGTCACGCAATCGATCAAAAGCGTCCTGGAACTTTTCGAGCGGGAACGTATGCGATGGCGCTGGAATGAGCCTTTTCTCTTTATAGAGAGCGAACAGTTCGCCGAAACAGGCTGCCATTCGCATCGGTTCGCGTTTCCGGTAGTCACTTACCTGCAATCCGCTGACCTCAATATTCTTCAACAGCAGGTAATTGGTTCGCAATTCCGGTATGCGTCCCGCCGCAAAGCCGACCACAACCAGGCGACCACGCCATGCCAGCGCGCGGATTGCAGCATCGAACGCGTCACCGCCAATTGGGTCAATGACGATATCCACGCCGGTGCCGCCATTCGCAGACAACACCTGTTCACGTAACGAATCCCGCAGATTATCCCCGAACAATTCAATAGTCGCATCGGCACCGACCTGCAGCACAGATTCCTGCTGCGCCGGGTCGGAAATCCCGGCGAACACTTTTGCACCCCAAATTTTGGCCAATTGAATCGCGGCATTACCCACCGCGCCGCTCGCCCCCAAAACAAGGACACTGTCACCCATCTGGATACGTGCGCGATCCTGCAGCGCAAACCAGGCCGTATCAAACGCCAGCGCCATTGAGGCGGCATCGATGAAGGACAGTTCAGGTGGTAGCCTGAAGCATTGCGCTTGCGGCACCGCGACCAGTTCGGCATACCCGCCCTGCTCCGCCATCGTCAGGACCCGGTCGCCAATCTGGAATTGGGAAACATTCGCACCGACCGCGATAACGACCCCCGCCGGCAGCTTGCCAGGCACAAAAGGCAGGTCGGGCAGAAACTGATACTTTCCCTCGATGACCAAAGTATCCACGAAATTGACAGCAACAGCCTCGACCCGGACCAGCACATCCAAAGGGCCAGGTACAGGGTCGGGTAATTTCCCCGCGTTCAGACGGGCGATATCGCCAAATTCTTGAACGACAACAGCGCGCATCAACTGCTCCTAACCGTTTTCCGGTTTTTGCCAGCGCACCGGATGCGGCACGAGTTCACCGGCGGCAATACGATCCACCAAAGAGCGCTTGAAAACCTTGCCACTCGATGTCATTGGCATCGCATCCAGCACAACAAAATATTCCGGCATATCGTATTTTGACAGGCCCGCCTCATCCAGGTGATGCAGGATAGATTCTGCCGAAACCGCAAGCCCAACCTGCGGCTCCACCACCAGACATACTTTTTCGCCCAGCCGCTCGTCGGGCACGGGCACCGCTGCGGCGCGCGAGACCTTTTTGTGCCGCATAGCAAGGTCCTCCAGCTTCGCCGGAAAAATATTGTGGCCACCGCGAATAATCAGTTCCTTCTTGCGCCCGGTAACCCTCACATAACCGTTATCGTCGAGCCAGCCCAGATCCCCGGTCATGAACCAGCCATGTCGGTTGAAGGCATTTTCCGTCGTAATCTGGTCATCGAAATAGCCCAGCATCAGGCTGGCGCCGCGTCCGCCGATCTGGCCCGTCTCTCCGGGCATCACCTCAATGTCAGGATCCTCCTGCCGCCAAATTTTCAGCGCGTATCCAGGCGCCGCACATCCCGAACTGCCGGTGATCTGTGCAAGGTCATCGTCCGGCAACGTGTAGTTATGTGAACCTGCCTCGGTCATACCGTAACCGCTTTGTGGTCGAACACCGTGCGCGATCAATCCGGCGACAACATCGCCCGAAGCGGCAGCACCGGAAATTCGAAATCCCTTCAGATACTTCAGGGCTGCGACATTTCGGTCCCGCAACTCCGCCAGAAGGTCAATGGCATGAGTAGGCACCCCCACAAGAAAACTCGCCCGTGTCTCCGTCAGACGGTCCAGCAGGCTCGCGTCGCGGGGCATGTCATGCACAACCAGTTCCGCGCCGGTCAGCAACGCATTTACAAGCGCGCCAAGCCCAAGGTTATGGCTCAGGGGACTCATGGTGTAGATGACCGAAGCTGCATCTATATGCCAGTCAGAGGTAAAGACCCGGCAATTCGCCAGCAACGTATTGTCGCTGTGCATTACCCCCTTGGGTGCCGCCGTTGTGCCCGATGTAAACGCGAGGTAGACAACGTTGTCCGGCGCCGCAACAGGCTGCGGATCGGCGCAATCGATGGGCAGGGCATTCATCATCCCGGCCAGCATCCCGCCTGCAGGTGCCGAAGCATCCCTTGGCGGCAAACAATACACATGCTGCAGGGAATCAACCGCCGCAATCCGTTCGGGCGGGCTTCCTTCGCTCCCATCCGCGCCATACCCTTCCTCGCAGAGCAAGGCCACCGCGCGCATCCGCGTCAGCAATCCGGCAACGTCCTCCACCGTGTGATCGCGATGCAGGGATGGACAGATTACATAGCCATTGCGGGAGCAGGCCAACAGGGTAACCGCGACCTCAAGCCGTCCCGGCATCCAGACTGCAACGCGCTCCCCCTGCCGAACGCCGCGCCGGTGAAGATCCGCCGCCAACGCATCCGCCAGCGCGACAAGTTCGCCATATGTCGTTGTGGCGTACCTGTCGCGAAATACGGTCGCGCCGGGGGAGTTCTCGGCATGCCCCCACGCGAGATCATAGATCGTATCCTCGCGCCAGAACCCGGCGTCGTAATGTTCCTTGAGCCTTTGCGGATCAAGCTGGGTCAGGATGGTATTCATAATCAGTTGACTTGTGTCGAACATACTTGCAAGGAGACGAATACTATCGCGGTCGGTGGCGGGTAGCTCAATCGAATTGTTCCGATCACTGAACGCGGTTTGCCCCCGAAACCTATCTGGCGCATGGCATCATGAGTCTGGCCCCCGTTGCAGCATTGCTGCTCAGTGTCTTCATTCTTCTAGTCGGGAATGGGCTGCAGGGAACAATCCTGCCGATCCGCGGCGATATCGAAGGCTTTAACGCCCTTGAAATCGGTGGCATCGGCGCAGCGTACTATTTGGGTTTCACGTTCGGCTGTCTGGCCGGTCCGGTTGCGATCCGGCGTGTCGGTCATATCCGCGCCTTTGCGGCGCTTGCGGCAATTGCCTCCGCCTCCACGATGTTGCACGCGATAATCGTCTCACCATTTCCCTGGTACATCTTCCGATGCCTGACGGGCGTCTGCTTCGCCGGCCTGTATATGATCATTGAAAGCTGGCTGAACGAACGCAGCACCAATGAAAACCGCGGACAGATTCTGTCGATTTATCAATGCGTCAACCTGACGGCGATTACCGGTGGACAGTTCCTGCTCAACATCGCCTCGCCGGCAGGGTTTGAATTGTTTGCTATTGTCACGGTTCTGATCGCGTTGGGCCTGGTACCGGTGGCGCTGACGACCGCTTCCGCACCCGAGCCCATACAACGCACCCGGTTGCGGATCCGCTGGCTATACGGAATATCACCCGTTGCCGTGCTGGGCTGCCTTGCGGTCGGGCTTACAAACGGTGCCTTCTGGGGAATGGCGCCGGTCTTCGCCCGGCTGAGCGGACTGGGCGTTTCGGACATCGCCCTGTTTATCGCTGTCACTATTCTTGGCGGTGCCTTGCTTCAATTGCCGCTGGGACGCATTTCTGACTATTTTGATCGTCGTTATGTCCTGATCGCTTCCTGCATATTCTGCGCTGCGGCGGGTCTGGCACTGGCGCTGCTCGGCAACGGGTCGAATACAGTCAGGCTCATGCTCGCATTCCTGTTTGGCGGGTTCGCTTTCCCTATCTACGCGCTCAGCATCGCGCACGCTAACGACCATGTTGAACCAGACGATCGTATAAGCGTCAGTGGCGGGTTGTTGCTGATTTTCGGGATAGGCGCCGTCGCGGGACCGATCATCGCATCATCCATAATGACGATAGTGGGCCATCACGCGCTGTTCTTTTTCACTGCCGCTATCCATATGGCTACGGCCGGGTTTGCCCTCTATCGCATCACCCGCAGCACTGTCCTCCCGGCAGAGGAGCGCGATAATTTCGTGATGGCAAACGTTTCGTCGCCTGCGGTCTTCCAGATAGACCCTCGAACACCCGAAACAGAGCCCACGCCGGATGAAACAGCGCCGTCGGAGGATGGCGCAGGGCACAACCAGCCCTAACGCCACCCCGCCAGGCGGACATCGCCTTTACGCAGCACACGCATCGCAGATCGCCACGACGTGGCGATGGTCCGTGCCGCAACAGCCGCCCAACACATTCACATGTGGCATAAGGGCGAGCAGACTGCGGTACTCCTCGCCAAGTTCCAGGGGATTACCATCATCCAGTTCTTCAGCCTGATCCAGCTCAGCGTGGCTCATCTTCGAAGCGTTGGCGCGGATACCGCGAATGCGCTTTTTCCAAACTGCATCATCATTCAGGATTCCAGCGAAATGCGTGGGATGTGCGCAATTTATCATGTAATAGGCCGGGCCTTCTCCGGTTGCCGCATCGACGGCCAGGATCGCATCCTTGAGGGACTGACCGGTGGGAAGCCTGCCATCCGTTTCCAGTGTAAAAGAAATGACAATCGGGATATCTGCGGCGAGCGCCGCACGGGTCAGACCGATTGCTTCCTCGGCATAAGTCAACGTAAAGACCGTTATAAGATCAGCACCGGATTCCTTGAGAGTCTGTATCTGCGTGCGGTGATAAGCTTCGGCCGTTTCCGGATCCATAATCTCACCCGGGTTATAGCCATCGCCGCGCGGCCCGATACAGCCGCTGACGATAAAGCGGACGTCCGCGGTTTCGAATTCAGCACGGATATCATGCAGTATTTCTATCGCCTTGCGATTGGCTGCCGAGAGTCCCCCTGCATCATAACCAAGAAGGTTGCCCCAATCGGCGCTCGCGCGCCAGGTCACGCTTTCCAGAATGAAACTCAACCCTCTTTCAAGCGCGAGGGAAGCATAGCGCCGATAATAATCTCGTATCTTGCGCAACCCGTCTTCACTTTTGAGCAAGTCAAACGCTGCAAAATACGGCAGGTCCATCCCGTCGTGAAAAACCAATGTGGTTTCCATCCCGCCATCGGTCATGAACATTTCACCGGATTGCTGCGGCAAAGCGTTTCTGTATTTGGACATCGATCCCTCCAGCCTCGTAAAGCATCTACATTAAAAGGTTAATGTGCTCAGCAGTCGTATCGACTGATGTTGCCGGGAAATTGACGATTAATTCGGCCGTCCGCTACCGGGATTGCGGTGCTGCATTACCAGAATATTTTCTGGCAATAATTTCATGCAGATAAAGGTATTATTAGAAACCGGGGCCGTGACGGACCGACTTAAAAGCAGTAAAACCTTACCTGCGGTACAGTAATCCGGGAATGCATGACATGCGCAAAGGCGCCCAGACGCGGGAGCGAATCCTCGACATCGCAGAAACCGCCGTCCTGCAGAAAGGGTTCGGTGCGACCTCGATCGACGAACTAATCGCCGAAGCAGGTCTGACCAAGAGCGGCTTTTTCTATCATTTCAAAGACAAGTCAGTGCTGGCACAGGCACTGCTGCAGCGTTACCTGGACCGTGAGGAGGACATTCTAGACGACCTGTTCGCGCGCGCCGCCGAGCTGAGCGAGGACCCTCTGCATGCCTTCCTCATCGGCCTCAAGCTATTCGCAGAAATGATGAATGACCTGCCGGCAGGGCACCCCGGCTGTCTTGTCGCAACCTATTGTTATCACGAGCAACTGTTCGACAAAAAAATTCAAAGAATCAACCACGATGCCGTCCTTTCCTGGCGAAATCGGTTTCGCAGTCAGCTCAACCTGATCGCTGACAAATATCCGCCCCGCGACGATGTCGACATCGAAGCTTTGGCAGACATGGTTTCTTCGGTCATCGAAGGCGGCATCATCGTCTCCAAAGTGCTGAAGGACCCCAAGATCCTGGCCGGACAGATCATGCTGTTTCGATCCTATCTGCGCCTGTTGTTCCTGCCGGACAATTGATCCGCGCCAAATTTCGATAGGTCCAAAAAATTCGTATAGAGGACACACGCATGTCGTTGAAAGGCCCCCTCGACTCATTGCTGCAATCCGGAGTCGCCGATGGCAGCGTCCCGGGTGTAACGGCGGCAGTTACCGACCGGGACGGCCTGATCTACGAAAGCGGGTTTGGCGAGCGCGCAATTGACAGCGGCATTGCCATGACAGCAGACAGTGTCGGTTGGATTGCATCGATGACCAAGGCAATAACGGGCACAGCAGCCATGCAACTCGTCGAGCAGGGAAAAATTGATCTCGACGAACCTGCAGGCACCTGGGCCCCCTATTTGGCGGAGGCACAGGTTCTGGAAGGTTTCGGCGAAAACAACAAACCTGTATTACGCGCCCCGAAACGCCCGATCACGCTTCGTCACCTCCTGACCCATACTGCGGGCTTCGGCTATGCGAACTGGGATATTTCCATCAAACGTTATGTAGAAACAACACAGCTGCCGACATCCAACAGTGGCGATATTCGGGACTGATGACACCGCTTCTGTTCGATCCTGGCGACCGCTGGCAATACAGCACCGCTATCGACTGGGCCGGCCTGATTGTTGAAAAAATCAGTGGCCAATCGCTCGGTACATACATGCATCAACATATATTCATGCCGCTGGGCATGACGGATACAGGTTTCAAGATTTCAGATGCGATGCGAAGCCGGAAAGCGACCATGCATCGTCGTATCGAAGGCGGCAAGCTGGAAACCACCCAGATGGAAACGCCGCAAAACCCGCCCGCGGAGATGGGCGGCGGCAGATTGTATTCGACGACTGGCGACTACCTGAATTTCATACGCATGATCCTGAACAACGGTGCGGGCAACGGAAACCAGATACTGAAACCGGAAACAGTTCAGGCCATGTCCCGGAATCAGATGGGTGATTGTCGTGTTTGCAAGCTCCCGACAACCAACCCAACAGTCTCGCTGGATGCCGAGTTTTTCCCCGGCATGCCCAAAACCTGGGGCCTGACCTTTATGATAAATTCAGAACAGGCCCCCACCGGTCGGTCAGCAAACAGTCTGTCCTGGGCCGGTCTTGCCAATTCCTACTACTGGATTGACCCGGCGAAAGGAATTGGCGGGGTTTTCATGACCCAAATACTGCCCTTCGTCGACCAGAGGGCCCTAGCACTATATCTCGATTTTGAAACAGCCGTATACGAAAACCTGCCCTGACGGTCAGGCCGACTTCAGCAACCAGTCCCTGGTTTCTTCAATGGCGCTGGCCAGCAGCGTTATATTTTCGGGAGGCACATCGTTCCCATCCACACCCAGCTCGATTGCGCGCGCCGCATCAGCGATGCGGATCGCGGTGCAACTGCTCGCCATTCCCTTCAACGTATGCGCTGCAATTCGAGCCCGCTTCAAGTCTCCATCTTCGACAGCTTCCGCTATTTCCTGCAGATGACGATCCGCCTCCGCCGGAATTATCGCAAGCAAATTGAAAAAAGCGTCCTCGCCGATTGTATCGATCAGTTCGTCCTGGGCGTCTTCATCAAAGAGTGGGACCACCTCGGCTCCCACCGTTTCCTGCGCATCCGACGTTTCAGGAATTTCCTGAATTTCCGGACCAGCAAGCTGCCCGTTAACCGGTGCTTCTACTTCGGCGTGCGAAGCGGTCGCTCGCAATGTGCGCGCGATAGCCTTAAAGAGGGTTTGGGGTACGATCGGTTTGGTCACATAATTATCCATTCCCGCTTCGAGGTATTCTTCACGTTGACCAGACAGCGCATTCGCGGTCAGCGCGATAATTGGTGTGCGTCCCGCCGGGCCGGACAATTTGCGTATCGCCCGGGTCGCCGTGGGGCCATCCATTTCCGGCATCTGAACATCCATGAGTACCAGGTCGAAACTTTGCGTCCGAAGGGCGTGCACGGCTTCGCGACCATTCCCGGCAAATTCAACAGAATGCCCAACTTTTTCCAGTAGGCTGCGAACCAGCATCTGGTTCACCTGATTGTCTTCAGCGACAAGAATATGCAGTGGGGTTATTTCGGCGCTGATATCATCCAGCAAACCGTCCGTGTTATCGACCGGTTCGCCTTCAACGCACCGTATGGTGAACCAGAAGGTACTTCCCTGACCAGGCACACTTTCCACGCCGATGTCACCGCCCATCAACGTCACAAGCTGCTTGCTGATCGACAGGCCCAGCCCAGTGCCGCCATATTTCCGTGACGTCGAATTGTCAGCTTGCGTAAACCGCTGGAACAGCATTTCCTGTTTATCTTCAGGTATCCCGATTCCGCTATCGCTAATTCGGAAATACAGTTCCATATTTCTGCCGCCCAGCCGCCTGCAGCCTGCGTCAATCACGACAGTTCCATTTTCGGTGAACTTGATTGCATTCCCGACCAGATTGTAGAGAACCTGTCGCAATCTCGTCGGATCTGTGCGCACCCATTCGGGTAGGTCCGTATCGGGTTCCCAGTGCAGCGTAACGTTTCTCTCGCTTGCCCCCGAACCCAGTAGCGACAAAACCTGGTCAAGGGATTCATGGATGTTGAAGTCGACAGTCTCCAGCGTCAGCATTCCAGCCTCCAGCTTGGAGATGTCCAAAATGTCATTAATGATTGTAAGCAGTATGTTCGCCGAACTCTGGGCCGTCGTCACAAGCCTCCGCTGCTCCGCATCAAGGTCCGTATCGAGCAACAGTCCGGTCATACCCAACACCCCATTCATGGGAGTCCGGATTTCATGGCTCATGGCAGCCAAAAAGGCGGACTTTGCTTCATCCGCGGCTTCTGCTTCAAAACGCGCGATCGCATTGTCACGAAAAACCAGGACCGCCCGGGCGATTTCACCAATCTCGTTTTGATCACCTTGCGCCGGAATCGCAACATCCGTATCGCCGTCTGCCAAATTCCGTATGACGCGCGTCATACGTCCCAGAGGCTCGGCGATGGACCACGCAATGAGCGATGCAAGTCCCAGCGCCCCCAGGAACGTAAGAATACTGTTTATCAGCAAGGCGTTCCGGGACGTTTCCTGAACTTCCAACAGATCAGCTTCGATTTTGAAAAGCCCGTCATCGGCCAATCGATAGATGAGATTCAGGTCCGGCTGCATCTCTGCAAAATTGTCGCTCAGCTTTTTCTTTTCTGTTTCCAGACTGCGGCGGGTTTCCACCAAATCCCGAAAATTTCCCAGGTAGGTCCTGATTAAGATCGCGATTTCAATCTTATTATCAACGGACGTTCCGGAATTCTTCAAACTGAGCAAGAACTCTGAATGGACCTCTTCAAATTCTGCAACGGCGCGCGGTAGTCCGTGAACCATATATTCACTGGCGATCGCACGCATTTGAAGCAGATGGTTTGAGATATCCTCGATGCCAGATGATACGAGCCGGCTTTCGATCTCAGAGACACTACCGTTCAACTTTCCCATTAGTCCGGAAGCGCGATCGAAACCAACTTTCTCAAACAGCTCTACGGCGTTTTCAAAATAAGTCGAATGTTTTGGAAACGCCACCTGCAGGAATTCGATATGCGGCAACATTGGCGCGGAGACAGGCATGGCTGCCATCTTGCGCAAAGTTCCCATGACGTTCAGGACGTTTTCCCGGTTTTTCAGGGCACTGCCAAGGTCTTTGCGAAGAAAGAAATTCTTTTCATTTCGGCGCATATCCAACGCCTGAACCTCGACTTCAAAGGCCAGCCTGTCCAATGCAATAAACTGGGATTGCTGCGTCAGACTATCACTGACGCCACGTTCGAACAGATGCGCAGTGACCCCCACGGACGCGATGCCGATACCAACCAGTCCCGCCAAAAGCCCGATCCGTGTCCGAATTCTCAGTGCCGAAAAGGCGCCCTTGTACTTCATGCTGTCCCACTGTCCATCACCTGTCGTATCTGGATAGTGGTGAGACCTTGAGATCATGATAATAAACGAGGTTAACAGCCGTTAAGCAACGCTGAGCAACGCGCTCGAATCAGTTTCGGAAGCGGGCCGCAGGAGGCCTCCTGCGTATTGCGTTACACGGGCTGAAGACAGATAGTGTCGAAAATCCGTTTACAGGGGGGAATTCAATGACTGACAGTACGAATCCGGAAACAATCGTCCTGCATGCAGGGTACCGCAGCGACCCGACGACCGGCGCAGTTGCAGTACCGATTTACCAGACAACATCTTTCCAGTTCCAGGATACGGGCCACGCTTCCCGACTGTTCGCGTTGCAGGAACTGGGCAATATTTATACCAGAATCATGAATCCGACGCAGGACGCATTGGAACAACGCATCGTTGCCCTGGATGGCGGCGTCGCCGCGATGGCCGTTGCGTCCGGACAGGCAGCCTCGGCCTTGGCCGTACAGAACCTCGCCTGGGCCGGCGACAACATTGTCAGTTCCACAGACCTCTATGGTGGTACCTGGAACCTGTTCGCACACACACTGAAGCAGCAGGGTATCGAAGTTCGCTTTGTCGATCCTTCAGATCCGGAAAATTTCCGCCGCGCAACGGACGACAGGACCCGCGCTTATTACGCGGAAACCCTGCCCAACCCGAAACTGAAGGTATTTCCGATCAAGGAGGTTGCCGATATCGGCCGCCCTCTCGGTATTCCGCTGATCATGGACAACACCGCCGCGCCAATCATTTGCCGGCCCTTTGACCACGGCGCAGCAATCACGATCTACTCGCTGACAAAGTATATCGGCGGTCACGGCAATTCCATTGGCGGGATTATCGTCGATAGCGGCACCTTTGACTGGGAAGCCGTGCCCGAGCGCCAGCCAGCCCTGACTACACCAGATGAAAGCTATCACGGCGCTGTCTGGACCGAGGCTGTGAAGCCGCTTGGCCCGATCGCCTATATCATTCGGGCACGTGTCACCCTGTTGCGTGACCTGGGTCCCGCCATCAGCCCACAGAACGCTTTCAACTTCATACAAGGTCTGGAAACGCTGCCGCTGCGAATGCGCGAGCATTGCCGCAATGCTGTCGCCGTGGCGGAATACCTCGGCAAGCATGACAAGGTTACAAGCGTTATCCACCCGAGTAACCAGACCGGCGAGGACAAGCGGCGGGCGGACACGTATCTCAAGGGCGGGTTAGGTGGCCTCGTCGGGTTCGAACTCTCAGGCGGCAAGGAAGCCGGGCAAGCCTTCATTGAGGCGCTGAAAATGTTCTATCACGTCGCCAATATCGGCGACGCCCGCAGCTTGGCAATTCATCCCGCATCGACGACACATTCTCAGCTAACCGCTGATGAACAAGTCGCGACCGGCGTGACCGACGGCTATGTTCGGCTTTCCATCGGTATTGAGCATATCGACGATATTATTGCCGACCTTGATCAGGCCCTCGCCTCGGTCTGACCATAAGCTGATCGATATCATGCCAGTCGGCACAACGATCGTCTTGCCGCCGCGTCGCGTCTGACGCGGCGGCAACATATGCTCGCCGCATTCAAAGTTCGAAGTTACCGGTTCCAGTGGCCGGCTGACCTGCTGACATCCTGGGCGTTTGAGATGGAAACGCTCATCCTCGGCTGGTACATCCTCGTTGAAACCGAATCCGTCCTGATGCTGGCCATTCTGGCTTCGCTCAGCTACCTGGGCACGCTGATCGCGCCGTTGTTCGGCGTCGCCGGCGACAGGTTCGGTCACAAGACAGTGTTCTGTGCAATGCGTGGAACCTATGCGCTTCTTGCATGCGCGATGATGATATTCGGCCTTACGAATACGCTTACGCCCTACCATGTATTCGCCGTTGTCACGTTGATGGGGTTAATCCGACCCTCCGATATATCGCTGCGCAATGTTCTCATCGGCAACACCATACCCCGCGCCAATCTGGGGAATGCGCTTGGAATGTCGCGTGCAACACAGGACTCTGCCCGCATTGTCGGCGCTTTGGTCGGCGCCGGACTCCTGACCATGATTGGTATGGGCCAGACCTATATCGCTATCGCTGCTTTTTACCTGATGAGCATGATCTTCACTTTTGGGATTTCGCGGCAACTTGAGCCCGGTGAGCGCGTAAAAACGGTTACTGTCGCCGGTCCGCCGGTTTCCCCCTGGCGCGATCTCCGGGACGGGCTTGTCTATGTCTGGAAGACTCCCGCTGTCCTCGCGATCATGTGGCTCGCGTTTTTCATCAACCTGACGGCGGTGCCATTGACGTCAAACATGATGCCCTATGTTGCGAAAGTGCTGTTCCAAATGGATGCAACCGGACTAGGCCAGTTGGTCGCCTGCTACGCAGGCGGCGCGCTGACAGGGTCACTCATCATGTCATGGGTCGGCCCCTTGCAGCGCCCCGCACGGTTCTGTGTTCAGAGCGCGATTATCTGGTACGGGCTCCTGTTCGCCTTCGGTCAGACCGAAGGCGCCCTCGCCGGCAGTGCCATGCTTTATATCGTCGGCATAGGGCATAGCGCCTTCATGATCTCTCTCGGCACGGCATTGCTGAACGTCGTCGATGCCCGCTTCCGTGGCCGCGCGATGGGCGTTCGTACATTGGCTGTTTACGGCCTGCCACTTGGCCTTATGCTTGCCGGCGATCTGATTGAGCGATTTGGCTACCACACCACTTTGATACTGTATTGTTCCAGCGGCTTGCTCATCACCTTGCTGACCGCCACCAAGTACCGCAATGTGATGTGGCGCTAGGTCAGGGACCGCTGCCGATCACGGCCGTCGCTTCCACTTCTACCAGATATTCCGGCTTCACAAGGCGCGGGCTCGTGACCGTCGCACTGGCGATCCGTGCGTCGGGAAACACCGCCGCACGAACGGCGTTGTATTCAGCGTAACGCGCCATATCGGTCACATAGGTCGTTATCTTCACAATATCAGCCATTGTCGCGCCAGCTTCGGCCAGGACCGCTTCGATATTGTCAAAAACCTGCCGCGCTTGCGCCGACATGTCACCGACGCCCACAATATTGCCATCCCCGTCCAGTGCCACCTGGCCCGAAACATAAACGGTATCGCCGACCTGCATACCCATTGCGAACCCGGCATTCGCCGCCCGTGGCCAATCGGGATTCAAAGCCACTTTTTTCGTCACGCCTATCTGCCTCCCAAGTTCCTTACGGTGACATCATACGCAACGATCATCCCGAACGTGAGAACGCCGGAGCAATAATCCACCACTGAAGCGGCCAGATTGTCTGGTTGTTGGCCGGAGTAAAAATCCGCCAGTGGTAAGCTTTCTGCATTTTGCAGAGGGCGGGGATGAAGCAAGTGGAATTGTATGGTCGCGTGCGTTATGCGGTAAAAATTCAAGGTATGAGCCGCCGCGAAGCGGCAAGGTTGTTCGGCATTGACCGTCGCACGGTTGATAAGATGTTGGCGTTCTCGACCCCACCTGGCTATCGCCGCAAGAAGGCGCCGAACCGGCCCAAGCTTGATCCGTTTGTCGGTATTATCGACCAGATCCTTGAGGACGATACCAAACGTCTGAAGAAGCAGCGTCATACGTCGAAGCGGATCTTTGAGCGGCTTCGTGATGAATATGGCTTTGCCGGTGGCATCACCATCGTGAAGGATTATGTTTTTGCCGCCCGGCAACGTCAGCGGGAGATGTACGTGCCGTTGAGCCATTCTCCGGGCCATGCCCAGGCAGATTTTGGTGAAGCGGATGCAGTCATCGGCGGCATCCAGTGCCGGGCCCATTATTTTGTCATGAGCCTTCCTCATAGCGACGCCTGTTTCGTTTGTGCTTATCCCGCAGCGACCACGGAAGCATGGCTAGATGGCCACAACAGGGCCTTCAGCTTCTTTGGCGGCATCCCTAAATCGATCCTGTATGATAACGACAAGGTTCTGGTGGCGCGGATATTGCCAGATGGCACACGACAACGGACACGGGCATTCAGCGGCCTCCAGTCTCATTATCTTTTTGAAGATCGTTATGGCCGCCCAGCCAAAGGGAACGACAAGGGTAACGTGGAAGGCATCGTCGGTTTTGCCCGCCGGAACTTCATGGTGCCGGTTCCACAGTTCGAGAGTTGGGATGCCTTCAATGCTCACCTGGAAGAGCAATGCCGCAAGCGCCAACGTGATGTTTTGCGTGGCGAGCGCGAGAGTATCGGTGCGCGGCTTGTTCGTGATCAGGATGTGCTGGCAGACTTGCCTCCCGTCCTGTTCGATGCCTGTGATAGACAGGCCACGCGGGTCAGTTCCCTATCCCTGGTACGGTATCGAAACAATGATTATTCGGTGCCCGTCGCCTTTGGCCATCAGGACGTCTGGGTCCGTAGCTATGTCCATGAGGTCATCATCGGCTGCGCCAGTGAGGAGATCGCTCGTCATCCCCGTTCCTATGATCGGGAGGATCTGATCTTCAACCCGATCCACTATCTGCCTTTGCTGGGGAAGAAGGTCGGTGCCCTGGACCAGGCGGCGCCGTTGGTGGGTTGGGATCTGCCAGATGTATTCGTAACTCTGCGTCGCCTCCTTGAAGCCCGGATGGGCAAACCGGGGAAGCGGGAGTACGTACAGGTCCTAAGTGTCCGGCCCGAAATGAGTTGAGTGATTTCAGTAAGTTGTGATTCTCTCGTTTGTGTTGAAGCAAATGAGGAGACACAACATGTGGACTGAGATCACCCGCCCGCAGTTTGATCGTTCGAGCCTTCGTTACGCAAGCGACTTGACGGATAAGGAGTGGCGTTTGATTTCGCCATTATTGTCCCCGCCGCGTCGATTAGGCCGCCCGCGAACCACGGATTTTCGAGAAGTGGTGAATGGGATTTTTTATGTGGCGCGCACCGGTTGCCAATGGCGCATGGTGCCCCGGGAATTTCCGCCACGCAGTACGATCCAGCGATATTTTTACGCTTGGCGCTCGGATGGAACCTTGCACGTCATCAATCGCCAACTGGTGATGTCGATGCGGGAAACCTCTGGGCGCACGACCAGCCCGACCGCCGGGGTGATCGACAGCCAGACGGTGAAAACCACGGAAAGCGGCGGTGTTCGGGGCTATGACGCGGGAAAGAAGGTCAAAGGGCGCAAGCGTCATATCGTGACCGACACAGGCGGCTTTCTGGTCGCCGTCATGGTTCACGCCGCCGATATCCAGGATCGCGACGGCGCGCCCGCGCTGTTGGCGTCGATACGCCACGCCTTTCCCCGGTTGCGCCATGTTTTCGCCGATGGTGGTTACGCGGGACCGAAGTTGCGCGACGCGCTGGCCAAACTTGGGAAGTGGACCGTGCAGATCGTCAAGCGCTCCGACGCCGCCAAGGGGTTCGTATTGTTGCCCCGCCGCTGGGTGGTTGAGCGCACCTTCGCTTGGCTCGGTCGTAACCGCCGTCTCGCCAAAGATTTCGAGGAAACCATCGAAAGCGCGGAGGCATGGCTCCTGATCGCCAGCATTCAACTGCTCGCCCGACGATTGGCAAGAGCATGAAAACATGGATATCATTTCGAGTCAGACTCTAAGGCTGCTTGAGATATTCGACCTCAATGACCTACATGGCGCGATCAGAGATGCCCTGCGCTTAAGCGCGATTAGCTTTGACGCCGTTAAACATCTGCTGCTGTGCCGCATAGAGCGGCGTCCGCCAAAGCTCAATCTGGACATCTATCCTTATCTGCCACGGGCTCAGGTGGCGACGACATCGGCGGCCAGTTACATGAACTTACTGCACGGGGCGAAGAGAACCGATAGCTCTGATAAGGAAGTAATGGGCGGTGCATTATGACCGATACGCCACAGCTCTTGCTATCCCATCACCTGAAAGCGCTCAGGCTCCCCACCTTCCTCAGGGAATACGACAAGCTGGCCCGCCAATGCGCCGCCGAGGGTGTCGATCATGTCCGCTATCTCGTCCGCCTGACCGAACTGGAATTGATCGACCGGGAACGCCGCATGGTCGAACGGCGGATCAGACTGGCCAAGTTCCCCGCCGTCAAAAGTCTGGACAGCTTCGACTTCAAAGCCATCCCATCGCTGAACAAGATGATGGTTCTAGAACTGGCCCGATGTGAATATGTCGAGCGACGTGAGAACGTTATCGCGCTCGGTAACTCAGGCACCGGTAAAACCCATATCGCCCTCGGTCTCGGCCTGGCGGCTTGCCAGAAAGGCCTCAGTGTTGGATTTACCACGGCGGCCGCCCTGGTCCACGAGTTGATGGAGGCCAGGGATGAGAAACGCCTGCTGCGGTTCCAAAAACAATTGGCAAAATACAAGCTGCTGATTATCGATGAGCTGGGCTTCGTGCCACTCAGCAAAACAGGGGCCGAGCTTTTATTCGAGGTGTTCTCTCAGCGTTACGAGCGTGGCTCAACCCTGCTGACCAGCAATCTCCCCTTCGATGAATGGACCGAGGTGTTCGGATCCGAACGCCTGACAGGGGCTTTGCTCGACCGCCTAACCCACCACGTTCATATCCTCGAGATGAACGGCGACAGTTACCGCCTGAACCAGAGCCAAAAACGGCAGACCCCCCAAAAAACCTGACCAACGAGAACATG